>CAXTFU010000109.1:0-13164 GCA_964243385.1 uncultured bacterium | reverse complement strand
GCGCCGGCCGGTGCGGGCGTGCGCTCGGGCTCGTCGGCCGGCGCGTCGGTGGTCCCCGGGTCGGCGTCCGGGCCGTCGCCCTCGACGGCCGGTGCGGGGCCGCCGCCGGGCGAGTCGTCGTCGGGACCCTCCGGGCGGTCGTCGCTCGCGCCGGGGGCCGGTGGTGCCGGCGGCGGCGGCACGGAGTCGAGCGCGTCCTCGAGCTGCTGCTCGTCCAGGCCCGGCGCCTCGAACGGCGTCCGGCGGCGGCGGTGCGGCAGGGCGAGGCGAGCGGCCGTCCGCACGTCATCGGTGGTGACCTCGGTGCGGCCGGCCCAGGCGGCCAGCGCCACGGCCGCCTTGGCCGTGACGAGGTCGGCGCGCAGGCCGTCGACGTCGAAGGCGGCGCACACGGTGGTGACCTCCTGCAGCGCGCGGTCGCCCAGCACGACGTGCGGCAGGCGCTCGCGGGCGGCGGCGATCTGCGCCGCGAGGTCGGCGTCGCTGGCGGCGTACTGCGCGGCGAAGCCGGACGGGTCGGCCTCGTAGGCGAGCCGGCGGCGGACGACGTCGGCCCGCTCGAGCGGGTCGCGCGTGGCGGTCACCTCGACGGTGAGCCCGAAGCGGTCGAGCAGCTGCGGGCGCAGCTCGCCCTCCTCGGGGTTCATCGTCCCGACGAGCAGGAACCGCGCGGCGTGCCGCACCGAGACGCCCTCGCGCTCGACGTAGGACGTCCCGAGCGCGGCGGCGTCCAGCAGCAGGTCGACGAGGTGGTCGTGGAGCAGGTTCACCTCGTCGACGTAGAGCACCCCGCGGTGGGCGGCGGCGAGCAGGCCCGGCTCGTAGGCCGACACGCCGGTGGTGAGCGCGCGCTCGAGGTCGAGCGAGCCGACGAGGCGGTCCTCGGACGCGCCGACCGGCAGCTCGACGAGGCGCGCCGGGCGGCTCGACGGGGCGCCGTGCCGCGACAGGTCGGGGCAGTCGGGCGCGGGCGCCGCCGGGTCGCAGGAGAAGCGGCAGCCCTCCAGCACGTCGACCGGCGGCAGCAGCGCGGCCAGCGCCCGGACGACGGTCGACTTCGCGGTGCCCTTCTCCCCGCGCACGAGCACCCCGCCGACGGCGGGCGACACGGCGTTGACGACGAGCGCGAGGCGCAGGTCGTCCAGGCCGACGACGGCGGTGAACGGGTACGGGGCGCCGCTCACGACGACGGGCTCCCGGGCAGGGGACGAGGACGAGCGCGCACGGCCGAGCCTTCCTTGGGGGTCCGCGCCCCTGGTGGTCGTGTCGACGGTCGAAGTGTCTGGCTCCCCCAGCCGGGCGCCGGGTGCGGCGTCGGTCGAGGTCACAGTGGCGGGACCGCGCCGGAGTCGCACCGGCTTCCTTCCCCACCGTCGCTTTCCCCGCCACCCTATCCCCGGGGCGCCGGACGGCCACCGCGGTCGCCGCGGCGCTCCGGACCCGACGGCGGGCACGCCCCGCAGGCGTCGCTGGGTCAGACCGGCTCGTCGACAGCCCGCGCTCCGGCGGCCGTGCCCGGAGCACCGCTGCCGTAGGCGCCCTGCAGGTCGGCGATGAGGTCGGTCGAGCCGGCGTCGTTGTACAGGGTGACGGTCCCCCCTGCTCCGACCTTGCTGATGACGAGGTTGGGCGCCGTGCGGCCCGGGACGACGTTCAGGTTCGAGCTGCTTGCTCCGCCGGCGAAGCCGGTGGGGTACACGGACACGTAGCTGCTGCTCGTGGCGTTGGTCGCGGTGACGTTCAGGACGACGGCCGTGCTCCCCACCGGCGCGAGCCCGCTGCCGGGGTCGCCGGTCACGCGGAGCGTCACCGTCTGCCGCGGCCCGAGCTTCGCGACCGTCGCGACGCCGAGCCCGACCCGGGTGTCGAGCACCCGGCGCGGGTTGCTCGGGCGGTAGCTCTGCCCGACGGTGCCCGAGACGAAGGCCCCTTGCAGGTCGGCGATGACGTCCACCGACCCGGAGTCGTTGTAGATGGTGACGCTGCCGTCGTCGGCGACCTTGCTGACGACGAGGTTGGGGATCGTCTGCCCGGCCGCCACGTTGAGGTTCGAGCTGCTGGTCCCCGTGGCCGAGCCCGTGGGGAAGACCGACAGGTGGCTGTCGGCGGTCGCGTTCGTCACGGTGACGTTGAGGACGACCGCGGTGGCGCCGAGGGGTGCTCGTCCGGCGCCGGTGACCTGCAGCCGCAGCCGCCCGCCCGCCGCCAGCTTGGCGGCCGTGCCCTGGCCCAGACCCGTCCGGCTGTCCAGCAGCCGCTGGGGGTCGCTCGGCAGGTAGGTCGAGGTGGCGGGGTCGGGACGGAAGGCGCCCTGCAGGTCGGCCACGAGGTCCACGCTGCCCGCGTCGTTGTAGAACGTGACGGTGCCCTGCGCGGAGACCTTGCTGATGACCAGGTTGGGGACCGTCCTGCCCGCCACGACGTTGAGGTTGGAGCTGCGCGGCCCGTCGCCGAAGCCCGCCGGGAAGACCGAGACGTAGCTGCTGGCGGTCGCGCCCGTCGCGGTGACGTTGAGCGCGACGGCGGTGCTCCCCACCGGAGCCAGGCCGGTGCCGGCCGGGCCGGTGACCTGCAGCGTGATCGTCCCACCCGGTCCGAGCTTGCTGGGGGCCGGAGCGCCGAGCCCGGAGCGCGTGTCGAGCACCCGCCGGGGATCGAGCGGCAGGTAGCCGGCGCTCCGCGTCGGCGTCAGCTGGGTGAAGGCCGAGCTCTGGCGTCCAGGACCGGCCTCGGTGATCGGCCGGACGCTCAGCGAGTACCCCTGGCCGACCAGCAGGGAGGTGAAGGTCTGGCTGCGTGCCGTCGCGGGGACGGTCCTCGACCACGGTCCCGCGCCTCCGCTGTCGGTCCCGTCGCGCGCGACGAGGTAGCCGGTGACGGGCAGCCCGCCGTCGTCGGACGGCGGGGACCAGGTGAGCGTGGCCGACCGGGTGTCGGCGTCGGACGTCGCGGTGACGTCCGTGGCCCAGCTCGCGAGCCGACCGAGCTGGACGGACAGCCTCGCCGCCGGTCCGGGGCCGGCGGCGTTGATCGCCGTCACGGACAGCGTGTACCCGACGGCGAGGCGCAGCTGGCTGAAGGTGAACGAGCGCGTCCCGGCGCTGACGACGGTCGACCACGGTCCGCCGCCGCCGTCGTCGACGCCGTTGCGCGACACGCGGTAGCCGGTGACGGGCAGCCCACCGTCGGAGGCCGGCGGCTGCCAGGTGACGGTCGCGGTGCGGCTGGCGAGATCGCCCTGGGGAGCTGCACCGGTCACCGGCTGACCCGGGAGCGCAAGGGTCCGCGTCACCGTGGCGGGCACCCCGGTGCCGGCTGCGGACAGTGCGCGGACCGAGAAGCGGTACGTCGCTCCGGGGGTGAGACCGGAGAACGCCTGCGAGCGGGTCGCGGCCGGGACCCTGGCGGTCGTGGGCCCCGTGCCGTCGGCCGCCGTGCCGTCCCTGGTGACCTCGTAGGCCTCGACCGGTGCGCCCGGCACGGGCGCCGGCGGGTCCCACGTCACGGCGACGCTCCCGGGGGCGGCCTGGCTGACCCGCACCTCGGCGGGAGCGGCCGGTGCGCCGATCGACCCGACGTGCAGGTCGAAGCGGCCCCCCTCGACGAGCGGCCCCCCGTAGTAGCTGTCACGCACGCTGGCGACGCCGACGAGGTAGGTCTGCCCCGCCTGGACGCTGAACGGTCCGGACTCGCAGTCGTACTGGTCCTTGGGGCGCGGCACGCGCACGAGCCCCGCCGCGGTCTGCTGCACGAGCCCGACCACCGGCGCGAAGGTCCTGGCCCGCTCCGGGGTGCCGTAGGTCTCTGCGTCGACGGTCATGGGGACGACGCCCGAAGCGGCGGCGGTGAAGGTCCACCACACCGTCGACCGCTGCGACGGGGAGATCATCGACTTGGCGCAGGACAGGTCGACGGGGCTCGGACCGTCGGAGTCGGCGAGGGCGCTGTCGCCCGCACCGGTGTAGGGCAGGGACGGGATGCGTCGTGGCTGCGCCGTCGTGTCGTTGCCCGGCACGCCGCTGCTGCGGCCGACGTGCAGGGAGGCCCTCGGCTCGCCGCAGGAGGTGGTGTCGCGGCAGGACGCCAGCTCGGCCGGGTCGAAGTACAGGACCACGGCGCCTGCGTGCGACGCGGTCACCTGCACGGGCGAGCTCCCGCACCCCAGCACGGTGTTGCTCTCGTGGTCCACGAAGGCGACACCGGAGCGCAGCGTCGTCATGCCGCGGGGGTAGTACACGGCGCGGCCGACGGCGTAGACGCTCCCGAGGTCACCGGCCGGCAAGGTGAACCACTGCGGGCTCCCCAGCGCCTGGCCCTGGTTGCAGACCGTCGAGACGGCCCCGTTCAGCGCGGGCGACCCGAGTCCGCCCAAGGACCCGTCGCTGGCGCCTCCTTCGACGAGGAAGGGCAGGGACGCGATGCCCGGGCCCGGAGGTGCCGCCGCTGCCGTCGCTGCCGCCGCGGAAGGGACGCAGCAGAGCGCCACCAGTCCGAGCACGGCGAGGAACGAGGTGAGCCTGTACCGCATGACGAGCCCCTTCGACGCCGGGTGTCGACCGCACCGCACCACGTCACGCTGAGCACCCGCAAGCCACTGTTCCGTAGCGGTCCGCCGACCCCGCCCCTCGCAGGCGCGCCGGTGCTGGCGCAGGCGGACGATCCACCGGCGGTCCGCTGCCCGGCACGCAGTCGCAACCCGGCCGCAACGCCGCGATGCCGGACCGTCACGACGCCGACACGGCACCGACCACGGGTGGTCGCAGGCTGGACGGGTCCCGACCAGCCTCCCGGAGGACCGCGCATGAGGGTCGCCGCCGTCTCCGCCAGCTCCGGGCGCGACCTGGCCACCAGCCTGGCGGCCGTCGACCGGCTGTGCCGCCGGGCGCGTGACGACGGGGCCGACCTGCTGCTGCTGCCGGAGTGCGCGCTCGGTGGCGCCTTCGGGGCGGGCCCGGGCTGCCGGCCGCCCGAGCTCGACCTGGACGGCGAGCACGTGCAGCGGCTCTGCGCGCTGGCCGGCGGGCTGGTCGTCTGCCTGGGCGTCTGCGAGCGCACCGCCGACGGCGAGCTGTTCGACACCGCGCTGTGCCTGTCGGGCGACGGCGTGCACGGCGAGCACCGCAAGGTGCACGCGCCCCAGCGCGAGGCCGCCGAGCACGGCAGCGGCGACCGGTTCGCCGCCTTCGACACCCCGGTCGGCCGGCTTGGCCTGCTCGTCGGCTACGACGCCGCCTTCCCCGAGGCCGGACGCGCGCTCGCCCTCGACGGGGCAGAGCTGCTGGCCGTGTGCGCCGCCTGGGCCGCCGACCCGGATCCCGCAGCGGCCCTGGAGCGCGACCGCCAGGCGCGGCTGCTCGACCTGCACGTGGCGGCCCGGGCCGTCGACAACCAGGTCTTCGTGGCCGCGGCGAACGGCTTCGGCACGGTCGGCGACCTCCGCCTGCTCGGGCGCGCGCAGGTCGTGTCGCCGAGCGGCGACGTGCTCGCGGCGACCGGCTGCACCGCCGGGATGGCGCTGGCCGACGTCGACCTGGCGCAGGTGCACCGGACCCGCCGGGCGGTGCACCACCTGCGCGACCGACGACCCGACGCCTACCCGGTGGGCGTGCCCGCGTGAGCGGGGCGCTCAGGCGCCCTCCGGCGCCGGCGGGTCGACGAGCGCGAGCAGCACCGGCTCCATGAGGCGGACGACGTCCTCGCGGGACGCCTGCGCCAGCGCCGGCATCTCGAGCAGGTACCGCGACATGCTCAGGCCGATCAGGCACGAGGCGAACAGCGCCGCACGCAGCTCGGCCTGCTCTCCGCCGATGGTGCGCGCGACGGACGCCGCCCGCTCGCACATCACCTCGTCGCGCATGATGCGGCCCGCCTCCGGGTGGGTGAGGCAGTTGCGCAGCAGCGCGACCGCGGCCTCGCGCTCCTGCCCCTCGAAGCGCTCGAGCACGTCCGCCAGCGCGGCCTGGTGCACCTGCTCGCGGGGCGCAGCCATGACCGTCTCGTGCTCGCTCGACCAGCGCGCCGACGCCGCGAACAGCTCCTGCTTGCTGCCGAAGTACTGCATGACGAGCGCCGGGTCGACGCCCGCGCCGGCCGCGACCGCCCGGATGGTCGTCCGCTCGAAGCCCGTCTCGGCGAACAGGTGCTTGGCGCAGCCGAGGATCGTCGCTTCGGTGCGCCGCCGACGGGCGTCGCGCGAGGTGCACTCGTCAGGTTCAGGCAACGCTGTCACGAGGTTCACTCTACAGGCGTTGACCCGGTAGGGACTCTGCCTCTACGGTTGTTGAGCCAACTGCTGCTGAAGGAGCTCGACCGTGACCACCACCACCGCCCCCGGACCCGGGGCACCCCTCACCCACGCAGACGGACGCCAGGTGCACAAGGGGATGGCCCTGCTCGTCCTCGCGATCAGCCAGCTCATGGTCGTCCTCGACGCCACCATCGTGAACGTGGCGCTGCCCGACATCGCCCGCGCCCTCGACATCCGCAGCCAGAACGACCTGTCCTGGATCGTGACCGGGTACACGCTGACCTTCGGCGGCTTCCTGCTGCTCGGCGGCAAGCTCGCCGACCGGCTCGGCCGGCGCCGGGTGTTCCTGTGGGGCGCGATCCTGTTCGCCGTCGCCTCGCTCGCCGGCGGCCTCGCGACCGACCTGCCGCTGCTCATCGTCGCCCGCCTCGTGCAGGGCCTCGGCGGCGCGCTCATGTCGCCCGCCGCGCTCTCGCTGCTCACCGTCGTGTTCGCCGAGGGCGCCGAGCGCAACCGGGCGCTCGGCATCTGGGCCGCCATCACCGCCGGCGGCGCCGCGATCGGCCTCATCCTCGGCGGCGTCCTCACCGAGTACGCCAGCTGGCGCTGGGTGCTGTTCGTGAACGTCCCGATCGCGCTCATCGCCGTGCTCGGCGCACTGCGCTTCGTCCCGGAGAGCCGCGACGAGCGGGCCCGCGGGTTCGACATCCCGGGCGCGCTGCTCGTCACCGGCGGACTCGTCGCCCTGGTCTACGCCCTCGTCAAGGGCAACGAGCTCGGCTGGGGCTCCGCCCAGACCGTGCTGACCCTCGTGCTCGCCGCGGTGCTGCTCGCCGGCTTCGTGCTCGTGCAGCTCCGGGCCCGTGAGCCGCTGGTCGACTTCCGCCTGTTCCGCTCCAGGACGCTGCTCGGAGCCGACCTCGCCGCCCTGTTCGTCGGCGCCGGCATCTTCGCGGTGTTCTTCTTCCTCATCCTGTGGATGCAGCAGGTCAACGGCTGGACCCCCATCCGCTCCGGCTTCGCGTTCCTGCCCATGACGGTGTGCATCGGCATCGCGGCCGGCATCGCGTCGCAGCTGCTCGGCCGCATCGGCGTGCGCCCGATCCTCATCTTCGGGCCGGCTCTGGCCGCGCTCGGCATGGTCACCCTCGCGCTGCGGCTCGAGCCCGGCTCGGACTACCTCACCGTCGTCCTGCCGTCGCTGTGCCTCGTCGCGCTCGGCATGGGCTTCACCTTCGTCGCCCTCACCAGCGCCGCCGTCGCCGGCGTGCCCCAGGAGGACGCCGGCGTCGCCAGCGCCCTGCTCAACGCCGGCCAGCAGGTCGGTGGCGCGCTCGGCCTGGCGATCCTCACCGCGGTGAGCACCGCCCGCACCGAGGCGATCGGCGCCCTCGGCCCGAACGGCCAGCCGGACGTCGCCGCGCTCGTCGAGGGCTGGGGCACCGGCTTCCTCGTCGCCGCCGGCTTCCTCGCCATGGCCGGCGTCATCGCGGCCAGCCTGGTGCGCGTCAGCAAGGAGGACGCCGTCCAGGCGCTCAAGGAGGGCGCAGCCGCCGCCGGCTGAGCCGTCGAGCTGCGCGCCCCGTCGGCCCGCACCGGCCGTCCCCCTGCTCCCGGGACGTCGGTGCGGGCCGACGGCGTTCCCCACGACGGGGTCAGGGCGCGCCGGGCGGGACGAACGGGAGCCCGGCCGGCGCGCCGTGCTCCAGCAGCGCCCGCACCGCGGCGGTGTCCAGGTGGTCGGCGACCAGGTCGCCGAGCGCGTCCAGGCGGGCCTGCCGGACGTCCTCGAACGAGCGGGTGCCCGGCCGCCAGTCGCGGCCGACCTCGAGCGCGACCTCCGCCAGCAGGGCCCGCCGGAAGCCGTCGCTCTCGAGCGCCCCGTGCCACACCGTCCCGCGGACGGCGCCGACCCGGCACCCCTCCCCCGCCGGTGCTCCCGTCGCGAACAGCGGCTCGCCGCCCTCGACCTCGACGACGCCGTGGTGGATCTCGTACGCCGTGTCGACCGGGTGCTGGCCGTAGCGCCCGACCGGCCGGGCCAGCACCTTCTCGGCGCCGAACGTCGTGCGGACGGGCAGCAGCCCGAAGCCGTCGACGGCGCCGGCGCGCGACTCGACGTCGTCGTCGATCGTGCGGCCGAGCAGCTGGTAGCCGCCGCAGACGCCGAGCACCGGCCGTCCCTCGGCGGCCCGGCGCTGCAGCACGACGTCGAGCCCGCGCCGCCGCAGCCAGGCCAGGTCGGCGACGGTGGCCCGGGTGCCGGGCACGACGACGAGGTCGGCGTCGGCGAGCTCCTCGGCGGTCGTGGCGAAGCGGACGAGCAGCCCGGGCTCGCTGCGCAGCGCGTCGAGGTCGGTCCAGTTCGACAGCCGCGGCAGGCGCAGCACCGACACCCGCAGGACGTCGCCGCCGAGCGGCGGCACCGGGGCGACGGCCACGGCGAGGCCGAGCGAGTCCTCGACGTCGAGCTCGAGCCCCTCGGTCCACGGCAGGACGCCGTAGGTCGGGCGTCCGGTGAGCGAGCGCAGCATCTCGAGCCCCGGCTCGAGCAGCGCGACGTCGCCGCGGAACTTGTTCACGACCCAGCCGCAGACGAGCGCCTGGTCCTGCTCGGACAGCAGGGCGAGCGTGCCGAACAGCGCCGCGAAGACGCCGCCGGGGTTGATGTCGCCGACGACGAGCACGGGCAGCCGGGCTGCCCGGGCCAGGCCCATGTTCGCGATGTCGGTGGCGCGCAGGTTGATCTCGGCGGGTGAGCCGGCGCCCTCGCAGACGACGACGTCGTAGCGGGCGCGCAGGTCGGCGAGGCACTCGAGCGAGAGCTCGAGCAGCGCGGCCTTGTGCTGCCGGTAGCTGCTCGCCGAGACGTCGGCCCACGGCCTGCCGAGCACGACGACCTGCGAGGTCTGTTCGCTGCCGGGCTTGAGCAGCACCGGGTTCATCGCCGCCTCGGGGGCGACGCCGGCGGCCGCGGCCTGCATCGCCTGCGCGCGGCCGATCTCGGCGCCGTCGGCGGTGACGGCGCTGTTGAGCGACATGTTCTGCGCCTTGAACGGCGCGACCCGCAGGCCCTCGCGCGCGAGCCACCGGCACAGGCCCGCGGTGACGACCGACTTGCCGGCGTCCGACGTGGTGCCGGCGACGAGCAGCGCCCCGCCGGTCACCCGCGGGCCCGGTCGAGCAGCACCCGGTCGAGCAGCACCCTGTCGAGCAGCACCCGGTCGAGCAGCAGGCGCGTGACGACCGCGAGCGCGCCGGCCCCGACGGTGACGGCGGCCGACAGCCGGGCGGCCCGCGCGATGTCCGCGACGCCGGGCGCCGGACCGTCGCCCAGCAGCGGGCGCTCCTCGACCCGCCCGGCGTAGGACAGCCGGCCGCCGAGCGTGCGGCCCAGCGCGCCGGCGAAGGCCGCCTCGACCGGGCCGGCGTTCGGGCTCGGGTGCTTGCGGCCGTCGCGCCGCCACGCGCGCAGGGCCGAGCGGGGACGCCCGCCGACCAGCGGCGCGAGCCCGGTGGCGAGCGCGGCCGCCATCCGCGAGGGCAGCAGGTTCGCGACGTCGTCGGCGCGCGCCGCCGCCCACCCGAAGCGCAGGTGACGCGGCGACCGGTGGCCCACCATCGCGTCGAGCGTGTTGACCGCCCGGTAGCCGACGAGCCCCGGGACGCCGAGCAGGGCGCCCCAGACGAGCGGCCCGACGACGGCGTCGGAGGTGTTCTCGGCGACCGACTCGACCGTGGCGCGGGCCAGCCCCGCGGCGTCCAGCCCGGACGGGTCGCGCCCGCACAGGTGCGACAGCCGCCCGCGCGCGCCGGCGAGGTCGTCGGCCTCCAGCAGCCGGCTCATGACCGCGGCCTCGTGCCGCAGGCTGGTGCCGCCGACGACCGCCCACGTCGCGAGCGCCGTGACGAGCGCGCGGCCGGCCGGGCCGGGTGCGGCCCGCTGGGCAGCCGAGCCGAGGGCGGCGGCACCGAGGACGAGCGCGCCCGCGTAGGCGGCTCCCACCGCCTGCGAGTCGCGGTGCACCCGCTGCTCGAGCCGGCCGGCCAGGACCCCGAAGCCGGCGACGGGGTGGCCGCGCCGCGGGTCGCCCAGCAGCGCGTCCGCCGCCAGGCCGAGGGCCAGCCCGGCCGCGGTCGCCCAGCCCGGCGCGGACCGGTCGCCCCGCGGCTCGAGGGCGTCCAGCACGTCGGCGGTCGCGGTGCTCACTCCCCCTCCAGGTCGCCCTCGAGCTCGAGGTAGGTGCGCTTCAACCCGTCCAGCGTCTCGGCGGACGGCTCCTCCCACAGCCCGCGGTCGGCCGCCTCGAGCAGCCGCTCGCTGATGCCGCGCAGCGCCCAGGGGTTGCTCTTCGCCATGAACGCGCGGTTCGTCTCGTCGAACACGTAGGCCTGCGCGAGCTTCTCGTACATCCAGTCGTCGACGACGCCCGCGGTGGCGTCGTAGCCGAACAGGTAGTCGACCGTCGCGGCCAGCTCGAAGGCCCCCTTGTAGCCGTGCCGCTGCATCGCCGAGACCCACTTCGGGTTGACGACCCGGGCGCGGAAGACCCGGTGCGTCTCCTCCTGCAGCGTGCGGGTGCGGACCGTGTCCGGCACCGCGCTGTCACCGACGTAGGCGTCCGGCGACTCCCCGGTCAGCGCGCGGACCGCCGCGACCATCCCGCCGTGGTACTGGAAGTAGTCGTCGCTGTCCATGATGTCGTGCTCGCGGGTGTCCTGGTTCTTCGCGGCGACCTTCATCCGCGTGTAGACGCGCTCCATGTCCCGCCGGGCGGGCGCGCCGTCGAGGTCCTGCCCGTAGGCGTAGCCGCCCCAGACCGCCCACACCTCGGCGAGGTCGGCGTCGGTCTTCCAGTCGCGGCTGTCGATGAGCGGCAGCAGCCCCGCGCCGTACGCCCCCGGCTTGCTGCCGAAGATGCGCGCGGTCGCGCGGCGCTCGTCGGCCCCCTCGGCGAGGTCGGCCTGCACGTGCGCGTGGACGAAGTTGTCCGGCTCGTCGAGGGCGGCCACCGTGCGCACCGCCTCGTCGAGCATCGCGACGACGTGCGGGAAGGCGTCGCGGAAGAAGCCGCTGATGCGCAGCGTCACGTCGATGCGCGGACGGCCGAGCTCGGCCGCCGGCACCACCTCGAGGCCGGTCACCCGGCGCGAGGCGCGGTCCCACACCGGCCGCATGCCGAGCAGCCACAGCGCCTCGGCGATGTCGTCGCCGGCCGTCCGCATGGCGCTCGTGCCCCACACGACCAGCCCGACGGACGCCGGGTGCTCGCCGTGGTCGGCCAGGTAGCGGGCGAGCAGCGAGTCGCCGAGCGCGACGCCGACCGCCCAGGCGTTCTGCGACGGGATCGCCTTGGGGTCGACCGAGTAGAAGTTGCGGCCGGTCGGCAGGACGCCGACGAGCCCGCGCGTCGGCGAGCCGGACGGGCCGGCCGGCACGAAGCCGCCGGACAGCCCGTGCAGCAGGTTGTCGAGCTCGTCGGTGGTACGGGCCAGCCGCGGCACGACCTCCTCGCAGGCGAAGCGCAGCACGCGCGACACCTCCGGCAGCGGCCGGTCGTGCAGCCTGGCGACGATGCCGTCGACCGCGTCCGCGGACCAGCCGGCCTCGTCGACCGCCACGACCAGGGCCCGCGCGAGCTCCTCGAGCCGGTCGGCCTGCACGCGGTCGTCCTCGCTCAGGTCGTAGGCGGCGCCGAGCGCCCGGCGCAGGCCGGGCAGCGAGCCGGCGTCGCCGCCCCAGGTCTGCTGGGCGCGCAGGATCCCGAGCACGAGGTCGACGCGCGGCAGCCCGACCGGGGCCTGGCCGAGCACGTGCAGGCCGTCGCGGATGAGGACGTCCTTCACCTCGCAGAGGTAGCCGTCGACGTGCAGCAGGAAGTCGTCGAACTCCTGCTCGCTGGGCGACTCGGCCACGTGCAGGTCGTGGTGCAGCTGCGCCTGCTCGACGAGGTCCCAGACCTGCTTCCTGAGCACCGGGAGCTTCGCGGGATCTAGTGCCTGCACCTGCGCGTACTCGTCGAGCAGCTGCTCGAGCTGGGCCATCTCGTCGTACGACTCGGCGCGCGCCATCGGCGGGACGAGGTGGTCGACGACGGTCGCGTGGGCGCGGCGCTTGGCCTGCGTCCCCTCGCCCGGATCGTTGACGATGAACGGGTAGAACAGCGGCAGGTCGCCGAGCACCGCGTCGGGGGCGCACGCCGCGGACAGGCCGAGCCCCTTGCCGGGCAGCCACTCGAGCGTCCCGTGCTTGCCGAGGTGCACGACGGCGTGCGCGCCGAAGCCGCCCTGCTCGACGGGCGCGGCCAGCCACCGGTAGGCGGCCAGGTAGTGGTGGCTCGGCGGCAGGTCGGGGTCGTGGTAGATCGCGATCGGGTTCTCGCCGAACCCGCGGGGCGGCTGGATGGCCAGCACGACGTTGTCGTACTGCAGGGCCGCGAGCACGATCTCGTCGCCGTCGACGTACAGCGACCCGGGCGGCGGGCCCCAGTGCTCGAGCATCCCCTCCCGCAACGAGGCCGGCAGCGTGTCGAACCAGGCGCGGTAGTCGGCCAGCGGCACGCGCGCGACGGCGGCGCGCAGCTGGTCCTCGGTGAGCCACTCGACGTCGTGCCCGCCGGCGGCGATGAGCGTGTGGACGAGGGTGTCGCCGTCCTCCGGGAAGTCGCCGACCTCGTACCCGGCGGCGCGCATCGCCTGCAGCAGCAGCACGGCGGACGCCGGGGTGTCGAGCCCGACCGCGTTGCCGACGCGCGAGTGCTTGGTGGGGTAGCTCGACAGGACCAGCGCGACCCGCTTGTCGGCGTTCGGCACCGAGCGCAGCCGGGCCTGGGCGACCGCGATGCCGGCGACCCGCGCCGCCCGCTCGGGGTCGGCGACGTAGAAGGGGACGCCGTCATCGGCGCTCTCCTTCCACG
>CAXTFU010000108.1:0-13166 GCA_964243385.1 uncultured bacterium | reverse complement strand
GGCCCCGCTCGTGCGCAGCGCCTCGGCCGTCGCGCCGGTCGCGCCGACCGCGGCCAGTACCGGGCGGCCGGCCGCGCAGTAGGAGGTCAGCTTGGAGGGCAGGCTCATCTCGGCGACCCCGGGCAGCTCGTTGACCAGCAGCACATCCGCGGCCGCGAGCAGGTCCGCGTACCGGCCCTGGTCCGCAGGCGGCAGGAACTGCAGACAGCCGACGTCCGCACCCGCGGTGGCGAGCGCGCGGCGCTGGTTGCCGTCGCCGAGCAGCACGAAGCGCAGGGGCAGCCTGCGCTCGTCCACGCGGCGGGCGGCCGCGACGACGTTCTCCAGTCCCTGCTTGGCGCCCATGTTGCCGGCGTGCAGGACCACCGACTCCGCACCCCAGCCGAGCGCGGACCGCACGGCCGCCCGGTCGGTCGAGGGCTGCGGGACGGTTGACCAGTTCCCGACCACGCTGACCCGGTCCGGGTCCGCGCCGAGAGCGGTCGTCACCGTGGCCCGGAACCGCTCGGAGATGGTCAACACGGCATCGGCCGAGCCCACCAGCCGCGCCTCCAACCGGCCCAGCGCAGCGCTCGCCCGCCCGGCGCGGTGGCCGAGCTCGCGTAGGCCCTGGCGGTAGACGTCCTGCACGACCAGACCGAACGGCACCCGGTACCGGGCGGCGAGCCGGGCCGCCGCGACGGCGCCGAACAGCGGCGGGCTGACGGCGAGGACGACGTCGGGCGGGACGGGCAGCCGTTGGCTGAGCACCCGCGCGGCGAACGACGTCTCGTGCGCGAGCCGCCGGACTGGTGACGTGGTCGCCGGCACGACGTGCCACAGCCGCCGCACCAGGACGCCGTGCTCGAGGCTGTCCGTGCGCCAACCGCCGTAGCCGTCGTGGACCCGCCACTCCGGGTAGTGCGGCACGCCGGCCAGGACCACCACGTCGTGGCGGCGCGCCATGTCCCGTGCCCAGGCGGTGGTGTACGGGGCGGTCCCGGAGCGCTCGGGGCCGTGGTTCATCGCGACCAGCAGCACCCGCAGCCGCCGTGGCCCGGGTGCCGGGTCCACCTAGCGGCCGCGGCCGAACACGAGGGCCCGGCTTCCGAGTCGCCGGCGGCCGGTCCGGTGGCCGTCCGGGCTCTCGCGGTCCACGCCGTACCCGTAGCCGTACCGGGAGTAGCCGTAGGCGTCGGGTCCGCGGGTGGGCAGGCGGTTGACCACGGTGCCGAGGATCCGGGCGTCCACCGAGGCCAGCGTGGCGATCGCGCGGCGCAGGCCCTCCCGGTGCACCCGCTTGGCACCGACGACGACCACCGCTCCGCCGACCAGCCGGGACAGGATCGCCGCGTCGGTGACCGGCAGCAGGGGCGGCGCGTCGACGAGGACGTGGTCGAACCGCGACTCGAGCTCGGCGAGCACCCGCCGCATCGCCTCCGAGCCGAGCAACTCGCTCGGGTTGGGCGGGATGGTGCCGCAGGCCAGCACCTGCATGGTCCCCTCGCCCCACGGCTGCAGGACGTCGTTCAGCTCGGCCTGGCCGATGAGGACGTCGGTCAGGCCGACGGCACCCTCCAGGCCGAGGTACTCCGCGACCTTCGGCCGCCGCAGGTCGCCCTCGACCAGGGCCACGGTCGACCCGGCCGCGGCCAGGGTCAGCGCGAGGTTGGCGGTCGTCGTGCTCTTGCCCTCGCCGGGCACCGAGGAGGTGAACACGATCGACCGGGACCCGGCCGTCAGCTCCACGAACTGCAGGTTCGTCCGAAGCTGGCGGAACGCCTCGGCGCGCACGCCGTGCGGGTCGGCCTGCACGATCAGTGGCCGCCGCTCGGCATCGGGGTCGAAGGCGATGCCGCCCAGCACGGCCGCGCCGGTGACCTCCTGCGCGTCGGCCTCCGAGCGCACGGACGTGTCGAGCACGCTGCGCAGCACCGCGGCCGCGATGCCCAGCACGAGCCCGACCAGCAGGCCCACAGCGAGGTTGACCGGCACCCGTGGCGTGACCGCGCTGCCCGGAACGGTCGCTGCCTTGACGACCGTTGCGCGCACCGGGGTCCGGTCGCCGGTCGCCGGCTGCTCCAGCGACACGATGGTGGCGCTGAACTGGCTGGCGACGGCGGCCGCGACGCGCTGGGCCTCGGTCGCGGAGTCGTCGCGGACCGCGACGTCGATGAGGACGGTGTCCAGCGGCGCCGCCGCGGTGACCGAGCGGGCGAGCTGGGCGGGTGTCGTGTCCAGGCCGAGCTGGTCGATGACCGGGCCGAGCACCGCGGGGCTGGTGGCGATCTGGGCGTAGGACTTGACCCGTTCCTGGCTGAAGCTGTTGCCCTGCGCCAGGTCTGCGGAGTCGCTGCCACCCTGGGTGGACACGAACAGCTGGGTCGTCGACTCGTAGCGCGGTGTCGTGAGCAGGGTCGCGGCGATCGCCCCGACCAGGGCCAGGACGGTCGTCGCGACGATCAGCAGCCACCGGCTCCGCAGGACCCTGATGTAGCCGCGCAGGTCCACGGATCGCTGTCCTCTCGCCGGGATGGCCCGATCCCATCCGACGGTCTCGCCACGATGAGTCATCGTATGATCACACAGTGATGTATCGATGGCGCTGATGTGTCGATGGCGCTGACCAGGGGCACCGACCGCCCCGGCGGCGCCATCGGGCCCGATCCGTCCGGCGCCGCGGACCGGGTGACCGGGACAGAACAGGTGATCGACCTGTCGGCCGCGCCCGGTCGCCGGGAGAGCTGGGACCGGCCCGCCGCGGTCGTCTACCTGTGGGGCCTGGTGGAACTCGCGGTGCTGCGCAACCCCCTGCAGGTCAGCTCCCGGCTGCGGGTGGCGGCGCTGCGGGCCTTCGGGGCGACGGTCGGCGCGGGCGTCGTGCTGCGCCCGGGGATGCGGGTCCGCTTCCCCTGGAAGCTGCGGATCGGTCCGCGCAGCTGGATCGGCGAGGACGTCTGGCTCCACAACCAGGACAGCCTGCGGATCGGATCGGACGTCGTGGTGTCGCAGGACTCCTTCCTCACCACCGGCACCCACGCGTTCCGGACGGACATGGCGCTGGTCACGCGCCCCGTCGTCGTCGAGGACGGGGCGTGGCTCACGGCACGGTGCGTGGTGCTCGGCGGCTCCCGCGTCGGCCGGTCCGCCCTCGTCCTGCCCGGGACCGTCGTCAGCGGTGAGGTGCCCGCGGGCGCGATGTACGGCGCGCCACCGGCGCAGGTCGTCGGCCAGCGTTTCCGACCGCCGCGCCAGGAGGACTGAGGACCCTGCGAGTCGCTCAGGTCGTGACCCTGGTGAGCGTCGACGGTGCCTACGGCGGGCCGGTCAGCGTGGCGGTCGGCCAGTGCGCCGCGCTCGCCGAGGCCGGGCACAGGGTCACCCTGCTGACCGGCTGGGACGGGAAGGCGCCGCACCTGTCGGGGTCGTTCACCGCGCGCCGGTTCCGGCTGCGCAGGGTGCTGCCGGTCGGCGGCTTCGCGGCGCTCGCGTCGCTGCGGATGCTGGCCTCGCTGGCCCGGCACGCCCGGGAGTGGGACGTCGTGCACGTCCACCTGGCACGCGACCTGGTCACGCTGCCGGCGGCCGCGGTCTGCCGGTGGCGCGGCGTCCCGTTGGTGGTGCAGACCCACGGCATGGTCGTGCCGGACGGCCGGCTCCGCTCGCGTGCACTCGACCGGATCGCGGTCCGCGGCGTCCTCCGCGGTGCCCGGGCCCACCTGGTGCTGACCCAGCGCGAGCGGGACGAGGTGCTGGCGCTGGCTCCCGGGCGCACCAACGTGGTGGAGGTCGGCAACGGGATCGCACCGAGCCGGCTCCGGGCCCGCCCGGCGGGGACTGGCGACCCCGAGGTCGTGTTCCTGGCCCGCCTGCACCCGCGCAAGCGGGTCCTGGCCTTCGCCCAGATGGCTGCCCTCCTCGTCGAGGCCGGCGTCCGGGCGCGGTTCACCGTGCTCGGCCCGGACGAGGGGGACCTGCCCGCACTGCGAGGCCGGCTCAGCCAGCCGGCGATGCGAGGCCGGCTGGTCTACGGGGGAGCACTGCCCCCGGCGGCCGTGCGCGAGCGGTTGGCGACCGCCCAGGTCCTGGTGCTGCCCAGTCGGGACGAACCGTTCCCGATCACCGTGCTGGAGGCCTGGTCGGTGGGCCTACCGGCGGTGCTGACCGCCAGCAACGGCCTGGCGCCGGCGCTGTCCGCGGTCGACCCCGGCCTCGTCGTCCCCGGGACGCCGGCCTCGCTGGCCGCGGCGGTGGTCCAGCTGCTGGCCGATGAGCGGACCTGGCAGCAGTCCGCCGCTCGGGCAACGGAGCTGGTGACCGGCCGGTTCGGCATGCCGCAGCTGGTGGCCGCGCTCGAGCGCGCCTACGGCGCGCCGACCCGGACGCCCGTCTCGGCCCGGAACGACCGGTAGGCGCGGGCCACCCCGTCGGGCAGGTCGATCGTCGGCGACCAACCCAGAGCTCGGATCCGGGCGTTGTCCAGCAGCTTCTGCGGCGTCCCGTCCGGCTTCGTCGGGTCGGTTGCGATGGCGCCGGTGTACCCGACCGTGGCGGCCACCAGCGCCGCGAGGTCGGCGATCGTCAGGTCCACCCCGGACCCGATGTTGATCGGCTCGGGTTCGTCGTACTGCTCCAGCACCACCAGGCAGGCGCGGGCGAGGTCATCCGCGTGGAGGAACTCCCGCCGCGGCCTCCCGGTGCCCCAGATCGTCACCACCGGCAGGTCGTCGCGGGCCGCCTCGGCGAAGCGGCGGATCAGGGCGGGCAGGACGTGGGACACGTGCGGGTCGTAGGTGTCCCCGGGTCCGTACAGATTGGTCGGCATCGCAGAGATCCACGCCAGTCCGTGCTGGCGACGGACTGCCTGGACCGCGGTGATCCCCGCGATCTTCGCGACGGCGTAGGCGTCGTTCGTCGGCTCCAGCGGTCCGGTGAGCAGGCTGGACTCCTTGATCGGCTGCTCGGCGTCGCGCGGATAGATGCAGGACGAACCCAGGAACAGCAGCCGGGGGACGCCGGCGGCGACGGCGGCGTCCATCAGGTTCACCTGGATCTGCAGGTTCTCGCTGATGAAGTCGGCCGGGTACCGGTCGTTGGCGGCGATGCCGCCCACCCGCGCGGCTGCGTCCAGCACGACGTCGGGACGCGTCCGCCCCACGAAGTCGAAGGTCGCCCGCCGGTCGAGCAGGTCCAGCTCGGCCGACGAGCAGCCGACGAGGTCGGTGAACCCCGCCTCGGTCAGCGCCCGCCACAGAGCGGAACCGACCATGCCCCGGTGGCCGGCGACGTAGACGCGGGCCTTGCGGTCCAACCGCCCCGCCGACCACGTCGTCACGGTCCGGAGTCGGCCAGTGCCTGAACCCATAGTGTTGGACCATATACAGCGAGTCACTACAGCGGTCGCTTGGACGCCTGAGGAGAGGAAGTCGGTGGATCGTCCAGCTCCACCCACGGGGCATCCGACGGGGGAGCTGACCGTCCTGCAGCTGCTGTCCGGCGGGCACCGCCTGCGGTACGTGCGCCTGCTGGCGGAGGGCGCGCACGGGCGCCCGACCACCCTGGTCACCACGACCGAGGCCCGCGACGGAGGCGACTTCGAGCAGCACCTGGCCGCGCTCGAGCGGTCGGGACGGCTGCACATCCGCACCGTCGGGTCGGCCACCGACGCCGTCGACGACCTGCTGCGGGGCGCGCTCGACCCGGTGACCGCGGCTGGGACCGTCGTGGTCCCGGATGCCGACCGGTTGCTGGTCGCGCTCTGTCGCTACGGGCTCCGGCGACGCCGGCTGGGCCGTCCGCTGCCCGGTCTGCGTTTCCTGCTGATGCGGACGCCGGAGGCGGCGGTCAGCCGCGGTCGCGACCGCCGGACGGCAGTCGGCAAGGTCCTCCTGCTCCGGGCGCTGGCCGTGTGCTGGCCCGGTAGCCGCGCGTTCTTCCTCACCGACGCCTGGGGCGTCGTCACCCGCCGCCGGGGCTACGGCCTGGCGCGGGCGGTCCGGGACCCGTCGCCGGGACTGCCCGACGTGGCGCGGGCGGCGGCGCGAGCCGAGCTCGGCCTGGACGCCGGACAGTTCGTGCTCGGCCTGCTCGGCGCGGTCTCCGCGCGCAAGCGCCCGGACCTCACCGTCACCGCGCTGCGCCAGCTGCCGGGCGATGTCGTCCTGCTGGTCGCCGGGCAGCTGGCGCCGGCCACCCGGGAGTGGCTGGCGGCCCGGGGCCGGTCCGACGGCCGGTCCGGTCCGGGCCGGCTCGTCATCCGCGACGGCTACCTCAGCGATGCCCAGCTGGCCGCGTGCGTGCACGCGTGCGACGCGCTGGTGCTGACCTACGACGTCGACGCGCCCAGTGGACTGCTCCTGGCCGCCGACGAGGCGGGCGTCCCGGTCGTGGCCGCCGGTTCGCCGTGGCTGTGCCGTGTGGTGTCGACCCGCGATCTCGGCGTCGTCGAGGAGCTCAGCGTCGCCGGGGTCGTCCGGGGCGTCACCGCGCTGCGCGCTGCTGGACCGGAGCGGTCGCCGCGCCGCGGGACAGCGACCGGGGCGAGCGGCGCCTTCGCGGCGGCGTTGACCGGTGACTGAGCCCGCCGGCGTCCTCCCCGCACGGGGTTTCGGGTGGCACCTCGGCGCGCTGCTCGTCATGCGGGTCGCCGGCGTGGCAGCCAACGCCGCGTTCTACGTGCTCGCCGCCCGGGAACTCGGCGTGGAGATCTTCGGCCGGTCAGCCGCGCTCGTCGGGATCGTCGCACTGCTCTCGGTCGTGGCCGACTTCGGGACCTCGTCGACCGTCACGCGGGACGCCGCGTCCTCGGCGGACCCGGAGGCGCTGGGCCCGGCCCTGCGCAGGCGCGCTCGCGGCGGCGCGGTGTCCGTGACTGCGGCCGGCGCGGTGTCCGCGTACCTGGCGGTGACCGGGGCGGCGGCCTCGACCGTCGTCCTGCCGGTGTTCGTCGCGGCGTGGGTGTGGGCGGTCGCGACCCAGACCCTGCTGGCCGGACTGCTGATCGGGCGGGGTCGCACGGTGGTCGGCGGCGCGGTGCCGCTGATCGAGAAGCTGTTCACCGTCAGCGCATTCGTCGCCATGCCGTTCCTGGTGGCGGCTGCCGAGACCTCGGTTCTCCGGATGTGGTCGAGCGTGGCCGGCGGGGTGGCCCTGAGCACGCTGGTCACCGCCAGGCGTGAGCGAGCGCTGCTCCGGCGTGCGTGGCGACGTCGCCGGGCGGTCCGGCCCCCGGGCGCCGCACGGGAGTCGGTTGGGTTCTTCGCCAGCTCGGTCGGCGCGCAGCTGCAGAACCTCGACGTCCCCCTGGTCGGCTGGGTCGCGGGCGGTTCGGCGGCGGGGATGCTGGCGGCGCCGTCGCGGATGACCAACCCGCTCGGGATCCTCGCGTCCGCTGCCGCCTCGATGCTGCTGGTACAGGACCGCCACGGGCCGGGCGGCGGACGCTGGGGTGCTCACCGGATGGGAGTCGTCACCGCGGGCGTCGGCATCGTCACCTTCGTGTGCGTCTCGCCGCTGGTCTTCCTCCCCGGGGCCACCGCGGCGCTGGTCCTCGGAGAGTCCTACCGCTCGGCAGCCGGGGTGTGCCGCCTGGTCGCGCTCGCGGTCTGCGTCGCGGCCGTGAACCAGCCCCTGGCGGCGGACGCCGAGGCCAGGTTCGACCAGGCCCGGGTCGGCGCGGCCGTCGCGGCGGGTGGGCTCACGGGAGTGCTGGTGGTCCTCACGACGGCTCCCGCCCTGGGCGCCGCGGGCGGCGGGTGGGCGATGATCGCGACGCAGCTGGTCGTGCTCGGCCTGCTGCTCCGGGCCCGGTCGAGCCGCTCGGCGCGCAGGGTCTCAGGCGGCCACCCACCTGCTGATCTGCTCGACCCAGTGCTCGAGTCCCAGGTGCGTGTCGGCGAAGCGGGCGGCGTCGGCACCCATCCGTGAGCGGCGCTCCCGGTCGTCGGTCGCCTCCTCGATGCACCGCCGGAGCTGCGCCACGGAACCCGACTCGAACACCCATCCGCGCGGCGACCGGGAGTCGGCCACCAGGCGCTCCGCGATCTCCCCGACGCGGTCGGAGGAGATGACCGGCACGCCCGCACCGAGCGCTTCGTCGACCACGAGCCCGTAGGTGTCGCCCCGGGTCGGGAACACCAGGACGTCGGCGGTGGACAGGACCTCCTCCGCGATCCGGTCGGACTGGACGAAGTCGGTCAGGCAGACCTCGACCCGGCTGCGTGCGGCCCAGGCCCGGACTTCGGGCAGCATCGGGCCGTCCCCGACGATCCGCAGCATCATCCGCTCGGGCCGCTCGACGCCGTCGAACGCGTCCATCAGCACCTGCAGGCCCTTCAACGGGATCAACCGGCCGAGGCAGAGGAAGCGGACCTTCGGGTCGGCCGACACGTCGTGGCGGGCCGGCCGCAGCCGGTCCAGGGGCACCACGTGCTGCAGGCGCTGGACCGGCCGTCGGGCGGACCGGTAGAGCCGCACGTACGCGTCCGCGTCGGCCCCGGGCGTGAGGACGGTCGGCGCAGCCGTGAACAGCGCCCGCTTCGCGAACTCCTTGGCCGGGGTGCGGTTGGACCACTCGTCCCAGGTCTTCTCGACGTAGAAGGCGAAGTCCCGGTGCCGGGCGAGCGAGTGGTAGAGCACCGGCCAGTACACCGGGTCGTAGTGGAACGTCAGCACCTTGCGAGGGTCGAGGTCGCGGTACCGGCGGACCACGTGCCGACTGCGCTGCACCGCGCCGCGCGGGAGCACCTCGTGGCTGAACGGCATGTCCGACGGTCCGACGACCCACGAGCGTCCGGGGTCGCGGTGCTCGTTGAACAGGCAGTGGAAGCGCACCCTGCCGCTGCGCTGGAGCTCGCTCAGGCGCAGCGCCCAGTAGGGGTTGATGGCGGGGAGCCACATCAACAGATCGGTGCTCACCGTGGGGCCAGCAGCGGCAGGTAGACACGGCGGATCGCCGCCGCCGCCCGGGTGGCGGCGACAACGGTCGCCGGCCGGGACGAGGACTCGACGGCGCGCACGATCGCCAGTGGGTCGACGTCGTCCACCCGGAACACCGGCAGGACCCCGTCCAGACCGTCGGCGACCCCGATCGCCTTCTCCTGGTAGGCCAGGGCGACCGCCGGCGTTCCACAGCTGATCGCCATGATGCAGGCGTGCAGCCGGGTCCCGACCACCACGGCCGCGTCCCGGTACTCCTCGTCGAGGTGGGCGACGTCGCAGTCCGGATCGACCGCGACCTCTGTCAGGGCTCGGTCCGCGACCGCGCGGCAGACCTCGATGTCGTCCTGGTCGTGCTCGGGCACCTGCGAGTGGCCGCCGAGGACGACCCGGTACCCGCGGGCGCCGAGCAGGTCGCACACCGCAGCCATGTCCCGCAGGTACCGGTCCTGCGCGCTGCCGTCCACCGATGTCGACCAGCTCCACCGCATGACCACGACCCTGGCGACCGGGAGCGCGGTTCCCGCTGCCGCGGCCCGTCCGCAGCCGCCGGACCGGACCGGCACCGTCCGGTCGGCCCGAGCGGTCGCGCACGGCTGGGGCAGGCCCAGGAACACCACGTCCGGGACGACCACGACCCGCCGCAGGTGCGGGCGACGGCGGCTGGCCGACAGCGACAGCGCCTCGCGCACGAACGCGGTCAGTCCGCCGAACGCGAGCTCGACCGCCACGCGGTCCAGAGTCCGGTTGATCGGACCGATGCTCTGCGGCATCGACACGACCCACGGCGCGAGCCGACGGGCCACGAGCATCGTCAGACACGTGTGCGCCAGCGACAGGTCGATCCACCGGCGCGCGGTGTACAGGTACCCGCCGCCGGCGACCACGGTCAGGTCGAACCCGGCGACCGCCGCCGCAGCCGGCGCCAGCCGGGTGACAGCCGACCGGAAGCGCGGAGACCGGCTCGCGGCTGCCGGGGCGAGCACCGGCACCAGGGTCCGCGCTGTGTGCAGCGAGAGCCCCAGCGCCCGGATCCGCCCGCCATGGGACGCCGTCGCGAACGGCACGAGGGGCCCGATGACCTCGATCCCCCAGCGCGCGTAGTCGCCGGCGTCCTCGGTGTACCGGCTCGAGATCGCGACCCTGTCGAAACCCGCCTCGCGGAGGAGCATGGCCGTGGACAGCATGATGGCCGCGTCGCCGGCATTGCGGAACGAGTAGGCGTTGACGATGAGGGCCGACCGGGCGGACCGAGCTGGTCCGGTCACGCGGTCACCCCGCCACCGGGGCCGGCGTCGCGGGCGGTCGCGCCGAGCAGCAGCAGGATCAGCAGCACCGCCAGGACGAAACCCTTGTCCTCGACGATGGCGCCGAAGGGGGCCAGCGCCAGGAGGACGACCGCCGTCACCCTCCCCGTGGTGCCCGCCGCCGTCCAGCCGGACCGCAGGCGCACCCGGTGGAACGTGACGACGATCGAGCCGAGGAACGCTGCCAGTGCCACGGTACCGACGAGGCCGAACTTGGCCGTCACGAGCAGCGGGGAGTCCAGCGTGAGTCCCGCGGCCTGGCCCGGCTCGACGGACGGGAACAGGTGGCCGGGGCCGGTCCCGAGCAGCGGTGAGGACTGGATCGCCTCGAGGGTGTACGCGTAGGCCCGCCGACGCAGCACAGCCGACGCGTCGGCCTGGGACTGGAACAACCGGGTGACGGACTCGGCGCGATCGCCGAGGAACCGACTCTGACCGGTGGCCCCCGCCAGCCACCAGAGCGCCGACGTGCCGAGCCCGACGAGCAGCCCCGCCAGGGCGACCACCCGGATCGAGCCGAGCCGGACCTTGGCCTGGTTGCCCACCAGGCCGAGGAGGCCGAGGCCGAAGACGAGGACGGTCCGTGTCCCGCTGAACAGCAGGACCGTCGGGATCCACAAGGTCAGCAGCAGCCAGCGGGGTCGGTGGGGACCGGTCGCGGCACGCACCAGGACGTACGCGAACAGCACGATCGGCAGCGCGATGGTGGCCAGGATGAACCGCTGGACAGGCAGCCCGGACGCTCCCCGCCTGGACAGCCAGTCCGCGCTGAAGCCCGCCGGGACCACGAGGGCGAGCGCGACCAGGAAGCGCTTCGTAGCGCGGATCGACATCGTCGATGCGGCGTCGACCGCGAGCAGCGGGGCGACGGCCAGCAGCGCGTAGGCCACGACGTCGCGCAGCCACGACGCTGGCGGAGTCCCGTTGCCGGTCGCGACGACGGCGGTGAGCACGAGGTAGCCGAGGTACGCGACCCCGACGACGACCACGGGCTTGAACGGAACAGCCCACTCCTGGACGAAGAGCTGGTGGACGCGTACGGCGGAGACCGCGCCGCAGAGCAGGAAGACCGCGAGGAAGGCGAGCTTCGGTAGGCCCACCGAAGCACTGCTCTGGAACACGAGCAGCGCCCCGACGAACACCACGACGAGCCTCCCGGCCGGCCGCGTGAGGACGAACGCGAGCGGCACCAGCAGCAGCAGGAACAGCGCTGCGGGGTCGGCGGTTGCCAGGGCCCCGGTTGCCAGGGCCAGAGCTGCCAGGGTCAGAGCGAGCCCTGCCGACGTGGCGACGCCGGCCGCGTCGCTCCTCGACGGCCGCGCCGGTCGGCGGCCCGGGTGGGACCTCGGGTGCGTCGCGGTGACCGGCCGGACCGGTGACCGTCCGGCGGCGGCGACCGCGACGCCACCGGCGGCGACCTGGGCTCGTGCCGGATGCGGTCCGGGTGCCGGCAGCCCGCGGTTCGGACCGTTGGCCCGGCGGGCCCGTCGCGTCCGCCTGCCGACCTGGACTCGCCCCACGACGACGGACAGCACCGCTGCCAACCGCAGGACGCCGACGACGGTGCCGATGGCGCGCCCACCGGTCACTCGGGCAGGCATGATCACGCAATGTACCGCAGTGGTGTCACTGAGTGATCAGTGCCGAGGTGGTGCCGGGGCCGACCAGCGGCGACCGGTGCCCGGATCCGGCGCGCGGGGCCTCGAGCAGCCGGTAGCTGACCGCGGTGGCGAGCACGGCGGACGTCACCCCGACGGCCGCCGAGGCCGCCGCCGATCCACCGAAGCTCCCGGTGGTCAGCAGGGCCATCGGGATGGTGTGCCAGAGGTACAGGCTGTACGACGCCCGACCGATCAGGGTCACCGGCGCCCACGACAGCAGGCGCGGCACCAGGGACTCCGGCGCCGTCCGCCCCACCCAGATGAGCGTCGCAGCGGTGGCGGTCGCGAGCGGTGCTCCGAGCACCCGGTAGACCGGGGAGAACGGGTCCGGCCCGAGCAGGACGTAACACGCACACCCTGCGATTGCCACGACGGCGCTCACCCGGCCGACCCGCGAGGCGACCGCGTCGGGCGCAGCGGAGGCGGGCACCAGCGCCAGAACCGCGCCCGCCAGCAGCTCCGCGACGTGGCTGGAGGGGCCGAAGTAGAACGCCTGTCCGGACAGTCCTGACGAGGCCAGGTAGGCGGCGGCCGCGGCCGCTGCTGTGCCCGTGCCAAGACGGCGGGAGGACGTCCCGCGCAGGCGGATGACGACGACCGCCCACAGCAGGTAGAAGAACCACTCCACGCTCAGCGACCACGTGAAGCCGAACAGCGCCTGTTGCCCACTCCACGCGCTGACCGGCGACATCGTCTGGGTGGCCGCCACCAGGGCGGAGCGCACGGCGGCTGCGCCGGTGACCGGTGAGCCGGGCAGCAGGGCGGCGGCTGCCGATCCGACGACGAGGACACCGACGAGCGCCGGGTAGAGCCGGCGCACCCGGCCGCGCAGGAACTCCGGGTAGCTGCGTTGCCCCGACCAGAGGATGCGGGTGATGACGTATCCGCTGAGGACGAAGAACACGTCCACACCGATGTACCCACCGGCGAACAGGGGCACGTAGGGCGCCAACCAGTGCACCGCGACGACCGGCACGATCGCCAGGCAGCGGATCCCGTCCAGGTACGCCACCCGCCCGCCCGCCGGCCGCGGCCGGCCGGGTGCCGCGCGCCCGTCGACGTCCGTCACCGGTGTCTCCCCCCGTGGGTCGCGTGACAGCTGCTGGAGAGGCAAGCCGCGCCGCGCTCGACGGTCGACTCGGAACCCGACCGGTCCGACTCCCGTCTGTGACAATATGACTACTACTAGTAGCCAGGGGGCTCCCGTCGTGACCAAGACCGCGTTCCTCACCGGGATCACCGGGCAGGACGGGTCGTACCTGGCCGAGCTGCTGCTGGGCAA
>CAXTFU010000107.1:8574-13285 GCA_964243385.1 uncultured bacterium | reverse complement strand
CGTGGGCGTGGGCGGCGAGCGGTGCGGGCGGCGGTCAGCAGGGCGGTCATGGCGAGCCTCCGGGTCGAGTGCGCTGCCTGCGCAGCGCCTCTCGTACAGGCCGGACGCGGCCTGCGGTCTTCCCGGGCGGCCTGTGACCTCCCGCACCTCAGCGGGGTCAGCGGGGGTCAGCGGGGGTCGCGGAACCGCTCGAGCGCAGCCGGGTCGACGTCCAGCCCGAAGCCGGGCCCGGACGGCACGGTGACCGTCCCGGTGGCCGACAGGGGCAGCTGGTCGCCGAGCAGGGCGTCGCGCACCGGGTTGGGCGACGCGTCGTACTCGAACAGCGGAGCCGCGGACCGCGAGGCCAGGAACTGCAGCCCGGCCGCCATGGCGATCGCGGTCCCCCAGACGTGCGGCTGGCAGGCGACGCCACGGTCCTCGGCCAGCGCGCTGATGCGCCGCAGCGGTCCCAGCCCGCCGGCGGCCACGACGTCCGGCTGCAGCAGGTCGACCGCCCGGCACGACAGCGCCGCCGAGAAGACCGCCGGGTCCCCCCAGCTCTCCCCGGCCGAGACCGGGATGTCGAGCTCGGCGGCGAGGGCCGCGTACCCGGCCAGGTCGGTCGCGTCGAGGGGTTCCTCCAGCCACTCCAGGCCCAGCTCCTCCGCGCACCGGCCGACGCGCCGCGCCTGCATGAGGTCGTAGGCGCAGTTGGCGTCGGCCATGAGCGACACCGACGGCGGCAGCGCGGCGCGGGCGGCGCGCAGCAGCTGCAGGTCGGCGTCCCGGCCGTGGCCGACGCCCTCGAGGCCCAGCTTCAGCTTGACCCGGCGGAACCCGCGCTCCACGTGCCCGCGGGCCTCGGTGAGGATGCGCTCGACCTGCTCGTCGACCGTGTGGCCGGCGGTGAAGTAGTGGCCCGTGACGTAGGCGGGCACGACGTCGTGCCAGCGACCGCCGAGCAGCTCGCTGACCGGTCGTCCGAGCGCCCGGCCGCGCAGGTCCCACAGCGCGAGCTCGAGCCCGCCGACGGCGCCGAGCGGCACGTAGGACTTGTACCGCCGGCGCAGGCTGGCGCTCAGGTGGCCGAGGGTCGTGTGGGCGACGTCGGCGTCGGTCCCCACCAGGGCCGGGCCGAGGATCCGCTCGACGATCTGGTCGGTGCCGGCGACCGGTCCGATGCACTCGCCGTAGCCGACGGCCCCGTCGGAGTCCTCGACCCGCAGGACGAGGTACTCGCGGTGCGCCACGAAGCCCTGACCGTTGGCGAACGGCTCGGCCAGCCGGTGGTACAGCGGGAAGCGCTCCACCCGCGCGATGGTCGTCACCGGGCGTCCTGCTCGCCGGTCCGGGTCGTGTGCCACGTCCCGGAGTGGCCGAGCCGCACGGACAGCACCGCAGCGGCGGCGGACACGGCGGCGCCGAGCACCGGCACGCGCTCCTCGCCCAGCCGGTCGGCCGGCACCGCGAGCACCAGGGCGCCGTGGCAGGACCCGTCGGCGGTGAAGTAGGGCGCCGCCACCGCTGCGCCACCGATGAGCCGCTCGCCGATGCTGATGGACCAGCCGCGCCGGCGGTCCTGCTCGGCGAGCCGCAGCAGCTCGCCGTGCTCGGTCACGGTCTGCGGCGTGAGTCGCTCGAGGGGCAGCCGGTCCAGCAGCGCTGCGGCCTCCGACCGCGGCATGCCGGACAGCACCGCGCGTCCGCCGGCGCCGGCGTTGATGGGCATGGGGCGGTCCATCTCCAGCATGTAGCGGATGGGCTTGTCGCAGTCGACCTTGGTGCGGAACACGCAGCCGTCCTGCTCGAGCGTGGACAGGTAGCAGGTCTCCTCGACCTCGTCGACGAGGTCGCGCAGGACGGGCCGTGCCGCCAGCAGCAGCGAGTCGCGGGCCGCGACCATGCTGCTGATGGAGAACAGCCGGGGGCCGGCCTCGTAGCGGCCCTGGGCGCCCTGCGCCTGCTGCACCATGCCGAGCTGCTGCAGCTGCGCCAGCAGTCGGCTGACCGCGCTCTTGTCGATGCCGGTGAGCCGGGCCAGCTCCCGCACGCCGGTGCTGGTCTCCGCGGCCGCCACGGCCTCCAGCAGGGCGACGACGCGCTGCGCAGCCCCCGTCGGTGCGGCGGAGGGCTGCGCCGTCACGATCGGCGTCGCCGTCGCGGAGTGAGACACCGTCTCACCGTAGCGCACCGGGCACCGCCCGGTGCTCGTTGACGTGCCGGAGCCCTCGTCGTACGCTGCGAACGTCTTGCTGACCGAGACAACGTCTCTGTCCGCCCTCGATCCTGCTCGACGACGAGAGGTGTCCCGTGGACCCCGACAGACTCACCGTGCGCGCCTTCCTCGAGCAGGCCGTGGCCGAGGTCCCCGACGCCCCGTACCTGCTGTGGGAGGACGAGGTCGTCTCGTACGCCGCCTTCAACGCCTCCGTCGACCGGGCCGCCAGCATGTGGCACGGCCTCGGCGTCCGGCGCGGCGACCGGGTGGCGTTCATGGTCGACAACAAGCCCGAGTTCCTCTCCGCCTGGCTGGGCCTGGCCAAGCTCGGTGCCACCCTGGTCGCGGTCAACACCGGCTTCAAGGCGGCCGAGACCGAGTACCTGCTGCAGCACTCCATGGCCAAGCTGGCGCTGGTCGACCCCCGGCACGCCGACATGTTCGCCGCGATGCTGCCGCGACTGGCCGGCCTCGAGCAGGTGCTCGTGCTCGGGCAGGACGAGCGCTTCCCCGACTACGCGACCCTGGTCGCCGACGCGGACGGCCGCGCGCCTGCGGTCGAGGTGAGTCCCGACGACGTCATCAGCTTCATCTACACCTCCGGCACCACGGGCAAGCCCAAGGCGGTGATGCAGACGCAGCGCAGCTTCGTCCTGACCGGCCAGTCGTACCCGGTGTGGATGGGCATGGCGCCCGGCGACCGCATCTACGCGTGCCTGCCGCTGTTCCACATCAACTCCCAGGCCTACTCGACGATGGGCGCGATCGGTGCCCGCGGGGCGATCGTGCTGGCGCCGAGGTTCAGCGCGAGCCGGTTCTGGGACGAGATCCGCTCCCGGCAGGTGGCGGTCTTCAACTTCATCGGCGCCATGACGCTCATCCTGTCGAAGAAGGAGCCGGCTCCGGACGACCGGGACCACAGCGTGAAGGTCGCCTACGGCGTCCCGGCGCTGCCGGGGGAGCTGCGGGCGCTGCTGGAGCAGCGGTACGGCATGACGGTGCTGTCGGGCTTCGGCATGAGCGAGACGACGTTCGGCCTCGTGGAGTCGCTCGACGGCCCGCGCAAGCCCGGCTCGATGGGCAAGCCGCGGCACCACCCCGACCCGTCGGTCCCGCGCACCGAGGCGCGCGTGGTCGACGAGCAGGGCCGCGACGTCCCGGCCGGCACCGTCGGCGAGCTGGTGCTGCGCGGTCCGGCCCTCATGGCCGGCTACTTCAACGACCCCGAGCGCACGGCCGAGGCGCTGCGCGACGGGTGGCTGTTCACCGGCGACATGGCGTGGCAGGACGAGGACGGCTTCTTCTTCTTCGTGGACCGCAAGAAGGACATCATCCGGCGCCGCGGGGAGAACGTGTCCTCGCTCGAGGTGGAGGACGTCCTCAACGACCACGCGGCCGTCCTCGAGTGCGCCGTCGTCGGCGTGCCGTCCGAGCTGACCGACGAGGAGCTGCTGGTCTTCGTCGTGCCGCGGCCCGACGCGCACTTCGACCCGGCCGAGCTCGCGGCCTGGGCGGACGAGCGGCTGGCGGCCTTCAAGGTGCCGCGCTACTACCGCACCATCGAGGCCCTGCCGAAGACCGACACCCAGAAGATCGAGAAGCACGCGCTGCGCCCCCTGGCCGACGTGACCGGGGACGTCTTCGACCTCGAGGCGGCACGGGGACGGGGTCGCGCGGGAGCGGCGCTGCCCCTGGCCGCGGCGGCCCCGCCCGCCGGCTGAGCCCGGGAGGCGGCGGGCGCGCAGGACCGCCCGCCGCCGCGACGACGACGGCAGGACCTACAGGCCGGCGAGCAGGCGGCTCCACCGCGGATCCGGCCGGTGGGGGAGCGGCCCCGGGTGCGCGTGCAGGGCCGCCCACAGCGTCGAGGTGATGTTCAGCAGCACCGGCAGGCCGAGCTGCGCCTCCAGCAGGGGGGCGGCGTGCACGGCGAACCACAGGCCCCCCGGCAGCAGCAGGGCCTGCGCCTGCGGAGCCGCCTGCACCGCCGCCGTCCCCAGCTCGAGCGCGAGCTCGTGGTCCGCCGCGGCGCTGGCCGCCTTGTTCTGCTGCAGGTCGCGGCCCCGGGAGCGGCAGGCCAGCACCTCGATGCCCGCCGCACCGAGGTAGGTGGTGATCGCGGCGTTCAGCGCGTCCGGCCAGCGCGTGGCCAGGGCGATGCGCTCGGCCCCGAGGTGCTGCAGCGCGGCGATGTGGGCCTCGAGGTCGGTGTCGCACGGCAGGCCCGTGCGCTGCGACGCCTCGTCGAGCAGCGCCAGCGTGCGGGTCCGGCCCAGCGAGGCGGCCAGGGGGACGCCCGACAGGGCCAGCCGGTCGACGCCCTTCTCGGCGAGCACCCCGGCGCGGTGCCAGAACGTCGGCAGCTCGTGCTCGACCGCCGCGAGGCTGTACTCCGCGAGGTCCAGCTGCGAGGTCACCAGCAGCACGCCGTCGGGTGCCACCTTGTAGAACTGGTAGGCGTCCAGGTCGGTCCGCAGGTGCGGGATGACGTACCCCAGCTCGTACCAGGGG
>CAXTFU010000107.1:0-8564 GCA_964243385.1 uncultured bacterium | reverse complement strand
TACCAGGGGCTGACGACGCTCATCGGGCCTCCCGGTCGTGGCGGGCGCCGGGAGCGGTCAGCGCCCGCTCCTTCAGGACGGCCTTGGCGATCTTCTGCGTGCTGGTGACCGGCAGGGACGTCGTGAACTCGACGTAGCGGGGCACCTTGAACGACGCGAGCCGCTCCCCCACCCAGGCCCACAGCTCCTCCGCCGAGGCGGCCCGGCCCTCCGTCAGCTGCACGTAGGCGAGCAGGTCCTCGTCCATCATCGGCGACGGCACGCCGATCACGGCGGCCTGGCGCACCGCGGGATGGGCCGCCAGCACGCGCTCGACCTCGACCGAGGAGACGTTCTCGCCGCGCCTGCGGATGACGTCCTTCTTGCGGTCGACGAAAGTGAACCAGCCGTCGGCGTCCCGGCGGCCGAGGTCGCCGGTGTGCAGCCAGCCGTCGACCAGCGCGCGGCGGGTGCGCTCGGGATCGTCGAAGTAGCCCAGCATGAGCGTCTCGTTGCGCATGAGCAGCTCGCCCGTCTCGCCGTCGGCGGCGTCGGTGCCGTCGTCGCGCACCACCCGCACCTCACTGCTGGGGACCTCGGGGTCGGGGTGGCCGCGCGGCCGGCCGATCGAGCCCTGGCGGACGGGCCCGTCGTAGGGCTCGATGAAGCCGAACGTCGTCTCGCTCATGCCGAAGCCGGTGCGCAGCAGCAGCCCGTAGCGCTGCTCCAGCTCCTGCCGCCGCTCGAGGGTCAGGCCGGCGACCGACCCGCTGTAGGCGATGCGCACGGGGTTGTCGGCGTCCTCGGGAGCGGGCTCGCCCGAGGCCAGGATCACCATCATCGCGCCGATGAAGTTGAACATCGTGACCCCGTGCCGGCGCACGTCCGGCCAGAAGGTGCCCGCGCTGAAGCGCGGTGCGACGACCATCGTCGCGCGCGCGGCGAGCACGCCCATCGTGGAGTAGGCCTGGGCGTTGATGTGCGCGAGGGGCAGGCAGACGTAGGCGCGGTCGGTGTCCGACATCCGCAGCCAGGACGCGTACGCCTCCCCGGTCAGCACGAACGACCGGTGCGTCTGCATCACGGCCTTGGGCAGGCCCGTCGTGCCCGAGGTGTAGATGAGGGTGAGCACGTCGTCGGGCGACACCTCGACGTCCACCGGGCCCGACGGCTGCTCCGCGAGACGCTCGCCCAGCGGCGCGCCGTCGCCGCCGGCGCCGGTCGACACGACGCAGGCCAGCGCGCAGCCCCGCTCGCGCACGCCCGCCAGGACGGCCTCGTGCACGGGGTCGACGAGCGCCACGGCGGCGCCGCTGTGGCGCACGAGGTAGGCGGTCTCGTCGGTCTGGAAGCGCGGGTTGACGGCGACCAGGACGGCGCCGAGCTTGGCGAGCCCGAACCAGGCGACCAGGAACTCCGGGCAGTTGTCCATGGCCAGCACCACGCGGTCGCCGGAGCGCACGCCCAGCTCGCGCCACAGGTGCGCGGCCCGGTCGGACGCCCGGTCCACCTGCTCGTAGGTCAGCGTCCCGTGGTCGTCGACGAGCAGGGGGTGCCCGGGGACGTCGCGGACCGCGTCCGCCAGCAGGCACGGCAGGGTGCGCCGTGCCGCAGCCGTCCAGCTCACCGCGGACCGCTGGTCAGCGCCAGCAGGCGGGCGGGCGCACCGGTGGCGCCGACGATGTTCAGCGGCGCGAGCACCAGCGTGAACTCGTAGACCCGGGCCCGCGCGACCGGGTCCAGGTCGCAGATCTCCAGGATGTTGATGCCGCGCTCCACGAGCAGCAGCCGGTGCACCGGCAGCACCCGGCTGCCCTGGCCGGGCGGGATGACCTCGTAGTTGATGGTGTCCGAGCCCTGCATGACGGCCCCCTGGTCGGCCAGCCACCGCGCGCCCTCCTCGTCGACCCCGGGCACGCCGGTGACGTGGCCGCGGAAGGCGTCGACGTCGCCGTAGTGGGCGCTCCATCCGGTGCGCACGAGGACGACGTCGCCGTCGCGCAGCTGCACGCCCTGCGCGGCGACCGTGCGCGCGAGCTCGTCCGGCCCGATCGCGTGCCCGCCGGGCAGCCACTCGACGCCGGCAGCCCCCGCGACGTCGAGCAGCACGGCCCGGCACAGCCGCGGCGCGACGGCGTCGATGCCGTGCGTGGCGTGCCGGCCACCGCGCTGCGACTGCTCGGCGTCCGCGCCGCCGAACAGCTTGCCGTCCAGGGAGAAGTGCGCGAGCGCGTCGACGTGGGTCCCGACGTGCCCGCCGGTGATGATGAGCTCGCTGGACGCCGAGGTCCCGTCGGGCCGGAACGCGTCGCCGTGCCGGCGCACCAGGGTCATCCGGAACTCCGGGTGGACGGGCGCCCTCGGCATGCCGTACTCCATCCGGTGCGACAGGTCGTAGACCGTGAGGCCTCGGGTGACCAGCTCGAGCAGCGCATCCATGGGGTCGTCCTCCTCGTGCGTCGGTTCGGCGTCCGGCTCAGGCCGGCGTGAAGACGGGCAGCGGGGCGCCGTCCGTCGCGGTGCTCCAGCGCAGCTCGACCGGCAGGTCGCAGCGCAGCAGGTCGAGCGGGCAGTCGACGAGACGGGTGAGCAGGCTGGGCCCCTCGACGAGGCGCACCACGGCGATGACGTACGGCACCTCGACGCCGGCGGCCGGTGGGCGGTGCACGACCGTGTGCGAGTACAGCCGGCCCGTCCCGGCCGCCGGCTGGTCCTTCGACGAGGTGCTGCCGCACCCGCCGCACGTCGGGCGGGGCGGGTACTGCACGCGCGCGCAGTCGTCGCAGCGCTGGAGCTGGAGCCGCGGGATCACCGGTCGACCCCGAGCACCACGGTGGCGTGCGTGCTCAGGTAGCCGCCCGTGCCGTGGCAGACCGCGGTCTCGGCGCGGGCGAGCTGCCGCGCCCCGGCGGTGCCGCGCAGCTGCAGGGTCGCTTCGAGCAGCAGGTAGATGCCGTAGAGCCCGGGGTGGCAGTGCGACAGCCCGCCGCCGTCGGTGTTCACCGGCCGGTCGCCTCCCGGCCCGAGCCGGCCACCCTCGACGAACGCTCCGGAGGCGCCGCGCGGGCACAGGCCCAGCGCCTCGAGCAGCAGCAGCACGGTGATCGTGAAGGAGTCGTAGACCTCCACGACGTCGACGTCCGCCGGGCCGAGCCCGGCCCGGCCGAACGCGGTCCGGGCACTGCGCGCCGCCCCCGGGTCGGTCAGGTCGGGCACCTGGGCGATGCTGCGGGCCGTGCTGGTCATGCCGGTGCCGAGGACGCGCACCGGCGGGTGGGGGAGGTCCCGCGCGCGGTCCAGGCTCGTCAGGACGACGGCGGCGGCGCCGTCGGTCACCAGGCAGCAGTCCAGGCGGTGCAGCGGCGCGCTGACGAGCGGGGACGACACGACCTGCTCGACCGTCAGGGGCGGCCCGCCGTGCGCGTGGGCGCGCGGGTTGCGCAGCGCCCAGGCGCGCGCCGCCACGGCCACCTCGGCCAGCTGCGCGGAGGTCGTCCCGAACTCGTGCATGTGCCGGGTGGCGGCGAGCGCGTAGGCCGAGATCGGGAGCAGCGGGCGGTACGGCGCGTCGTAGCGCGCGAGCGGCGAGTCGTCCTGCTCCGCGGAGGACAGCGACCGTCGAGCCGCCGACCGCTGGTCGCTGCCGTAGGCCAGGACGACGACGTCGGCCAGCCCCAGCGCGATGGCCGCGGCGGCGTGCGCGGTGAACAGCTCGTACGACGCACCGCCCACGTGGGTCGAGTCCATCCACGTCGGCTGCACGCCCAGGTGCTCGGCCAGCGCGCTCACCGCGAACTTGCTCGCCGGACCGGCGGTGGCCAGCCCGTCGACGTCGGCGGGGCCGAGGCCGCAGTCGGCGAGCGCCGCGACCGAGGCCTGCGCCGCGAGGTCGAGCGCGGACCGGCCGGCCGCCTCGTGACCGAGCTCCGCGACGCCGACCACTGCGGCTGCGCGCAGCAGCGCCATCGTCCCTCCTCGTCCGGTCTCGGCAGGCGCGCCGGGTCGGGCCCGTGCGCTGGGTGCTCCTGCGGCGGGCGCTGCTGCAGCGGGTGCGGCTGCGGCGGGTGTGTGCGGCGGGTGCTCGTGCGGCGGGCGCCCGTGCCCGCGCGGATCAGCCCGCGGCCTTCTCGACCGTCGGGTCGACCCGGCCGAGCTGGTCGAGGATCTCGTAGGCCGCGTCGTAGCCCTGCTGCTGCACCTCGAGGGCCTCGGCGTTGTCCAGGGTCGTCAGCGTCAGCCCGGGGACGGTCTCGCGGGACTCCTTGAACTCCGGGTCCTCGACGGCCTTGCGCAGCAGCGTCTCCAGCCACTCGCGGTGCTCGTCCGGGGTCTCGGGCGAGACGACCACGCCGCGGTTGGAGCCCCACTGGTCGGGGTCGGCGCCGACCACGGTCGAGGCGGCCGGCGCCTCGCCCCAGGGGCCCTCGCACGGGTCCTGCTCGAGCGAGCAGCCGAGCACGCGGACCCGCTCGTCCTCGATGAACGGGACGGCTGCGCCGGGCAGCGAGACGGCGACGTCGCCCTGACCGGCACCGATGGCGGTGAGGATCTCGCTGTGGCTGCCGCCGACGCTGGTGTTCACCTCGAAGTCGCCGGCGATCCGGTAGTACTGGAAGGCGATGTCGGGTCCCGCTCCCGGGCCGCGCGAGATGTACCGGACCTTGCCGGGGTTCGCCTTGGCGTACTCGACGAACTCCTCCATGCTGTCGCCCCACGGCGCGTCCGCACGGGTGGTGATGAGGTAGGGGACCAGCTCGGTGATGAGGACGTGGTTGAGGTCCTCCATCGAGACGCCGAGCTCCTCCACGACCGGGGTGCCGATGAGGTCGATCGTCGATCCCGGCACCGTCACGACCGGCAGGATGTGGCCGTCGGACCCGCCCGACTCGCCGGCGACGAAGTCGAGCGCCTCCCAGATGCCGTAGGTCCCGAAGTCCGGTCGGTCGAGGACGCGGACGTCGACCGGGGACAGGTCGGACGCCGCCTTCTGCAGCTGCCGGGCGTACAGGCCGTCGTCGCTGCCGCCCTCGTCCAGCACCATGATCGTCAAGGGCTGGCTCGGGAAGCCGTCGCCCAGCCGCTGCAGCTCCCCGTCCACGAACTGGCCGGCGTCCTTGTCGTCGCCGCCGCCGGAGGTGGCCGTGTCCTCGACGCCGGCGGTGTCGGTGCAGGCCACCGTCGCGGCGACCAGCGCTGCGAGCGCCAGCGGTGCGCGGGTCCTCGTGGACATCCTCATGCGAGGTCTTCCTCTCGTGGGTGGGGCGGGTGGGTGACGAGGGCGGTCGGTCCCGGGTCGGTCGCTGAGGTCGCGGCGCCCTCGACCCGGGCGGCCCGGGCGGACTGGACGGTCCGGCGCACACCGAGGACGAAGAAGGCGAAGGCGATCACGAGGATCACGGCCGTGATCGGACGGCTGAGGAACTTGCCGAGGTCGTCGTCGAAGATGCTCAGGCCCCTGCGCAGCGAGGCCTCGAAGCCGGCCGCCAGCACGACGGCCAGGGCCGCGGCGGCCACCGAGTAGCCGTAGCGCAGCATGAAGTAGCCCAGCGCGCCGCAGGCGAAGCACACGACCACGTCGAACAGGCGGTAGCGCAGCGAGAAGACGCCGAGCACGACCGTCGCGAGCGACAGGACGACCACGACCGACCGGTTGATGCCCAGGAGCTTGGTCATCCCGCGAGCCATCGGCCAGCCGGTGAAGACCAGCAGCAGCGAGGCGCCGATGAGACCGGCGATGACCGCGTGCAGCAGCTCCGGCGCCTCGCGCACGAGGTTCGGTCCCGGCACGAAGCCGTTGAGGGTGAGGGCGGCGAGCAGCAGCACCATGGAGCCGCTGGCCGGCAGGCCGAGGCCGAGCGTCGGGATGAGCTCGCCGGAGCTCGAGGCGTTCTGCGCGGCCTCGTTGGCGGCGATGCCCTCCGGCGAGCCGTTGCCGAACTCCTCCGGGTGCTTGGACAGGATCTGCGCCTGCTGGTAGGAGATCATCGCGGCCGGCGTGGACCCGGCTCCGGGGATGGCGCCGATCAGCGTCCCCACCACGGTGCCGCCCAGCATGGCCGGCAGGGTCGGCCGGATCTTGCGGAACGGCGGGAACCTCGCCGCCACGCCGGCGGGGCCGGAGTCCCACTGGAACGCCTGCCGGGTCTGGCGCAGGAGCTCGCTCACGGCGAGGAAGCCGATGACGACGGCGGAGGTGTTCAGGCCGGTCCGCAGCTGCGGCACGCCGAAGTCGAACCGCGGCGTGAAGTTGACCGGGTCCAGGCCGATCAACGCCAGCAGCAGCCCGACGGAGGCCGCGATGAGGCCCTTCAGCATGTTCTTGCCGGTCAGGCTGATGATCGCCACGATGCCGACGAGGTAGAGGCTGAACAGCTCGGGCTGCAGGAAGTAGTAGGCGATGCCCCCGAGGGGGACGATCGCGGCGATGAAGAACAGCGTCGAGACGAGCTGACCGCCGACGGCGGCGATGAAGGCGAGGGCGAGCGCGAGCCCCGTCTCGCCCCGTCGGTGCAGGGCGTAGCCGTCCAGGACGGTGAGCACGGCGGCGGGGCTGCCGGGCACGCCGACGAGGATCGCCGGGATGCTGTTGCCGTACTGGGAGCCGACCGTCACCGCGAGCAGCAGCGCGACGGCCACCTCGATGTCGAGCGGGAAGGTGAACGGCAGGATCAGCGCGTAGGCCAGGGTCGTGCCGAGGCCCGGCAGGGCGCCGACGATGACACCGACCACGGTGCCGACGGCGATGGCCACCCAGACGTCGAAGCGGCCCAGCAGCGCCAGTCCTCCGAGCAGCGGTTCGACGAAGTCGTTCACCGGCCGATCTCCAGGTACGGGTTCACGAGCTGCTCCAGGGGACCGGCCGGCAGGGGCACCGCGAGCACGCCGAAGAAGGTGACGTAGGCCAGCACGGCGAAGCCGATCGACACCGCGGCCAGCTTCGCGGGGCGGCGGTAGTCCATGGACCACAGCGCGAGCGCGAGCGCCGGCACCGAGGAGACGAAGAAGCCGAGCTGCGACAGGGCCAGCATGTAGACGAACGACCCGGCCAGGAAGCCCAGGGCGCGCCGCGACGAGGCGCTGTGCTCCGGCTCGTCCGGGATGCCCTCGTCCGGCGCCTGCGGACCGACGCGGCGCAGCAGCAGCGCTGACCGGACGGCCTGCGACACGCCCAGGGCGATGAGCCCCGCCCCCAGGACGAGGGGGAAGCCCATGGGGCCGATGGCGTCGAAGACGACCTTCGTCGGCGGGTAGGTCAGCGCCATGCCGACGACGACGCCGCCGACGGCGCAGAACGCCGCGGCACCGAACAGGTCGATCCGGTTGTCCACGGCCCACCCCTCGACGGTGTCTCGCTGAACGAGACGGCGTCTTGACTGTGGCGAGCCTCACACCAGGGCCGTGTGGTGTCAAGGGGCTGTCCCGGCCGTTGCAGCTCCGTCACCCGCGAGCGAAACCTCCGGCGCGGGGCGGGTTGACAGCCGAGGCCCGAGTCGGGACTCTGCGAGACGTTGTCCCAGTGAACGAGACGAAGGAGGCGCATGACCACCGTCGTCGACGTCCACGCGCACGTGTTCCCGCGCACGGCGCTCTCGGCGGCTGCGCAGGGCGAGCGCTGGCACGGCGCGAACGTGGAGGTCTCCCCCGAGGGACGCATCGTCGTGCGGTCCGACACGAGCACCGTCCGCATGGACTCGTCGACCTTCTACCGGGAGCCGGTGCAGTCGCGCCTCGCGGTCATGGACGAGTGGGGCATCGACCGCCAGGTGCTGTCGCTCAGCCCGGTGCTGTTCGGCTACGGCAGGCCCGCGCGTGACGCGGTCGCCGTGTCAGCCGACGTCAACGACGACATCGCGGACCTCGTCGGGTCCTGGCCGCAGCGCTTCGCCGGCCTGGCCACGCTGCCGCTGCAGGACCCGGCTGCCGCCGTGCGGGAGCTCGACCGCTCGATGACCGAGCTCGGGCTGTCCGGCGCCTGCGTCGGCACGCACGTCAACGGCGCCAACTGGGACGAGGCGGCGCTGTGGGACGTGCTCGAGGCGGCCGAGTCGCTCGGCGCCCTGCTGTTCGTGCACCCGGCCGACGTCCGCATCGCGCACGCCGTCGAGCGGTACCACCTGCGCAACACCATCGGCAACCCGCTCGAGACGACCGTCGCGGTCGCCTCGTTCGTCTTCGGTGGCGTCGTCGACCGCTTCCCCGACCTCAAGCTGGTCTTCGCGCACGGCGGCGGCTTCTCCTGCTGGGGGACCGAGCGCTTCGACCACGCCCACCGAGTGCGCAGCGATGCCCGCGCGCACATCGACGCCCTGCCGTCCGAGTACCTGTCCCGGCTGCACTTCGACTCGCTGACGCACAGCCTGCGCAACCTGCACCTGCTGCTCGGGGCGGTCGGCGCGTCGCAGGTGGTCCTCGGCACCGACTTCCCGGCGGACATGGGACAGGCCGACCCGGTCAGCTGGCTGTCCTCCGACGGGAGCCTCGGCGCCGCGACGACGGCCGCCGTGCTCGGCGGCAACGCCGAGCGCCTGCTCGCGCCGGGCGCCTGATCACCCGTCCACGTCCCGACGCAAGGAGCTCCGATGCCC
>CAXTFU010000106.1:9505-13327 GCA_964243385.1 uncultured bacterium | reverse complement strand
TGATAGGCAAGACCGATGTCCTCCTCACCCGACGACACCGTCCTGAGCCCGACCGCCCCGTCTGCGACGACCGCTGACGCCTACACCGACCTCGAGGCGTACGTGGCGCTGCCGCGCACGTCCGGCCTCGCCCTCAGCCCCGACGGGCAGCGCCTCGTCACGAGCGTCGCCACCCTCGACCCGAAGCGCACCCGCTGGGTCAGCGCCCTGTGGGAGGTCGACCCGGCGGGCGTGCGCCCCGCGCGGCGGCTCACCCGCAGCGCCAAGGGCGAGGGCGGCCCGGTCTTCGCCGCCGACGGCAGCGTGCTGTTCTCCTCCGCCCGTCCCGACCCCGCCGCCGAGCCCGACGACGACGCACCGGCGGCGCTGTGGTCGCTGCCGCCTCGCGGCGAGGCGCGCGTCGTCGGCACCCGTCCGGGCGGCCTCGGCGGCGTCACGGCCGCCGCGGGCGCCCTGACCGTGGTGGCCCTGTCCGACACCCTGCCGGCCGCCACCGACGGCGAGCGCGACGCCGCCCGGCGCAGCGCGCGCAAGGACGCCGGGGTCGACGCCGTCCTGCACGCCGGCTACCCGGTGCGCTTCTGGGACCACGACCTCGGCGTCGGCCAGACCCGCCTGCTGGCCGGCGAGCTCGTCGACGACGGTCCGGTCGTCTGGCGCGACCTCACGCCCGCCCCCGGCCGCGGGCTGCACGAGGCCGAGGTCGACCTCAGCCCCGACGGGCGCACTGCCGTCGTGACCTGGTCGGTCGCCGAGCCCCGCGGGTCGCGCCGCACCGCCCTCGTCGCGGTCGACACCGGCTCCGGCGAGCGCGTGACGCTGGACGACGACGGCTCGAGCGAGTGCGCCGGACCGTCCGTCAGCCCGGACGGCCGCACCGTCGCCTTCGTCCGCGAGACCCGCAGCACCCCCGAGCAGCCCGGTGACCTGCGGCTCCTGGTCGTCCCGCTCGACGGCTCCGCGCCGGCGCGGGAGGTCGCCCCGGACTGGGACCGGTGGGCCGGCCGGCCCCGCTGGACACCGGACGGCAGCGCGCTCGTGGTGACCGCCGACGAGCAGGGCGGCGCGCCGGTGTTCCGGGTCGACGTCGCGAGCGGCGAGGTCGTGCGCCTGACCGGGGACCGCGGCCACTACAGCGAGGTGCGGGTGTCGCCCGACGGCGCGAGCGTGTTCGCGCTGCGCGACGCCGTCGACGCCGCGCCCGCGCCGGTGCGCCTCGACGCGCACACCGCCGACCAGCAGCCGGTGCTGCTGCAGGGCCCGCCGACGGCGCCCGCGCCGTCCGGGTCGCTCCACGAGGTCACGGCGACCGCCGCCGACGGCACGCCGCTGCGCTCCTGGCTCGTCCTGCCCGCGGGCGACGGGCCGCACCCGCTGCTGCTGTGGGTGCACGGCGGCCCGCTCAGCTCGTGGAGCGGCTGGTCGTGGCGCTGGAACCCGCACCTCATGGCGGCCCGCGGCTACGCCGTGCTGCTGCCCGACCCGGCGCTGTCGACCGGCTACGGCCGCGACTTCGTCCGCCGTGGCTGGGGCCGGTGGGGCGGCGAGCCGTACACCGACCTCATGACGATCACCGACGCCGCGCTCGAGCACCCCGCGGTCGACCCCCAGCGCACGGCCGCGATGGGCGGCAGCTTCGGCGGCTACATGGCCAACTGGCTGGCCGGCCACACCGACCGGTTCCGGGCCGTCGTCACCCACGCGAGCCTGTGGGACCTCGAGCAGTTCGCCGCGACGACCGACGCGTCGTCCTACTGGACCCGCGAGATGACGCCGGAGATGACCCGGGAGCACAGCCCGAGCCGGTTCGCGGACGCGATCACGTCGCCGATGCTCGTGATCCACGGCGACAAGGACTACCGGGTGCCCATCGGGGAGGGGCTGCGGCTGTGGTGGGACCTCTGCTCGCGGGCCGAGGACCCCGAGGCGATGCCGCACCGGTTCCTGTACTTCCCGCAGGAGCACCACTGGGTGCTGAGCCCCGGGCACGCCCGGGTCTGGTACGAGACGGTCCTGGCCTTCCTCGCCGTGCACGTGCGGGACGAGGCATGGCAGGTGCCGGAGCTGCTGCAGTAGCGGGGCTCAGGCGGTGTCGACGACGCGGTAGGCCTCCGCGAGCCGGCCCTCGGGCAGGCCGTGCTCGCGCGCGGTCCGCCCGAGGTCGTCGCGCAGCTCGGCCTCGACCGAGCGGTCGAGCATCGGCGTCTGGCTGTCGTGGGCGCTGCACGCGCGCACCTTGGCCTCGAAGACGTCGGTGACGTCGACGGCGGTGTCGTCGTCCGGGCCGCCGAACTGCCACACCGCCGGCACCTTCCACGGCGCCAGGCCGAGCTCCGGGAAGGCGAACTCGTTGCGGGCGTCGGGGTAGACGGCGGCCAGGGCGGCGGCGCCGGTCGCCAGGTGGTCCGGGTGGTACAGGTACACGAAGCGGTAGTTGCGTTCGGGGGCGTGCGTTACCACTGCCTCCGGGCGCAGCTCGCGGATGAGCCGGGCCAGGTCGCGGCGCAGGTCGGCATCGACGACGACGAAGCCGTCGGGCCGGCCGAGGAAGCGGACGTCGGTCACGCCGAGCGCCGCCGCAGCGGCGCGCTGCTCGTCCTGGCGCGTGCCCGGGACGTCCTCGCGCGGGACGTCGGCGTCGAAGCCGCCGCTGTCGCCGTCGGTCACGCACGCGACGGTCACCTCGCAGCCGGCCGCGGCCCACAGCGCGATGAGCCCGCCGGCGCCGAAGTCGGCGTCGTCGGGGTGCGCGCCGATGACCAGGGCACGGGTCGGGGTGTCCACGGGACGGCCCCTGCCCCGCTGGGGGCCGCGCTACCGGTGCAGCAGGTCCCGGACGTGCCCCGTCTCGTTGAGGCTGACGACGCCGCGCCGGCCGTCGCGAGCGACCGCGAGCCGGGTCACCGAGCAGTACGCCGGCGCGAACCAGATGGCCGACGCCTGCCCGAGCACCGCGCCGGCGGCGGCGTTGATGGCCCCGGCGTGGCTGAGCAGCACCGCTCGACCGCCGGGGTGGGCGGCGGCGATGCGCTCGACGCCGTCGACGACGCGGCGGCGGAACGCTCCCGGGTCGACGCCGGCCGAGTACAGGTCGCCGCGCACGAGCGCCGCCCAGCGCGGGTCACCGGCGGCGCGCAGCTCCTCGACCGGGACGTAGGAGCTGTCCTGCACGTCGAACTCGGCCAGCCCCTCGTCGACGACGGCGGTGCGCCCCAGTGCCCGCTCGAGCGGCGCGGCCGTCTCGCGGGCTCGCCGCGACGGCGAGGTGTACAGGCCGTCGACGTCGTCGCCGGCGAGCGCCTGCACCAGCCGGGCGGCCTGCTCGTGCCCGCGCCCGGCGAGCCCGGGATCGGCCGGCCCGCCGTCCGGCGTCGCGTCGACGCGCAGCGGCAGGGCGTGCCGCACGAGGACGAGCTCCATGCGCGGCGAGGCTAGCCGCGGCCGGTGGCCACGGCCGCCGTCGACGGTGCTCGCCGGTCCCTGACGGGATGCGGGCGCCGGGTCAGGGTCAGGGTCAATGGAGGCCGGCCACCGCAGCACCCGGTCGTCCGCGCCGTTGGCGGTGAGCAGCCACAGCGAGCCGTCGGGGCAGGTGCGGTGCGCCGGGTCAGGGGAAGCGCGCCACCCGCAGCACGCGGTCGTCCGCGCCGTTGGCGGTGAGCAGCCACAGCGAGCCGTCGGGGCAGGTGCGGTGCGCCGGGTCAGGGGAAGCGGGCCACCCGCAGCACCCGGTCGTCCGCGCCGTTGGCGGTGAGCAGCCACAGCGCGCCGTCGGGGCAGGTGCGGTGCGCCGGGTCAGGGGAAGCGGGCCACCCGCAGCAC
>CAXTFU010000106.1:5806-9405 GCA_964243385.1 uncultured bacterium | reverse complement strand
CCGCAGCACCCGGTCGTCCGCGCCGTTGGCGGTGAGCAGCCACAGCGCGCCGTCGCGCGGGCTGCGCGCCACCGCGCGAAGCCGGCCGAAGCTGCCCGCGTACAGGGCGGTCGCCCGGGTGACCCGCGTGCCGGACAGGTCGAGCCGCCACAGGCGCTGCCCGCGCAAGGCGGTCACCACGAGGCTGCCGCCCACCATCGCGACCCCGCTGGGCGAGGCCTGCGCCGGTGACCAGACGTGGGCGGGCCCGCGGAAGCGCGGGTCGCTGCTGCGCCCCTCGACGAGCGGCCAGCCGTAGTTGCCGCCGCGGACGACGACGTTCACCTCGTCCCAGGTGTTCTGGCCGAGCTCGCTGGCCCACAGGCGCCCGGCGGCGTCGAGCGCGAGGCCCTGCACGTTGCGGTGCCCGAGGCTGTGCACGACCGTGCCGAACGGGCTGCCCGCCGGCGGACGTCCGTCCTTGGTCATCCGCAGCACCTTGCCGCCGAGGCTGCGCCGGTCCTGCGCCCGCGACGGGACGCCCGCGTCGCCGGTGCCCGCGTACAGGGTGCCGTCGGGGGCGAAGAGCAGGCGGCCGCCGTCGTGCGTCGGCCCCGCCGGGATGCCGCGCAGCACGATGCGCGGGCGCGCCGCCGAGCCGCGCACGACGTAGCCGATCCGGTTGTCCGTGGCGGTCGTGAAGTACAGGTAGATCCGCCGGTCGCGCGCGTAGTCGGGGCCGACGGCGAGGCCGAGCAGCCCGCCCTCGCCGCGGGCGACCGCCTCGCGGACGGTGTAGATGACGCGGGCGGGGCGGCCGGGCCGGACCTCCCAGATGCGGCGGCTCTCCCGCTCGGTGAACAGCGCGCTGCCGTCCGGCAGCAGGGCGAGGCCCCACGGCTGGACCAGCCCGCGGGCGAGCACCTGCGGGGTGCTCGCGGCGCTCGCGGCCGGGGCGGGCGCGGCGCCGAGCAGCACGACCAGCGCGGCGAGGACGGGGACGAGGCGACGCACGGCGACCTCCTGATCACGGGGCGTCGAGCGTACGGCCGCGCGGAGCGCGTCGCCGGGCGAGCGTCGTCCCGCTGCGCGCGCCGATCGCGCCACCGCGCACACGTCCTGATCGTCCAGCTGGCCGCGACGGGCGGTCGTCCGCGAGCGCGGGCGTACGCGGCGGTCACGATGTGTGCGGCAGAGCGGGTGTAGCCGCTGGCAGTCCCTGGAGGCCGAGCCGAGCAGTCCCTGGGGGGCCGCCGATAGGTCCGACCTCGCCCTGGACCCCGACGGGCTCACGTCGGCGACGGTCGGGCGCCGGTCGGCCATGCCGCACACCTCCTGATCGTCCAACTGGCCGCCGCGGGTTGTCCTCCACGGGCACGCGCGGACGCGCGATCACGACGTGTGTGCGGAGCGGGTGGACTGAACAGTCCCTAGGGCCGAGCGGTCCGACCTCGCCCTGCATCCCGCCGGGCTCACGTCGGCGACGGTCGGGCGCCGGTCGGCCATCCCGCACACCTCCTGATCCTCCAGCTGGCCGCAACGGGCGGTCGTCCGCGGGCGCGGGCGTACGCGCGATCACGATGTGTGCGGCGGAGCGGGTGCAGACGGGCGTGGTCGAGCGTGGTCGGGCGTGGTCGGGGCGTGGTCGGGCGCGTGCCGCAGACTGGAGGGGTGCCCAGCGCCCTGCCCGACGGCGAGCCCGTCCCGAGCGACGGCGCGCTTCCGCCGGCTGCGCTGGACGAGCTGGGGCGGCGTCCGTTCGGGCTCTACCTGCACGTCCCGTTCTGCGCCTCGCGCTGCGGCTACTGCGACTTCAACACCTACCTCGGGTCCGAGCTCGGCGGGGGAGCGCTGCAGGCGTCCTACGCCGACGCCGCCGCGGCCGAGGTGCGACAGGCCCGGGCCGTGCTCGGCGACCGGGCGCCGGTCGTCGACACGGTCTTCGTCGGCGGCGGCACCCCGACCCTGCTCCCGGCCGACGAGCTCGTCCGGCTGCTGCAGGTCGTGCGCGACGAGCTGGGGCTCGCACCCGGCGCGGAGGTCACGACCGAGGCGAACCCCGACTCGGTCGACGAGCGGTACCTCGCCACGCTGCGCGATGGCGGCTTCACCCGCGTGTCGTTCGGCATGCAGTCGGCGGTGTCGTCCGTCCTGCAGGTGCTCGACCGGACGCACACCCCCGGCCGCCCGCAGCAGGCCGCGAAGGAGGCGTTCGCCGCCGGCTTCGAGCAGGTGAGCCTCGACCTCATCTACGGCACGCCCGGCGAGCGCGACGACGACTGGCAGGCATCGCTGGACGCCGCGCTCGCCGCCGGCCCGACGCACGTCTCGGCGTACGCGCTCATCGTCGAGGACGGCACCCGGCTCGGCCGGCAGGTCGCGCGCGGCCTGCTGCCCGCGCCGGACGACGACGTGCTCGCCGACCGCTACCTCGCCGCCGAGCTGGCCCTCGGTGGGCTCGGCTGGTACGAGGTCAGCAACTGGGGCGAGCCGTGCCGGCACAACCTCGGCTACTGGCGCGGCGGCGACTGGTGGGGCGTCGGCCCCGGCGCGCACAGCCACGTGGGCGGCGTGCGCTGGTGGAACATCAAGCACCCGGCTGCCTACGCCGAGCGGCTCACCGCCGGTCGCTCGCCCGGCGCCGGTCGCGAGGTGCTCGACGACGAGGACCGCCGCGTCGAGCGGGTGCTGCTCGAGGTGCGCCTGCGCGACGGCCTGCCGCTGGACGTCCTGCGGCCCGCCGGCGCCGCGGCCGCGGGGCGCTTCGCGGAGCAGGGCCTGCTCGAGCCCGCGCCCTTCGCGGCCGGACGCGCCGTCCTCACCCTGCGCGGCCGCCTGCTCGCCGACGCCGTCGTCCGCGACCTCGTCGACTGACCGCTCGTCCTCGGCTGACAGCCCCGTCCCGCGCCTGCACCGCACCCGCTCGGCCCGCCGCAGGTCGAGCTGCGCTCTTGCTAGCTGGCGATCATCGGTCCGTCGCCCGCTCGCGGCGTCCCGCTGGGCGTGAGCCCTGTGCAAGAAGTCGCGAGTCGCCGCAGGCGCCCCGGGTCGCGCTCCGCAGCGAGGGCTGGCTGCGTGACCGGCGATCACCAGTCGCCGCCCTGCCGGCGAGGCCAACGTGAGCGCGGGCCCTCGGCACAGCCCGCTTGCGGCGCGGCCGGCGCGACCAGCAGTGGTGGGGCACGACACAGGGGAGGGGCGGGGGAACAGCTGCCGCGGCCGGTAGGTTGATCCTCTCAGACAGTCGAGTCCACCTGATCCGACCGTCACCTCTGCGGGCGAGCCGCCCGCTGGTCGCTTCGTGTGTCGTGCTCCTGTCCGCTCCGGTGGGCGTGTCGCTGCGTGCGCGTCCTGCGACCCCCCGACAGATCACGGAGCTCCTCTCCTCGTGCCTGGCCGTCCCAGCTCGTCCACCCCGTCCTACAGCTCGTCCAGCCGCTCCTCCTCCGGGCGCGGCTCGTCCTCCGGCTACCGCGGTCGCCCGCGCAGCGGAGGCTCCTCCCGCCCGTCGCGTCCGCCGGTGGCCTCGGACCTCGAGCTCGCGCTCGACGCCGCCGCGGACGCCGCTGCCGCCGAGACCGCCGCCCTCGAGGCCGACGCGGCTCCGGCCACCTTCGCCT
>CAXTFU010000106.1:0-5796 GCA_964243385.1 uncultured bacterium | reverse complement strand
CTTGTCAGCGCGCTGGCCCGCCGCGACCTGCACGCCCCGTTCGCCATCCAGACGCGCTCCATCCCGGACGCCCTCGCCGGCCGTGACGTCCTCGGCCGCGGCGCCACGGGCTCGGGCAAGACGCTGGCCTTCGGCCTGCCGATGCTCACCCGCCTCGTCGGCGGCGAGCGGCTGCGCGGCACCCCGCGCGGCCTGGTGCTCGTGCCGACCCGCGAGCTGGCCCAGCAGGTGCACGACGCCCTCGCGCCGCTGGCGCAGGCGCTCGACCTGAAGGTCATGTCGATCTACGGCGGCGCCTCGATGGGCCGGCAGATCGACCAGCTGCGCCGCGGCGCCGACGTCGTCGTCGCGACCCCCGGCCGGCTCAAGGACCTCATCGAGCAGCGCGAGTGCACGCTCGCCGGCGTGCAGGTCACGGTGCTGGACGAGGCCGACCACATGGCCGACCTCGGCTTCCTGCCGGCCGTCACCGAGCTGCTGCTGCAGACCGACCCGACGAGCCAGCAGCTGCTCTTCTCCGCCACCCTCGACCGGGGCGTCGACAAGCTGGTGCGGCAGTTCCTCAAGGAGCCGGCCATCCACGCCGTCGCCACCGCCGCCAGCAAGGTCACGACGATGGACCACCGCGTCTGGGCCGTGCAGCACGACGCCAAGGTCGACATCGCGGCCGAGGTCGCCTCGCGCCCGGGCCGCACGCTGATCTTCGTCCGCACCAAGCACGGCGCCGACCGCCTCGCGATCTCGCTGCGCAAGTCGGGCGTCGAGGCCGGGGCCATCCACGGCAACCTCACCCAGCACGCTCGCAAGCGGGCGCTCGACGACTTCACGAGCGGGCACGCCCGCGTGCTCGTCGCGACCGACGTCGCGGCCCGCGGCATCCACGTCGACGACGTCGACCTGGTCGTGCACTACGACCCGCCGGCGGACCACAAGGACTACCTGCACCGCTCGGGCCGCACCGCCCGCGCCGGCGCGAGCGGCACCGTCCTGTCGTTCGTCACGAGCGACCAGGTCCGCGACCACCAGCGCCTGCGCGAGCGGGCCGGCGTCGAGGCCTCCGCGCTGAGCGTCGTGCCGGGCCACCCGGCCGTCCGCGAGCTGGCCGTGTCCGGCGAGCCGATCGTCGTGGCGCCGCGCCCGGCGTACGTCCCGCGTCCGCAGGGCGAGCGTCGCAGCAACAGCTACGGCCGCCCGCGCCGCCCGTCCTCGGGCGGCAGCAGCGCACCGGTGCGGGGCCCGCGCCCGACCCGCGCTCCCTAGCTCGACCCTCGTCCGATCCGGCCGGTCCCCACGCCAGGGGGCCGGCCGTCGGCGTCCGCGCCCGGTGGCGGCCTACGCTCGACGGGTGCCCCGCGCCGCGACGACCCTGCCGGGAGCGCCGGCCAGCGTGCCGGCCGCCCGGCGCTGGGCGGTGGCCACGCTCGCCGGGTGGGGCCTGCCGGAGACCGGGTGGGTGGCGGCGCAGGTCGTCTCGGAGCTCGCGACCAACGCCACGCTGCACGCCCGGACCGGCTTCACGGTGGTGCTGGACGCCGAGGACGGCTGCGTGCGCATCGAGACGTCCGACACCTCGCCGACGCCGCTGCGGCCACGGACGCACAGCACGACCGCCACGACGGGTCGCGGGCTCGGCATCGTCGCCGCCCTCGCCTCCGACTGGGGCGTGCGGGCGGACGAGCCGGGCAAGACGGTGTGGGTGCTGCTCGCCGTCGAGGACGCCGACCTCGCCGACTAGCGCAGCTCCCCGGCCGTCTGCCGTCCGCCGACGAGGGTGGCGGCGACCCGCACCGACCGCAGGTGGGCGGCCGCGGCCGCGGCGTCGTCCGCGGGCGCGAGCGGGTCGTCGTCGAGGACGACGAGGTCGGCGGGGGAGCCCGGACCGATCGTGCCGCGGCCGTCGGTGCTCGCCGCCAGTGCCTCGGCCGGGGTGATCGCCTGCGACGCCGTCCAGGCCGGGCGTGCGTCGCCCGACCGGTGCACCGCGGCGGCCATCGCCAGCCAGGGGTCCAGCCGCGAGACGGGGGCGTCGGAGCCGAGTCGCAGCTCGGCGCCGGCGTCGAGGAGCGCCCGCAGCGCGAAGCAGCGCTCCTGGCGGTCCGGCCACAGCTGCCCGGTGACGTCGCGGTCGTCGAGCAGGTGCGCGGGCTGCACGCTGGCCCGCACACCGAGGGCGCCGAAGCGCGGCAGGTCGCGGTCGGCCACGAGCTGGACGTGCTCGAGCGAGCCCCGCGCGCCCGAGCGCTGCACGGCGTCCAGCGCCGAGCCGACCGCCGCGTCGCCGAGAGCGTGGACGGCGACCTCGAGCCCGGCGCCACGAGCCGTGGCGCACAGGTCAGCGAGCTCGTCCGGGCTGAGGTTCACCGTGCCGCGCCAGGCCTCGCCGGCGTACGGCTCGCAGCACCAGGCCGTCCGCGTGTTCAGCGAGCCGTCGAAGATGACCTTGAAGGGCCCCTGGACGACGAGCCCGCCGGCCCCGGGCAGCGGGGTGCCGGTGCGCAGCCCACGGCCGATGACGTCGTCGAGCTCGTTGCGGTAGGCGGCGGTCCGGACGCGCAGCAGGTCGACGCCCGCGGCGATCCGGGGCGGCCAGGCGAGGTGCCCCGCCTCCCACTCCATGTCGACGACGCCGACGACGCCCGCCGCGGCGGCCTGCTCGACGGCCGCCCGCAGGAGCGCGCCGGCGTCCGGCTCGAGCCGCTCGACCGCCGGGAAGGCGGCGAACCACTCGTCCTCGACGACCGGCCCCGGACGCGGTGCGAGCCCGAGCAGCGCCAGCGCCGACGAGCTCAGCCAGCCGGAGTGCGCGTCGCCGCTCACGAGCACCACGGGGTGCCCGCCGCTGACGGCGTCCAGCGCAGCGACCGTCGCCGGACGCGGCCAGGTCGCCGTCCGCTGGCCGTACCCCACGACGACGCTGCCGTGGTCGGGCAGCCCGGCCACGTGCGCGCGCACCACCTCGAGGACCGCGTCGGCGTCGGCGGTGCCGCTGACGTCCAGCCGGCTGACCGTGCGCGACCACTGCAGCAGGTGGACGTGGGCGTCCCACAGGCCGGGGGACGCCCAGCGGCCGTCGGCGTCGAGCACCCGCTCGCCGGGCACCGGCCGCAACGACGGGGCGAGCTCGGTCACGACCCCGCCGCGCACGCGCAGGTCGACCGGGCCGTCGGGCGCGGGCCGGCCGACCGGGACGAGTCGGACGCCGTGCAGCAGCAGGTCCGGGGACGGGGTCACGTCCGCCTGCCCACCGCGCCGCACGGTCAGACGCGCAGGTCGTGCCGCTGCGCCCACAGCGCCGCGGACGTCCGGTCGCGCACCTCCAGGGCCGCGAACACCCGGGTGAGGTGGGTCTTGACCGTCTTCTCGGCGATGTCGAGCTGCCGCGCGATGAGCCGGTTCGACAGGCCCTGTGCGACGAGGGCCAGCACCTGCCGCTCCCGCTCGCTGAGCCGGTCGGCCGCGCTCGGGGTGGTCCGCTGCGGCAGCAGCGCCGTGGCGGCCCGGGGGGACAGCGGGGCCCCGCCCGCCGCCGCGTCCCGCACCGCCCGCACGAGGACGTCCGGCTCGGCGTCCTTGAGCAGGTAGCCGACGGCGCCGGCCTGCAGCGCGCCCTGCACCTGGTCGGCCTCGGCGAAGGAGGTCAGGACGACGACGCGCACCGCCGGCGCTGCGGCGACCACCTCGCGGGTCGCGGACGTCCCGTCCAGGCCGGGCATCGACAGGTCCATGAGGACGACGTCCGGGACGAGCTCGAGCACGGCCGCGACGGCGCCCGAGCCGTCGTCGACCGCGCCGACGACGTCGATGTCGTCGATGCCGCCGAGCAGGTCGGTGAGCCCGCGGCGGACGACGGGGTGGTCGTCGACGAGCAGGACGCGGATCATGCGGTCACCGGCTGGCGCACGGCCGGCAGGCGCAGCACCAGGCGGGTGCCCGAGCCGGGCGCGGAGGCGACGTCGAGCCGCCCGCCGTCCTGCGCCGCGAGCCCGGCGAGCAGGCTCAGGCCCATGCTGTCGCGGCGGCCGGCGCCGGCCGAGAAGCCGACACCGTCGTCGACGACCTCGAGCACCACGTCGCCGGCCTCCCGGTGCAGCGCCACCGCCACGGACCGGGCGCCGGCGTGCCGCAGCACGTTGCGCACCGCCTCCTGCGCCGCCCGCAGCACCAGGTCGCGAGCCGGCTGGTCGACCTCGACGTCCGCCAGGTCGAGCGTCACCCGCACGCCGCGGTCCTCGAGCGGGGCGACCACGTCGTGCAGGCTGCTGTGCAGCGGCTCGCGCCGCAGCCCGGGCGGGTGGATGCTGACGACCAGGCTGCGCAGCTCGCGCAACGACCGCCGCAGGTCGACCGCCACCGCGTCGAGCACCCCGGCGGTGTCGGTGTCACCGCGCCCCGCCGCCCGGGTCGCGGCCGCGCTCAGGGTCCAGGACGCCCCGCTGAGGCCCTGGACGACGCCGTCGTGCAGGTCGGCGGCGATGCGCGAGCGCCCGCGGTCGCTGGCGGCGAGGGTGGCGAGCAGCAGATGCTCGCGCTGTTCCTGCGCGGCCTGCAGGCGCGAGGCGAGACGCCAGGCGAGCGGGGCCTGCGCCAGCCACAGCAGCGCGAGCCCGCCGATGAGCACCGGCAGGAAGGTCAGCCACAGCCGGCGGCTGCCCTCCTCGACGCGGTCGTAGGGGGAGTAGGTCTCGAACAGCAGCGGCGTCCCCTCGGCGGTCTGCACCCCGAGGTAGACCTGCAGCAGCTTGCCGAAGCGCTGCTCGCCGGCGTTCTCCGGCTCGTCGAGGTCGCTCACCTCGGCGACGGGCGAGCCGCCCGGGCCGAAGGCGGCCAGCTCGTCGGGCGGGAGGTCGAACCGCTGCCCGACGAGCGCCCGGTCGTCGGAGTACAGGACGCGGCCCGAGCGGTCCCAGAGCTTCACCCGGACGACCTGGGTGCCGAGCACCCGCGACCGCACCACCTCGTCGAGCGCGTCCTGGGCCGGGCCCGGGCGCAGCGCCGCGTCGGTCAGCACCGGCTCGACGACGTCGCGCGCCTGCAGCACGGTGAGCGTCCGGGCGTCGCGGACCGCCTCGCTCACCGCCGCGCGCTGCTGGACGACGGCGAGGACGCCGCCGACGACGCCCAGCACGACCAGGCCGGCGACGAGGAACGCCGCGACCGCCCGCGCCGGCGCGCTCGTCGCCGGGACGTGCGGCGTGCGCAGGACGACGGTGCCCGGACCCGTCCGGCGGCTGCCCCCTCGCCCGGCCGGCCGCGCCGACCGCCGTCCGGTGACGACCGAGGTCGTCGCACTGCCCTCCGCGCCGGCGGCACGGGGGACGGGCGCCGCCCCGTGCGCCGTCGGTCCGTGCCCTGCGCGCATGCCGTGGTCCCTTCGCGGTGTGTCTCCCGGATCGGCGTGTCCAACGCAGGATGGGGCGTCCCGGCCCGTCGCACGGCGTGTTCGGCCAGGTCGACGGGCCGCTCCGCCCGCGCGCCGTGGTGCGGCGCGGGCGGAGCGCGGGTCAGTCGTCGTCGCCGCCGCCCGCGGAGCCGTCGGACCCCCGGTCGTCCGACCCGCCGCGGTCGTCGGCACCCTGGTCGTCCGACCCGCGGTCGTCCGAGCCCCGGTCCTCGGAGCCGCCCCGGTCGTCGGAGCCGCCGCGGTCGTCGGAACCGCCGTCGTCGGACCCGCCGCGCCGTCCCCCGTGGTCGTCACCGGCGTCGTGCGTCGCCGGGTCGTCGGCGCCGCGCGTGCGGGTCCGGGTCTGCGTGGACGTCCGGCTCGACGAGCCGGTGGGCGCCGGCACGGGCGTGGCG
>CAXTFU010000105.1:0-13335 GCA_964243385.1 uncultured bacterium | reverse complement strand
GCTGAGCACCGCGGTCCTCACCCTCGCCACGCTCGGCGCCGGCGTGCTGGTCCTGGCGGGCGGCGACGCTCCCGGACAGGCCGCGACGCTCGCCGCGCCGCCGGTGAGCGACCGCTTCGCGCACCCGCGCCCGGCAGCGACGCCCTCGCCGACCGCGGCGGCGCGCCCGCCGGCGCGCGACCCGTTCCGTCCGCTGTACGTGCCGCCGGCGGCGGCCACGACGACGGGCTCGTCCGCGCAGCCGGAGACGACCGGCAGCTCGGGCGCGAGCTCCGGCAGCGGGCCCGTCCTGGTCCTCCCGGGCGGCTCCGGCACCGGCACGGGCACGGGCACCGGCTCGGGCTCGGGCACCGGCACCGTCCCGGTCCTCCCGGGCACGGGCTCCGTCCCGCTGCCCGTCGAGCCGGCGCCGACCGCGCCGCCGGTCGAGCGCCGCCCGCTCGTCCTGTCCGGCGTCCAGACGACCGGGGACACCTCCACCGCCCTGTTCGTGCTGGACGGGACGCCCGTGCGCGTGCCGGTCAGCGGCTCCTTCGGGCCCGCGGACGAGCTGCTGCTGCTGTCGGTGCAGCAGGGCCCCGGCGCGGGCCAGTGGACGGCGGTCGTGCAGCTCCGCACCGGCAGCCCGTTCGACGTCGTCACCGGCACCCCCGCGTCCGTCCCGGCGGTCTGAGCCGGACCCGCTCGTCCCGACCGTCCCCCTGCAGCACCCCCGCGCGGCGTCCGCGCACCGAAGCACCCGAGGAGACCCGTGAACAGCTCGCCCCCCGTCCGGCGTCGCACGCTGGCCGGCATCGTGGTGACGACGGCCGCCGTGGTCGCCGGCAGCCTCACGCCGCTGCTGGTCGACGCCGCGGCCGCCGCGCTGCCCCCGGCGCCGTCCGTCGTCGCGCCGGTCGTCGACGGCGCGCCGCAGAAGGACGTCGTGCTCGACTGGGCGCCCGTGCCGGGCGCCCGGACCTACGCCGTGCAGGTCGGCACCGACGACGAGTGGTCCGACGACCCGACGCTCGAGCTGACCACCGTCGCCACCCGGCTGACGCTGCCGACGGCGCTGCCCCACGCGTCGTACGTGTGGCGCGTCGCCGCCGTCGGCGCCGGCGGCCAGGGGCGCTGGTCGGGGAACGGCGCCTTCTCCCGCGGCTGGTCGGCCCGGGCCCGGCCGATCAGCCCGGTCGGCGCCTCCACGACCCCGGGCCTGTCGGTGTTCCGCTGGACCCCGGTGCCCACCGCGTCGGAGTACCAGCTGCAGGTCAGCACCAGCCCGTACTTCGACGCACCGTTCCGGACCCAGTCCGACCCGGTGACGGAGTCCTGCTTCACGACGCGCACGTCCGTCACCCCCTTCAACAGCCAGGGCGACGGCGGCAAGAACGACATGGCCGGCGAGTGCTTCTTCAAGCTGCTGCAGACCGGCGAGGCCCGCTGGTGGCGGGTCCGTCCGCTCGACCACGTCGTCGACGACGCCCGGGAGCTCGACACGACGCCGCTGGTCGACGAGGGCATCAGCTCGCTGCCGCCTGCCAAGACGAACGAGCTCGACGTCAGCGCCTGTCCCGAGACGCCGGCGCCGCTGACGTCCGGCGCGCCGATCGGCGGCGGCCAGCCCTCCCCGTCGGCGTCGCCGTCGAGCAGTGCCAGCCCGTCCGCCGGTCCTTCGGCCAGCCCGTCGGCCAGCCCCTCTGCGAGCACGTCCCCGACCGCTGCCCCGGAGACCGAGGGCAGCTGCGACCCCGCGCACACCGTGGAGAAGGGCGCCTGGTCCGAGGGCGTCGCCTTCACCGACGTCCCCGTGCGGCCGACCGGTCCGGTGCCCGCCTACGACACGCTCGTGGCGCCGTCGCGGCCGATGCCGACGCCGGCGCTGTCGTCCGACGTCTGCACCGGCGCGGTGTGCCGCGACTTCCCGACCATCTCCTGGCAGCCGGTCACCGGAGCCAGCTGGTACCGGGTGTACGTCGCGCTGGACGCCGAGTTCACGAACGTCCACGCGGTGACCGAGACCCCGGGCCTGTCCTGGACGCCGCTCGACGCCTGGCGCGACAGCACGGCCGGCGCGAGCTACCACGTCGTGGTGCAGCCGTGCACGACGCAGCCGACGGCCGCGGGCCAGCGGCCGGGCTGCGACGAGCCGAGCGCTCCGGTCCGGTTCCGCAAGAGCAGCGCCCGCCTGGCGCAGGCCGCTCCGGCCGCCGGCGCCCTCGTCGGCGGCAGCGAGGTGGCCCTGTCCTGGCAGTCGGCCTCGTCGGCGCAGAGCGCGGCCGTCGGCGGCCCGGCGACGTCCGAGGCGTACGCCTACCACGTGCAGGTGGCCCGTCGGGACAACCCCGACTTCACCAAGAGCGGCCTCGTCGACGACGAGCTGGTCGACACCACCTCCCACGTCTCGTCGACGAAGCGCTACCCCGACGGCGGCTACCTGTGGCGCGTCCAGCCGGTCGACGCCAGCGGGCACCGGCTGCCCTGGTCGTCGACCCGCGCGTTCACCCGCGACGGGACGGCGCCGCGCGTCTCGGTCGCCGGCTCGGCCCTCGGCGCCGACGGCCGCCTGCTCGTCCGCTTCTCCGAGCCCGTGGTCGGCATCGGTGCGCGCAGCGTGGTGCTCGGCGGGACGACCTCGACCGTCAGCGCGTCGGCCGACCGCCGCACCGCCGTCGTCCGGGCGAGCCGGCGCCTCGTGCCCGGCGCGCCGCACCGCCTCACCGTCAGCGGCGGCATCACCGACCGGGCGGGCAACCCGGTCGCCGGGAGCAGCTCGACCGTCCGCGTCGACCCGGTCGTCGACGACCGCTCGCCGTCGCTGGCCGTCTCCGGGCGCTGGACGCGGCTCGTGGCCAGCAACGCCGTTCGCCGCACCTTCAGCCGCAGCGTGCCGACCGCCGGGCGGACGACCTCCGCCAGCGTCGTGCTGCACGGCCGCGGCGCCGAGGTGAAGGGCTGCGTCGGGCCGACGCACGGCGTGCTCGAGGTCTGGGCCGACGGCAAGCGGGTCAAGCGCGTCGACGGCTACCGGTCCTACAGCGGCTGCGGCGTCGTCCTGGCCCGGACCACCTTCGCGAGCGGCTCCGGCGTCCACCGGGTCGTCGTCAAGGGCGTGGGCGTCCAGGGCCCGCGCAGCTCGGGCACGGCCGTCGCGGTCGACGCGGTGACCGCCCTGCGCTAGGGGCGCCGCACCGTCGGCGACGCGGCCCGTGCCTCCCGGCGCGGGCCGCGTCGCCGTGGCCGTCATGCGCGTGGCGTCCGTGTCCGGCGTCCGAGCGACCACGGCGCACACGTCGTGGTCGTCCCCCGGGCCCGGCGGTGCGCCACGAGCGCGTCGGCCGGTCCGCGGCGATCACGACGTGTGCAGCGCGGTCGGCCGGCGCAGGCAGCCGACACCGGGGGACCGACGTGCACGCAGCGGGGTCGTGACCCCGGGCCGGACCGCGCTCGCCCGGCGGCGCCGCGCAGGTCTGGAAGACTGGGCCCATGTTGCGCTGGCTGACCGCAGGGGAGTCGCACGGCCCCGCCCTGATGGGCGTGCTCGAGGGGATGGCCGCCGGCGTGCGGATCACCACCGGGGAGGTGGCCGACGAGCTGGCCCGCCGCCGGCTCGGCCACGGCCGCGGGGCCCGCATGGCGTTCGAGCGCGACGAGGTCGAGTTCCTCGGCGGTGTCCGGCACGGGCTCACGCAGGGCGGCACCGTCGCGGTGCGGGTCGGCAACACCGAGTGGCCCAAGTGGTCGACGGTCATGGCCGCCGACCCGGTCGACGCCGACGAGCTGGCCGGCCTCGCGCGCAACGCACCGCTGACCCGGCCGCGTCCGGGGCACGCCGACCTGGTCGGCATGCAGAAGTACGGCTTCGACGACGCCCGTCCGGTGCTCGAGCGCGCGAGCGCCCGCGAGACGGCGGCCCGCGTCGCGCTCGGCGCGGTCGCCAAGGCCTTCCTCGCGCAGGCCTGCGACATCGCGTTGCTCAGCCACGTGGTGAGCATCGGATCGGCGTCGGTCGCCGACGGGACGGCGCTGCCGACGCCGGACGACCTCGCGGTCGTCGACGCGAGCCCCGTGCGGGTGTTCGACGAGGCGGCCGCGACGCGCATGGTCGACGAGGTCGACGCCGCCAAGAAGGAGGGCGACACCCTCGGCGGCGTCGTCGAGGTGCTCGCGTACGGCCTGCCGCCGGGGCTGGGCAGCCACGTCCACTGGGACCGCCGGCTCGACAGCAAGCTCGCGGCCGCGCTCATGGGCATCCAGGCCATCAAGGGCGTCGAGGTCGGCGACGGCTTCGAGGTGGCGCGCAAGCGCGGCAGCCAGGTGATGGACGAGATCGTCCGCACCGAGCAGGGCCTGAGCCGCACGAGCGGCCGGCTCGGCGGCACCGAGGGCGGCATGTCCAGCGGCGAGGTGCTGCGGGTGCGGGCCGCCATGAAGCCGATCAGCACCATCCCGCGGGCGCTCAAGACGATCGACACCGCGACCGGCGAGCAGGCGCTCGCGCACCACCAGCGCAGCGACGTCTGCGCCGTGCCGGCCGCCGGGGTCGTCGCCGAGGCGATGGTCGCGCTGGTGCTGGCCGACGTCGTCGTCGAGAAGTTCGGCGGCGACTCGGTGGACGAGACCCGCCGCAACCTCGACGGCTACCTCAAGAGCCTGACGGTCCGATGACCGGCGGTGCTGGAGGTGGAGGTGGAGGCGGCCGCGGGCCGGTCCTCGTGCTCGTCGGGCCGCCCGGCGCCGGCAAGACCACGATCGGGCGGATCGCCGCCGAGCGCCTGCGGGTGGGGTTCCGCGACACGGACCACGACGTCGAGCGCGCCGCCGGCAAGAGCATCAGCGACCTGTTCGTGCAGGACGGCGAGGCGCACTTCCGGGCGCTCGAGCGGGCGGCCGTCGCGACCGCGCTGGCCGAGCACGACGGCGTGCTGAGCCTGGGCGGCGGAGCGGTGCTCGCTGCCGAGACCCGCGCGCTGCTGCGCGACGCCCACGTCGTGCTGCTGGAGGTCGACCTGTCGACGGCCGCCTCGCGGGTCGGCCTCAACCGCGACCGCCCCGTGCTGGCGATCAACCCCCGCGGGACGCTGAAGGTGCTGCTCGACGAGCGCATGCCGCTGTACCGCGAGGTCGCGACCGCCGTCGTGAGCACCAGCGGACGACCGCCGCGGGTGATCGTCGACGACGTGCTCGCGGGACTGGCGGCGCGCGCGTGACCGGCGAGCAGGAGCCGACCCGCATCCGCGTCGCCGGGGACCGTCCGTACGACGTCGTCATCGGGCGCGGCCTGCTCGGCGAGCTCGAGGCGCTCGTCAGCCGCAGCGCGCGGGTGGCCGTCGTGCACCCGGCGTCGTTGCGCGAGACGGCCGAGGCCGTGCGACTGGACCTCGAGCAGCACGGGCACGCCGCGCACGCCGTCGAGGTGCCCGACGGCGAGGGCCAGAAGGACCTCAAGGTCGCCGCGTACCTCTGGGACGTGCTCGGGCAGGTCGGCTTCACCCGCACCGACGCGGTCGTGAGCGTCGGGGGCGGCGCGACGACCGACCTCGCCGGCTTCGTGGCCGCGACCTGGCTGCGGGGCGTCCCGGTGGTGCACGTGCCGACGACGCTGCTCGGCATGGTCGACGCGGCCGTCGGCGGCAAGACCGGCATCAACACCTCGGCGGGCAAGAACCTCGTCGGCGCCTTCCACCCGCCGGCCGGGGTGCTGTGCGACCTGACCGCCCTCGAGACGATGCCGAAGCACGACTACGTCGCCGGGCTCGCCGAGGTGGTGAAGGTCGGCTTCACGCACGACCCGCGCATCCTCGAGCTGATCGAGCGCGACCCGGCGGCGGCGCAGTCGCCGACCGGCCCGCACACGCGCGAGCTCGTCGAGCGGGCCGTCGCGGTCAAGGCCCGGGTGGTCGGCGACGACCTCACCGAGCAGGGCTCGCGCGAGTTCCTCAACTACGGCCACACGCTCGCGCACGCGATCGAGAAGGTCGAGGAGTACCGCTGGCGGCACGGCGCCGCCGTCTCGGTGGGGCTCGCGTTCGTCGCCGAGCTCGGGCGCCTCGCCGGCCGGCTCGACGACGCGACGGCCGCCCGGCACCGGGCGGTCCTCGAGTCGGTCGGCCTGCCGACGAGCTACACCGGCGACTGGGCGCGGGTGCACGCCGCGATGCGCCTGGACAAGAAGAGCCGCGGCGACCGGCTGCGCTTCGTCGTGCTCGACGCGCTCGCCAGCCCCCGCATCCTCGACGACCCCGACCCCGGGCTGCTCGTCGCCGCCTACGGGGAGGTCCGCCGCGACCGCGGGCCCGAGGTCTACCTGTGACGGGTCTCCCTGTGACGGGTCTCCCTGTGACGGTCTCCCCGTGACGCGCCGGGTGCTGGTGCTGAACGGCGTGAACCTCGGCCGGCTGGGTACCCGCGAGCCGCTCGTCTACGGCACGACGACGCACGCCGAGCTCGCCGAGACCTGCGTCCGCACCGGGGCAGAGGTCGGGCTCGAGGTCGAGGTGCGCCAGACCGACGACGAGGCGCAGCTGGTCGGCTGGGTGCACGAGGCCGCCGACGCCGGCTTGCCGGTCGTGCTGAACAGCGCCGCCTGGAGCCACTACTCCTACGCCCTGCGCGACGCGTGCGCGCAGCTGACGGCGCCGCTCGTCGAGGTGCACCTCAGCCAGGTGCACGCGCGCGAGCCGTTCCGCCATCACAGCGTCGTCAGCGCCGTCGCCACGGCGACGATCACCGGCCTGGGCGTCGAGGGCTACCGCGCGGCGCTGCGGTACCTGTCGCAGCACGTTGACGGGCTGTGACCTGCGTCCTACGTTTCCGGGCGAAACCGCACCAGTCGGCCGCCAAAGGCGGTGGCCGGCGGGCGGAAGATCTCGAGGAGCAGGATGACCAAGCACCTCCGCAAGGCCGTCGTCGGCGCACTCAGCATGGCCATGGCCATCCCCGTCATGGCGTCTGCACCGGTCGCCTCCGCACAGCAGGCCGTCGAGCCGTACGACGTGCTCGTGGTCGGCAAGACCACCGGCTTCCGCCACAGCAGCATCGACGAGGCCACGACCGCGATCATCGCGCTGGGCCAGGCGAACGGCTTCACCGTCGACGTCTGGGACCCGGTGTCGACGGTCGCCGGCCAGGTCTCGGTGGGCCAGCCGACCCGCACCCTGGCGTCCACGCCGTTCACGGCGCAGGGCCTGGCGAAGTACGAGACCGTCGTGTTCGTCTCGACCGTCGACAACACCAACAACCTCGACCCCGCGCGGCCGACGCTGCTCGACGCGGCCGAGCTCGCCGCCTACCAGGGGTACGTCCGCGCCGGCGGCGGCTTCGCGGGCATCCACGCCGCGACCGACTCGATGCACACCGTGCCGTGGTACGGCCAGCTCACCGGTGGCGGCGCGCGGTTCCGCAACCACCCGGCCAACCAGAACGCCGTCATGCGCGTCGAGGACCCGGAGCACCCCTCCACCGAGGAGCTGCCGCGGGCGTGGGCGCGCTTCGACGAGTGGTACAACTTCACCGCCAACCCCCGTCCGGCCGTCCACACGCTCATCACGCTGGACGAGTCGACGTACAACCCGGGCCCCGGCACGATGGGCGCCGACCACCCGCTGAGCTGGTGCCAGAACTTCGAGGGCGGCCGCTCGTGGTACGAGGGCGCCGGCCACACCGAGGCGTCGTACGCCGACCCGGTGTTCCTGCAGCACATCCTCGGCGGCATCGAGTGGAGCGCCGGCGTCACCGGTGACGCCTCCGACTGCGTCTTGTTCCACGACGTGCCCGACACGATAGACCAGTTCGTCGCGGTGGGCCGCATCAACCAGCGCGTCGCCGACACGATCGAGGAGCGCGTCGCCGTGGCGCAGCGCTTCGCCGACGCCGGCAACGAGACGCGCGCCGTGTCGTACCTGCACCAGGCCATCGCCCGCGCGAACAACCAGATCAAGGGCGACGCGGACGACCGCGAGGTCCGTGACGCTGTCCGGGCGCTGCTCGAGGACCTGGTCGAGTGGCAGCAGGCCGTCCACGCGCCGGTGACCACCCCGTAGGACCGCACGCCCGCTCCAGCTCCCGTGCCCGGCTCGACCTCGGTCGAGCCGGGCACCGGCGCGTCCGGGCCAGGGCAGGGCTCCGGGGCAGGGGAGTGAGGTCGGTACCCTGGGCGCCATGGCGACGACGAACGACCTCAAGAACGGCATGGTGCTCAGCCTCGACAACGGGCTGTGGGCGGTGAACGAGTTCCAGCACGTGAAGCCGGGCAAGGGCGGCGCCTTCGTGCGCACGACCCTCAAGAACGTCATGACCGGCAAGGTCGTCGACAAGACCTTCAACGCCGGCACCAAGGTCGACGTCGCCACGGTCGACAAGCGGACGATGACCTACCTGTACAAGGAGGGCACCGACTACGTCTTCATGGACCAGGACACCTTCGACCAGATGTACGTGCCCGAGCAGACGCTCGGGACGGTCAAGGACTACCTGCTCGAGAACATGGAGGCGACGGTGGCCCTGCACGAGGGCGCCGCGCTGTACGTCGAGCTGCCCGCCAGCGTCGAGCTGCTCGTCTCGCACACCGACCCCGGCCTGCAGGGCGACCGGTCGACGGGCGGCACGAAGCCGGCCACCCTGGAGACGGGTGCGGAGATCCAGGTGCCGCTGTTCCTCACCAGCGGCGAGAAGATCAAGGTCGACACCCGCGACGGGCGCTACCTGGGCCGCGTCACCTCCTAGTGGGTGCCCGCAGCAAGGCGCGCAAGCGCGCGCTCGACGTCCTGTACGAGGCAGGGCAGCGCGACAACGACCCGATGGCGACGCTGCGCGAGCGGCTCGCGCAGAGCGACCCGCCGGTGCCCGAGTACGCCACCGAGCTCGTCGAGGGCGTCGTGACGCACCAGGAGCGGATCGACGAGCTGCTGTCGACCTACGCCGAGCAGTGGACGCTCGAGCGCATGCCGCCGGTCGACCTCGCGGCGCTGCGCATCGGCACCTACGAGCTGCTCTGGTGCGACGACGTGCCCGACGGGGTGGCCGTCAGCGAGGCGGTCGCGCTGGTGAGCAGCCTGTCGACCGACGAGAGCGCCGGCTTCGTGAACGGGCTGCTCGCCCGGCTGCTGCAGCTCAAGCCGAGCCTCGCGGTCTAGCAGGGCTGCCCGCACGCGGCCGCGCCGGTCAGGCCACCAGGCCGAGCCCGCGCAGCTTCACGGTGAGGTCGTGCGGGTTCGAGCTGACGGCCATGGCGTCCTCGAGGGTGACGACGCCGTCGCGCAGCAGCGCGACCAGGTGCTGGTCGAAGGTCTGCATGCCGTAGTAGCCGCCCTCGGCGACGAGCTGGCTGATGGTGCTCGTCTTGTCCGGGTCGGCGATGGCGTCGACGATCCGTCCGGTCGCGACGGCGATCTCCATGACGACGCAGCGGCCCTGCCCGTCGGCGCGGGGGACCAGCCGCTGGCAGACGATCCCCTTGATCGCCCCGGCCAGGGCGAGCCGCACCTGCTTCTGCTCGTGCGGGGGGAAGAAGTCGATGACGCGGGTGATCGTCTCCGCGGCGTTGCTGGTGTGCAGGGTCGACATGACGAAGTGGCCGGTCGTCGCGGCGGCCAGCGCGGCGTTCACCGTCTCGAGGTCGCGCATCTCGCCGACGAGGATGACGTCGGGGTCCTGCCGCATCGCGGCGCGCATGGCGGTCGGGAAGTCCTGCGTGTCGACGCGCACCTCGCGCTGGCTGACCATCGCGACCTTGTCACCGTGCAGGAACTCGATCGGGTCCTCGATGGTGACGATGTGGCACTCCTTGGTGGAGTTGATGTGGTCGATCATCCCGGCCAGCGTCGTCGTCTTGCCGGACCCGGTCGGTCCGGTCACCAGGACGAGGCCGCGCGGCTCCATCGCCAGCGACGCCAGCACCGCGGGCAGGCCGAGGTCGGCCAGGCCGACGCCGCCGATCGAGACGCGGCGGAACACCAGGCCGCAGCTGCCGCGCGAGCGGAAGGCGTTCACTCGGAACCGGCCGAGGGAGCGGACCGAGTAGGCGAAGTCCGCCTCGTTGCTCGCGAGGAAGTCGTCCAGCTGCTCGGGCGGCAGCACCTCGTGCATGAGCAGCTCGGTGTCCTCCGAGGTGAGCACCGCGCACTCGAGGCGCCGCAGCTGCCCGTCCACGCGCACCCGTGGCGGCGACCCGACCTTGCAGTGCAGGTCGGAGCCGCCGGACTCCACGAGTGCGCGCAGCAGGGGCTCGATCGAGGTGCTCACGAGGAGGTCTTCGGCCGGACCGGCCGCCCGCTTGACCTCCTGCGACGCCGCTCAGGCGTCGAGCGCGCGCCGGGCGTCGGGGGACAGGACGCCCCAGCCGATGAGCTGCTCGGTGAGCGCGCTCGGCGAGGCGTCGTAGATGACGGCCAGTGACCGCATGTCCTCGTGCCGGATCGACAGCACCCGTCCGTTGTAGTCGCCGCGCTGGCTCTGGATGGTGGCGGCGTAGCGGGCCAGCGGAGCGGCCCGGTCCGGCGGCACGGAGGACAGCTGCTCGAGGTCGATCACGATCCGGGAGGCCGGCTCCAGCGCGGTGCTGGGGTGGCCCTCCGGGAGCAGCTCGTTCACGGGCACGCCGTAGAAGTCGGCGAGCTCGGAGAGTCGCTGCACCGTCACAGCGCGGTCACCGCGCTCGTACGAGCCCACGACCACCGCCTTCCAGCGGCCCTGGCTCTTCTCCTCCACGCCGTGCAGGGACAGGCCCTGCTGGGTGCGGATCGCCCGCAGCCGTGCGCCGAGGCTCTTCGCGTAGTCGGTCATCGTCTTGCTCCCGTCGTCAGGCGCACCCGAGGTGGGGCGCGTCGTTGCCTCCGGGGCGTCGGTCTCACCACTGGCTCGACCGGGACCGCCCAGGACAGATCGTCCTGAACGGGGTGACCGCGCAATCCCCGGTGTCACAGCCTCGCCACGTCGTTCTGATTACAGACAGTGACGCTAGGCGGCGACGCTTGACTGGTCAAGTGACTCACCCGTACGGGTGTCGCGCGTCCACCACCAGTGTGCCCTCCCGCGCTCGGTCACGCCCTGCGAGGGCGGTGTAGCGTCCGAGGTCGACACGACCCTCCACCGAGCCCGTCCCGTGAGGCGGGGAAGGAGGCCGCTGTGACGGCTGCGCCGTCCACGCCACCGGACCGCCCCGTCACCGGCGACCCGCAGGCCGCCCGTCCGGTCCTGCAGGGACCCGACGTGCTGCGCGTCGTCGACCGCATGGCGCACGAGCTGCTCGAGAAGACCGGCGGCGGCACCGACGTCGTCCTGCTCGGCATCCCGACCCGCGGGACGACGCTCGCGCGCCGCCTCGCCGCCCGGATGCGGGCCTTCGAGGGCCTGGACGTCCCGACCGGCAGCCTCGACGTGACGCTCTACCGCGACGACCTGCGTCTGAAGGGCCCCCGGGCGCTCGAGGAGACCGAGGTGCCGGCGGGCGGCGTCGACGGCCGGCTCGTCGTGCTCGTCGACGACGTCCTGTTCTCCGGGCGGACGGTGCGAGCCGCCCTCGACGCGCTCGCCGACCTCGGCCGGCCGCGCGCCGTCCAGCTCGCCGTCCTGGTCGACCGGGGCCACCGCGAGCTGCCGGTGCGGGCCGACTACGTCGGCAAGAACATCCCGACGTCGCTCCAGCAGACGGTCCACGTGCTGCTGCAGGAGGACGACGGCCGCGACGGCGTGCTGCTCGGCCCGGCGCACGGCGCCCGGTCGGCGCCCGAGGCGGGCCGGTGAAGCGCCACCTGCTGTCGGCGGCCGACCTGTCGCTCGACGACGCGACGCTCGTGCTCGACACGGCCGAGGAGCTCGCGCTCGTGTCGTCGCGCGCGACGGTGAAGAAGCTCCCGACGCTGCGCGGCCGCACCGTGGTGAACCTGTTCTTCGAGGACTCGACCCGCACCCGCACGTCGTTCGAGCTGGCCGCCAAGCGCCTGTCGGCCGACGTCATCAACTTCTCGGCCAAGGGCTCGAGCGTGTCCAAGGGGGAGACCCTCAAGGACACCGCGCTGACGCTCGAGGCGATGGGCTCCGACGCGGTCGTGTGCCGGCACTCGTGGTCGGGCGCGCCGGCCAACCTCGCCCGCTGGGTGCGCGGGTCGGTGGTGAACGCCGGCGACGGCACGCACGAGCACCCGACCCAGGCGCTGCTCGACGCCTACACGATGCGCCAGCGCTGCGGCCGGCTCGAGGGCCTGCGCGTGACGATCGTCGGCGACGTGCTGCACAGCCGGGTCGCCCGCTCCAACGTCCTGCTGCTGCACACGCTCGGCGCCGAGGTCACCCTCGTCGCGCCGCCGACGCTGCTGCCGGTGGGCGTGGCGGCCTGGCCGGCCGCCGTCTCGTACGACCTCGACGCCGTGCTGCCGTCGTCCGACGTCGTGATGATGCTGCGGGTGCAGCGCGAGCGGATGGGACCGGCGGGGGAGCGCGGCACGGCGTTCTTCCCGAGCGCCCGCGAGTACGCCCGGCGCTACGGGCTCGACGTCCGGCGCGCCGAGCGGCTGCACGACGACGCGATCGTCATGCACCCCGGTCCGATGGTGCGCGGCATGGAGATCGCGCCCGAGGTCGCGGACGGGCCCCGCTCGACCATCCAGGAGCAGGTCGCGAACGGGGTGAGCGTGCGCATGGCCGTGCTCTACCTGCTGCTCGGCGGCGCCTCGCCCGCCATCGGCGCTCCCGCCACCGCCTCGACCTCGGCCTCGACCTCGGCGCAGCCCGTCCCCACCGGAGCCCTCGCATGACCGCCCCCTCCTGCCTGCTGCGCGCGGTGCGCCCGTACGGCGAGGACCTCGTCGACGTCCGCCTCGACGGGGGCCGCGTCGTCGAGCTCGGTCTCGAGCTGTCCGACGGCGACAGCCTCGTGGTCGACGGCGGGGGCGGCGTGCTGCTGCCGGGCCTGGTCGACCTGCACACGCACCTGCGCGAGCCGGGCCGCGAGGACGCCGAGACGGTCGAGACCGGCACCCTCGCGGCGGCGCTCGGCGGCTTCACCGCCGTCCACGCGATGGCCAACACCGACCCGGTCGCCGACACCGCCGGCGTCGTCGAGCAGGTCTGGCGGCTCGGCCGCGACGCCGGGCACTGCGACGTCGCGCCGGTCGGCGCGGTCACCATCGGGTTGGGCGGCGAGGCGATGGCCGAGCTCGGCACCATGGCCGACAGCGCCGCGCGGGTGCGGGTCTTCTCCGACGACGGCCGCTGCGTGAGCGACGCCGGGCTCATGCGCCGGGCGCTCGAGTACGTCAAGGCCTTCGACGGCGTCATCGCCCAGCACGCCCAGGAGCCGCGGCTCACGGTCGGCGCGCAGATGAACGAGGGGGTGCACTCCTCGCTGCTCGGGCT
>CAXTFU010000104.1:11029-13394 GCA_964243385.1 uncultured bacterium | reverse complement strand
CCGGCCGCCCGCCCGGGTCCGCCGACCCCCGGCCTGCCGCCGCGCCCCGGTGCGCCGTCGCCGGCCTCGATGCCGCGTCCCGGAGGGACCGCGCCCGGCATGCCGCCGCGCCCGGGTGCTCCCCGTCCCGGCCCCGCCGGTCCCCGTCCGGGTCCCGGCATGTTCCCGCCCCGTCCGGCCGGTGCCGGCGCGGGCGGTCCCCGTCCTGGCCCCGGCATGTTCCCGCCCCGCACGGGCGGTCCCGGCGGTGCGGCGCGTCCCGGCATGCCCGGTGCGCGTCCGGGCGGTGCCCCCGGTGGCGCCGGTCGTCCCGGCGGTCCCGGTGGTGGCGGCGGCTTCGCCGGCCGTCCCGGCGGCGGTGGCTTCGGCGGCCGTCCCGGTGGCCCGCGCGGTGGTGCCGGCAAGAGCGCCACGCCCGGCGCCTTCGGGCGCTCCAGCGGTCGTCCGGTCCGCGGCAAGAAGAGCAAGAAGCAGCGGCGTCAGGAGTTCGACAACCTGGCGGCGCCGACGATGGGCGGCGGTGTCGCCCGCGGCAACGGCGAGTCCGTGCGCCTGCCGCGCGGCTCCTCGCTCGCCGACTTCGCCGACCGCATCAACGCCAATCCCGGCTCGCTCGTCCAGGTCGTCTTCACCGAGCTGAACGAGATGGTCACCGCGACGCAGTCGTGCACCGACGAGACCCTGCAGCTGCTCGGTGCCCACCTGGGCTACGACGTGCAGATCGTCACCCCGGAGGAGGAGGACGCGGCCCTGCTGGACCGCTTCGACCTCACCTTCGGCGCCGACTACGACGACGAGGCGAACCTCGTCTCGCGCCCGCCGGTCGTGACCATCATGGGTCACGTCGACCACGGCAAGACGCTGCTGCTCGACGCGATCCGCCAGACCGACGTCGTCAAGGGCGAGGCCGGCGGCATCACGCAGCACATCGGCGCCTACCAGGTGCACCACCCCGTCGAGGGCGGTGTCCGCGAGGTCACCTTCGTCGACACCCCGGGCCACGAGGCGTTCACCGCCATGCGCGCCCGCGGTGCGAAGGTCACCGACATCGTCGTGCTGGTCGTCGCGGCCGACGACGGCGTCAAGCCGCAGACCATCGAGGCGCTCAACCACGCCCAGGCCGCCGAGGTCCCGATCGTGGTCGCCGTCAACAAGGTCGACAAGGAGGGCGCCGACCCGGCGAAGGTCCGTGGTCAGCTCACCGAGTACGGCCTGGTCGCCGAGGAGTACGGCGGCACGACGATGTTCGTCGACGTCTCGGCCAAGGCCCGCACGGGCCTGGACGAGCTGCTCGACGCCATCCTGCTGACGACCGACGCCGAGCTCGAGCTGCTGGCGGACGCCGGCGTGAACGCGCAGGGCGTGGCCATCGAGGCCCGCCTCGACAAGGGCCGCGGCGCCGTCGCGACCGTCCTCGTCCAGCGCGGGACGCTGCACGTCGGCGACTCGATCGTGGCCGGCGACGCCTTCGGCCGCGTCCGCGCCATGCTCAACGAGCGCGGCGAGAACGTGTCGGCGGCCAGCCCCGGCCAGCCGGTCCAGGTGCTCGGCTTCACGAGCGTCCCCGGCGCCGGCGACAACTTCCTCGTCGTGAACGAGGACCGCGTCGCCCGGCAGATCGCCGAGCAGCGGGCTGCGCGCGAGCGCAACGCCGCCCTCGCGCAGAGCCGTGGCCGTCCGACGCTCGAGTCGCTGTTCGACCGCCTCAAGGAGGGTGAGAACACCCAGCTCAACCTCATCCTCAAGGGCGACGTCTCCGGCTCGGTCGAGGCGGTCGAGGACGCGCTGCTCAAGATCGAGATCGATCCTGAGGTGTCGCTGCGGATCATCCACCGCGGCGTCGGCGCGATCACCGAGAACGACGTGACGCTCGCGTCCGCGTCCGACGCGGTGATCCTGGGCTTCAACGTCCGGGCCGAGGGCAACGCCCGCGACCTGGCCGACCGCGAGCGCGTGGACGTCCGGTACTACTCGGTCATCTACGCCGCGATCGAGGACGTCGAGGCCGCGCTCAAGGGCATGCTCAAGCCCGAGTACGAGGAGGTCCAGCTCGGCACGGCGGAGGTCCGCGAGGTCTTCCGGGTGCCGAAGATCGGCAACATCGCCGGTTCGCTGGTCCGCTCCGGGCTCATCCGCCGCAACACCAAGGCCCGTCTGCTCCGCGACGGCACCGTGGTGAAGGGCGACCTGAGCGTCGAGTCGCTGCGCCGCTTCAAGGACGACGCGACCGAGGTCCGCGAGGGCTACGAGTGCGGTATCGGGCTCGGCAAGTTCAACGACATCAAGCCTGGTGACGTCATCGAGACCTGGGAGATGCGGGAGATCCCTCGCACGTAGGGCTCTCGACCGCCTTCGGGGGCTGACC
>CAXTFU010000104.1:0-10929 GCA_964243385.1 uncultured bacterium | reverse complement strand
ACCACCTCCCTGCGGCTGCCTGCGAAGGCTCCGTGACGCCCTCCGCCCGTGTCCCGGAAGGGCTGGGGGGGTTGGGCGTGGCGTACCGCTCGAGTTCTGGAGGGTGTGTGTTCACGGGGGCTCTTGCACTGGACCTGCTGCTGGGGGACGTGCACTCGCTCAAGGAGAAGCGGTCGGTCGTGCGACCGATCGTGGCCGAGCTCAAGCGCAGGTTCGAGGTGAGCGCCGCCGAGGCCGGTCACCTCGACCTGCACCGGCGCGCGCTGGTGGGCGTCGCCGTCGTGGCGCCCGACGCCGCCCACGTGCGTCGGGTGCTGGAGGCCTGCGAGAGGCTGGTGGCGGACCGCCCCGAGGTGGAGGTCCTGTCGGCCCGGCTGCAGCTGTTCTGTCCCGACGATGAGTGAGCAGGAGGAGCGCAGATGGTCGACGTCGCGCGAGCGCGCAAGCTCGCGGTCCGCATCCGCGAGGTGGTGTCCATGACGCTGGAGACCCAGGTGAAGGACCCCCGCCTCGGCATGGTGACCATCACCGATGCCAAGGTCACGCCCGACCTGCGGGAGGCCACGCTGTACTACACGGTGTACGGCAGCGACGAGGAGCGGCAGAGCAGCGCCATCGCGCTGGAGTCGGCGAAGGGCGTCCTGCGCAAGACGGTCGGGCAGCAGACCGGGGTGCGCTACACGCCGTCCCTGCAGTTCATCGCCGACGTGGTCCCCGAGACCGCCGGGCGCATCGACGAGCTGCTCGCCCGCGCCCGCGCCGCCGACGCGCAGGTGCACGCGATCGCCGAGAGCGCGAAGCCGGCGGGGGAGGCGGAGCCGTACCGGGCGCCGCGCCCCTCGGACGGGGACGAGCCCGCCGACGAGGACGAGTGAGCGCCTCGCCGCAGGAGTGGGACGAGGCCGTTCGACTGCTCGGGCAGGCCCGCTCGGTCGCGCTGGCCTGCCACGTCGGGCCGGACGGCGACGCCCTCGGCTCGATGCTCGCCCTCGGTGCCGCCCTGCGCTCGCGCGGCACCGAGGTGGTCGCGTCCTGGGGCGGTGAGCCGTTCGAGGTGCCTGCGGCGTACGCCTTCCTGCCGGCGCTCGACCTGCTCGTGCCGCCGGCCGGCTTCCCCGCCGCGCCCGAGCTGTTCGTCACCCTCGACACGGGCAGCACCGACCGGCTCGGCAGCCTGGCCGACCGGCTGAAGACGGCCGGCTGCTCGCTCGTCGTCGACCACCACGCCAGCAACACCCGCTTCGGCACGGTGAACCTCGTCGACGAGACCGCGGCGGCCACCGCGGTGCTCGTCGCCGAGCTGGTCGACCGGCTCGGCGTGCCGCTCACCCAGGAGGTCGCCGCGCCGCTCTACACCGGCCTGGTCACCGACACCGGGTCGTTCAAGCACCTCGCGACGACGCCGGCGGTGCACGAGCTCGCCGCCCGGCTGCTCGCCACCGGCATCCGGCACGACCTCATCAGCCGCGCGATCTACGACACCGCGCCGTTCGGCTACGTGCAGCTGCTCGGGCGGGCCTGCGCCGGCGCCGAGCTGGCGCGCGAGGCGATCGGCGGCCTCGGGCTCGTGTCGTGCGTCGTGGCCGCCGAGGACCTCGAGCGCAGCGGCCTCGGGCTGGCCGACGTCGAGGGCGTCATCGACGTCCTGCGCGTCTCGCAGGAGGCGGAGGTCGCCGTCGTGCTCAAGGGCGACCCGGTCGAAGGCGGCTTCAAGGTGTCGACGCGCTCCAAGGGCGCCGTCGACGTCGGCGCAGCGTGCACGGCGCTCGGCGGCGGCGGGCACCGCTTCGCGGCCGGCTTCACCTCGCACGACGACGCCTCCGCGACGCTCGCCCGGCTGTCGGCCGAGCTCGACGCGGCGTCCCGTCCGACGGGCTGACCCGCCGGTGCGCCCTGACCCGCAGGCCGGCCCGGCGGTGCCGGATCGTCCCGCGGTCGCGGACGGCACCCGCCAGCCGGCGCCTGTGCGCCGGCCGACCGCACCGGACGGCCTGCTCGTGGTCGACAAGCCGGCCGGCTGGACCTCGCACGACGTCGTCGGCCGGAGCCGCCGCCTCGCGGGCACGAAGAAGGTCGGGCACGCCGGCACGCTCGACCCGATGGCCACCGGCGTCCTCGTGCTCGGCGTCGGTCGCGCCACCCGCCTGCTCGGCCACCTCGCGCTGACCACCAAGGCCTACGACGCGACGATCCGGCTCGGCGCGACGACGATCACCGACGACGCCGAGGGCGAGGTCGTCGAGGAGCGCGACGCGAGCGCCGTCAGCGACGACGAGGTCGCGACGGCCCTGCAGGCGCTGCGGGGGACGCTGTCGCAGGTGCCGTCGTCGGTGTCGGCCGTCAAGGTCGACGGCGTCCGCTCCTACGCCCGGGTGCGGGCCGGTGAGCAGGTCGAGCTCGCGGCCCGCACCGTCACCGTGTCCCGCTTCGACGTCCTCGCCCGGCGCGGCGACGAGCTCGACGTGACGGTCGAGTGCACGTCCGGCACGTACGTGCGGGCGCTGGCGCGCGACCTCGGCGCGGCGCTCGGCGTGGGCGGCCACCTCACGGCGCTGCGCCGCACCCGCGTCGGCCCGTTCGACCTCGCCGCAGCGCGCACCCTCGAGCAGCTCGCCGAGCACCTCGAGGTCGTGCCGCTGGACCGCGCGGTCGCGGCGGCGTTCCCCCGGCGCGAGCTCACCGCCGACGAGGCCGTCGCGCTGTCCTACGGCAAGCGCCTCGCGCCGACCGGCGGCCCCGGGCTGCACGGCGCCTTCGCCCCCGACGGCCGGTGCATCGCGCTGCTCGAGGACACCGACGGCGCGGCGCGGCCGACGGTGGTGTTCGCCCCCGCCTGAGGCACAGCCGCCGCTCGACCAGCCGCGTGGCAGGCTGGCGGGGTGCAGCGCTGGAGGGGAGTGGACGTCACGCCGTCGGGCTGGGGACGGTGCGTCGTGACGATCGGGGTGTTCGACGGCGTCCACCGCGGCCACCAGCGGATCATCGGGCTGGCCGTCGAGCGGGCCCGCGCCGCCGGGCTGCCGAGCGTCGTGCTGACCTTCGACCCGCACCCGATCGAGGTCGTGCGCCCCGGCCAGCACCCGCCGATGCTCACCGGTCCGCGCCAGAAGGCCGACCTGCTCGAGGGGCTCGGCGTCGACGTCATGTGCGTCCTGCCGTTCACGCAGGCCTTCAGCCAGCTGTCCGCCGCCGACTTCGTGCACGCGGTGCTCGTCGAGCGGCTGCACGTGAGCGGCGTCGTCGTCGGGGAGAACTTCCGCTACGGCCACCGCGGCAGCGGCGACATCGCCGCGCTCACCGCCGACGGCCGCCGCTTCGGCTTCACGGTCGAGGCAGCGCCGCTGCAGGGCAGCGCCGACACCACCTGGTCCTCGACCTACATCCGGTCGTGCGTGGCGGCGGGCGACGTCGCGGGCGCCGCGGCGGCGCTCGGGCGCGACCACCGCATCGACGGCGTCGTGGTGCGCGGTGACCGCCGCGGCCGCGAGATCGGCTACCCCACCGCCAACCTCGAGCCGCTGCCCTGGAGCGCGGTGCCCGCCGACGGCATCTACGCAGGGCGGCTCGTCCGCGCGTCCGGCGAGCGGCTGCCGGCCGCGATCAGCATCGGGACCAACCCCACCTTCGCCGGCGAGGAGCGCCGGGTGGAGGCGTTCGTGCTCGACGCCGAGCCCGGGCTCGACCTCTACGGCGAGCACGTCGGGCTGAGCTTCGCCGCCCGGCTGCGCGACACGCTGCGCTTCGACGGCGTCGAGCCGCTCGTCGCGCAGATGGACCTCGACGTCACCCGGACCCGCGAGCTGCTGGACGACCACCCGCGCGGGTGAACGACCGGCGCGCGCGGACGCCGATGCCTCCGGGGCACGGCTCACCGGAGCCACCGGACAGGGGAGGGACCCGTGACCACGGTCCTGGTCGTCGACGACGACGCCACGCTGCGTGCCCTGCTCCGCGACGTGCTCGAGAGCGCCGGCCACGAGGTCGAGACGGTGTGCGACGGCTTCGCCGCGCTGCGTGCCGTGCAGAGCGCCCGCCCCGACTGCGTCCTGCTCGACGTGATGATGCCCGGGCTCGACGGCCACGAGGTGCTCACCCGGCTGCGCCAGCTCGACCGCGGGCGCTCGCTGCCGGTCGTGATGCTCACCGCCGCCGACGACGACGCCAACGCCCGGCGGGCCTGGGGCGGCGGTGTCGACTACCTGCTCGGCAAGCCGTTCGACGTCGACGAGCTGCTGGCCTGCGTCGACCGCCTCGCCGTCCCGGACGTCCGCCGGCGCCGGGCCGGCTGACCGGCCCGCGACGGCGCGCACTGCTAGTCTGGGCGGTACGCCGGGGGACCGGCGGTGTGTCTGACTGCCCGGGTGCTGAAGACCCCGAGCGCACACCTGCGTACCGGAGGAACCTGTGGCACTCACCACGGACCAGAAGAAGACCATCATGGCGGACTACGCCACGGTCGAGGGTGACACCGGCTCGCCGGAGGTCCAGGTCGCGATGCTCAGCAAGCGCATCGCCGACCTCACCGAGCACCTCAAGCAGCACAAGCACGACCACCACACCCGTCGTGGCCTGCTCGCGCTGGTCGGTCGCCGCCGGCGACTGCTCAAGTACCTCGAGAAGACCGACATCGCGCGCTACCGAGCGCTCATCGAGCGCCTGGGTCTGCGCCGCTAGACCGCACGACAGGGGAGTGCCTCCACGGAGGCGCTCCCCTGTCGCGTTGCTCGAACCGACCTCGCACGACCTGACCCAGAACCACCCGACGTCGCACGACCGGACGTCGCACCGCCCGACGTCGCACCCCCGGACGTCGCACCACCCGCACGACCGGACGTCGCACCGCCCGACGTCGCACCCCCGGACGTCGCACGACCGGACGTCGCACGACCGGACGTCGCACCATCCGACGTTGCACCACCTGACGTCACGGGCACCCCTTCGGAGGTGACCACCGACCGGCGGCGGCCCCACCGCCGCCGGAACCCCGCTGCGGGACAACCCGTCCCGCCGCGACCACGAGCCGCCGCCCGCACCCGGGCACGGTCCTCGGGAGTGGTCGCCGGAGCGCCAGACGCCCCGGCCACCTCCACTGAGCACCGCGCCCACGCAGGCGCCGGCTCCGGCAGCAAAGAGGAGTGGCCTGCATGGCCGATCAGGAGAACGAGAGCTACATCTACGGCAGCGAGTTCGTCGACGCTGTCATCGACAACGGCAGTGCCGGCCCGTCGCGGACCATCCGCTTCGAGACCGGGCGGCTCGCCCAGCAGGCTGCGGGCGCCGTCACCATCTACCTCGGCGACACGATGATCCTGTCGGCCGCCACGGCGTCCAAGCGCCCGAAGGACAACCTCGACTTCTTCCCGCTGACGGTCGACGTCGAGGAGCGGATGTACGCCGTCGGGCGCATCCCCGGCTCGTTCTTCCGCCGCGAGGGCCGTCCGTCCGAGGACGCGATCCTCACCTGCCGCCTGACCGACCGGCCGCTGCGCCCGTCGTTCAAGAAGGGCCTGCGCAACGAGGTGCAGATCGTCTCGACGATCCTGTCGCTCGACCCGACCCACCTGTACGACGTGCTCGCCATCAACAGCGCGGCCTGCTCGGTGCTGCTGTCCGGCCTGCCGTTCACCGGCCCGGTCGGCGCCACCCGCGTCGCCTGCGTCGCCGGGCAGTGGATCGCGTTCCCGACCACCGAGGAGCTCGAGGGCGCGACGTTCGACATGGTCGTCGCCGGCCGCATGCTCACCGACGAGGAAGGGACAGCCGGTGACGTCGCGATCATGATGGTCGAGGCCGAGGCGACCCGCGAGGCCGTCGAGATCATCGCCGGTGGCGGCAAGATGCCGACCGAGGACGTCGTGGCCGAGGGCCTCGAGGCCGCCAAGCCCGCCATCGCCGCGGTCTGCAAGGCCCAGCTCGAGCTGCAGGCCAAGTCGCCCAAGGAGCCGCTCGACTTCCCCGTGTTCCTCGACTACGACGACGACGTGCTCGCCGCCGTCACCGAGGCCGGTGAGGCCGACCTCACCGCCGCGATGAGCATCGCCGGCAAGCAGGAGCGCGAGGCCGCCACCGACGCCGCCAAGGCGAAGGTGCAGGACGCGCTGGCCGACCGCTTCGCGGGTCGTGAGAAGGAGGTCAGCGCCGCGTTCCGCAGCCTGACCAAGACCGTCGTGCGGCGCCGCATCGTGACGGACAAGGTGCGCATCGACGGCCGTGGCCTGGAGGACATCCGCCAGCTCTCGGCCGAGGTCGAGATCCTGCCGCGCGTGCACGGCTCGGCGCTGTTCGAGCGCGGCGAGACCCAGATCATGGGCGTCACCACGCTGAACATGCTGCGCATGGAGCAGATGGTCGATACGCTCAACCCCGAGAACCGCAAGCGCTACATGCACCACTACAACTTCCCGCCGTACTCCACCGGTGAGACCGGCCGCGTCGGGTCGCCGAAGCGCCGCGAGATCGGCCACGGCGCACTCGCCGAGCGCGCCCTGCTGCCGGTGCTGCCGAGCCGCGAGGACTTCCCGTACGCCATCCGGCAGGTGTCGGAGGCGCTCGGCTCGAACGGCTCGACGTCGATGGGCTCGGTCTGCGCCAGCACGATGTCGCTGCTGAACGCCGGTGTGCCGCTCAAGGCGCCCGTCGCCGGCATCGCCATGGGCCTGGTCTTCGAGGGCGGCGAGTACGCCACGCTGACCGACATCCTGGGCGCCGAGGACGCGTTCGGCGACATGGACTTCAAGGTCGCCGGCACCAAGGAGTTCGTGACCGCGCTCCAGCTCGACACCAAGCTCGACGGCATCCCGAGCTCGGTGCTCGCCGGCGCGCTGCAGCAGGCCCGCACCGCCCGCCTCGCGATCCTCGAGGTCATGGGCGAGGCCATCGACGAGCCCGACGAGATGTCCCCCTTCTCGCCGCGCGTGCTCTCGGTGAAGATCCCGGTCGACAAGATCGGCGAGGTCATCGGCCCGAAGGGCAAGATGATCAACCAGATCCAGGCCGACACGGGCGCCGACATCACCGTCGAGGACGACGGCACCATCTACATCGGTGCCACCGACGGCCCGTCCGCCGAGGCCGCGCTGGCGACCATCAACATGATCGCCAACCCGACGATGCCCAAGGTCGGGGAGCGCTTCCTGGGCACGGTCGTCAAGACCGCCGCCTTCGGCGCGTTCGTCAGCCTGCTGCCCGGCAAGGACGGTCTCGTCCACATCAGCAAGCTGGGCAACGGCAAGCGCATCGGCAAGGTCGAGGACGTCGTCAACGTCGGCGACAAGCTGCAGGTCGAGATCACCGAGATCGACCAGCGCGGCAAGATCAGCCTGACGCCGGTGCAGCAGGACGCTGCCCCCTCGGCGGGGGACGCCGCGGCGCAGCCCGTCGCGGCGGAGTAGCACCGACTTGCCCGCACGCTCCCGAGCCCTCTCGGCGGAGCCGTCCGGCGCCACCTCCGCGGTGCGCCGGTCGGTCCTGCCGGGAGGGCTCCGCGTCGTCTCCGAGCAGGTCGCCGGCGTCCGCTCGGTCGCCTTCGGCATCTGGGTCGCCGTCGGCAGCCGCGACGAGCGCCCGTCGCTGCACGGCGCCTCGCACTTCCTCGAGCACCTGCTGTTCAAGGGGACGAAGCGCCGCGACGCCCTCGAGATCTCGTCCGTCATGGACGCGGTCGGCGGCGAGATGAACGCCTTCACCGCCAAGGAGTACACCTGCTACTACGCGCGGGTGCTCGACGAGGACCTGCCGCTCGCGGTCGACGTCGTCTGCGACCTCGTGAGCAGCTCGGTGGTCACCTCCGACGACGTCGAGGTCGAGCGGGGCGTGATCCTCGAGGAGATCGCCATGCACGACGACGACCCCGGCGACGTCGTGCACGACGCGTTCGCCACGGCGCTGTGGGGCGACTCGCCGCTCGGCCGTCCGGTCATCGGCACGGTCGAGAGCATCGAGGGGCTGTCCCGCTCGGCCATCGCCGGCTTCTACCGGCGGCGCTACGACCTGCCGCACATGGTCGTGGCGGCCTCCGGCGCGCTCGACCACGACGTGCTCGTCGGCCTCGTCGAGCAGGCGCTCGGGCCGCTGCTGTCCGGCGACGCGCAGCCCGCGCCGCTGCGCTCGTCCCGGGCCGAGCCGGCGGCGCTCTCCCGCGTGGCCGTGCACGAGCGCGCGACCGAGCAGGCGAACCTCGTGCTCGGCAGCACGGCGCTGCGCCGCGACGACCCGCGCCGCTTCGCCCTGTCGGTCCTGTCCGGTGCGCTCGGCGGCGGCATGTCGAGCCGGCTGTTCCAGTCGGTGCGCGAGGAGCGGGGACTGGCCTACTCGGTCTACTCCTACGCCGACGCGCACGCCGACGCCGGCCTGTTCGGGGTCTACGCCGGCTGCGCGCCGGCCAAGGTCGGCGAGGTGCTCGACGTCGTGCGCGCCGAGCTGGCCGACGTCGCCGAGCGCGGTGTCACCGACGAGGAGGTCCGGCGCAGCCAGGGCAGCCTGCGCGGCTCGCTCGTGCTCGGCCTCGAGGACACCGGCTCGCGCATGAGCCGCCTCGGCAAGGCCGAGCTCGTGCACGGCGAGGTGCTCAGCACCGAGCAGGTGCTCGACCGCATCTCCGCCGTGACCCCGGACGACGTGCGCGAGGTCGCGCACGACGTCCTCCACCGTCCCCGCTCGCTGGCGGTCATCGGGCCGTACGGTGGCGCCGACCTCGAGGAGGCGCGATCGTGACACGGGTCGCCGTGCTGGGTGCCCGCGGGCGCATGGGTGCGGAGGTCGTGCGCGCCGTCGAGGGCGCGGACGACCTGTCGCTGGCGGCGGCGCTCGACGTCGGCGACCCGTTCGACCTGTCCGGGGCGCAGGTCGCCGTCGACTTCACCCACCCCGACGCCGTCATGGGCAACCTGCGTGCCTGCGTCGACGCCGGCGTGCACGCAGTCGTGGGGACCACGGGCTTCGACGCCGCACGGCTCGACGAGCTGCGCGGGATGCTCGACGGCACGCCGGTCGGCGTCCTCGTCGCGCCGAACTTCGGCATCGCAGCGGTGCTCATGATGCAGTTCGCCGCCTCGGCCGCCCGGCACTTCGAGTCGGTCGAGATCGTCGAGCTGCACCACGCCCGCAAGGCCGACGCCCCGTCCGGGACGGCCCGGCGCACCGCCGAGCTCGTCGCCGAGGCGCGGGCCGGGATGCCGGCCATGCCGGACGCGACGACGAGCGCCCTCGACGGCGCCCGCGGCGCCGACGTCGACGGGGTGCGGGTGCACGCCGTCCGCCTCGCCGGGCTCGTCGCGCACCAGGAGGTGCTGCTCGGCGGCGCCGGCGAGAGCCTGACGATCCGCCACGACAGCTACGACCGGGCGTCCTTCATGCCCGGCGTGCTGCTCGGCGTCCGCTCGGTGGCCTCGCGCCCCGGGCTGACGGTGGGGCTCGAGCACCTGCTCGAGCACTAGCCGCGTGGCCGGCCTCGGTGCGGCGCTCACCGTGCTCGTCATGCTGCTCGTCAGCGGGGCCATGGTGTCGACCGCGCTGTCGCTGCTCTCGACCGGCGACCCCGTGCAGGTCGGCGTCGGCGTCGGTGTCCTGCTGCTCGTCGTCGTCGGCGTGACCCTCGTCGCCGGCGAGGTCAAGCTGGGCGCCGACAGCGCCCGGCTGGCGCGTCGGCTGGAGGCCGAGGGCGGGCTGCCGTACGACCCGCCGGAGGTCGAGCGCCTGGCCAGCGGCCGGCTCGAGAAGGCCGACGCGGACCGCGTGTTCGAGCAGCGGCGCGCGGAGGTGGAGCAGGACCCCGAGTCCTGGCGCGCCTGGTGGCGGCTCGCGGCGGCGTACGGCGACGCCCGCGACGCCCGGCGTGGCCGCCGCGCGATGCGCCGGGCGGTCAGCCTCGAGCGGGCGGAGCGGGTCCGTGGGTGACGCCGCGCCGCTGCGGGTGCCGGCGCACGGCCGCGCGGGCCCGGCTGACCTGCTCCCGCCGGTGCCGGCCTCGCCGGGGGTGGCGGGGGAGGCCGACGTCCTCGGGCTCGCCCCGACGCACGCGGTCGTGCTGCCGTGGTTCCCGTGAGCCGGTCCGGGGCTCGCTGCCTGGCCGGCTGCTGCACGCCCGACCTGCACCCCACCGGTCACGCCCGCGGCGTCGCCGGCGAGGTCCCGCTCACGGGCGCCCTGTCGACGGGGGCCTGCTGATGGGCCGCCGTCGCGACCGGGGCTGCCCGTGCGGACTGCCGGCGGGCCCCGACCGCTGCTGCGGCCGCTTCCTGGGCGGTGCTGCGGCGCCGACCGCCGAGCTGCTCATGCGCTCGCGCTACACCGCCTTCGCACGTGAGGACGCCGCGCACCTGCTCCGCACCTGGCACACGTCCACCCGGCCGGTGAGCGTGTCGTTCGCGCCCGCCCTGCGCTGGACGCGCCTGGAGGTGCTCGACACCGTCGCCGGCGGCGCGCAGGACGCGACCGGCACGGTGCGGTTCCGGGCCACGCACGTGCAGGACGGGGTGGTCGGCGTGCTGGAGGAGCTCAGCCGGTTCGAGCGCGAGGACGGCGCCTGGATGTACGTCGCGCCCGTCGAGCCGGGCCTGCCGTGGTGACCCGCGTGCGCGAGGCGTACGGCCCGCACCCGCGCCAGGTCGGCGACTGGTGGCTGCCCGACGGCGACGGCGAGCGGCTGCCGACCGTCGTGCTCGTGCACGGCGGCTTCTGGCGCGCGGCGTACGACCTGTCGCTCGAGGACGACGTCGCCGCCGACCTCGCCGGACGGGGGTTCCTCGTCTGGAACGTCGACTACCGCCCGTCGAGCGAGCCCTGGCCCGCGACGCTGAGCGACGCCGCGGCGGCGCACGACCACCTGCGCACGAGCGCCCGCGCCGACCTCGCGCGCACGGCGGTGGTCGGCCACTCGGCCGGCGGCCACCTCGCCCTGTGGCTCGCCTCGCGCGGCCGGCTGCCCTCCGG
>CAXTFU010000103.1:0-13453 GCA_964243385.1 uncultured bacterium | reverse complement strand
AAGCTGACCTCGACCGTGACCGTCCTCGACACGGACGGCTCGCAGTCCGACGGCACCGACTCCGGCAGCGGTTCCGGTTCCGGCGACGACTCGTCGAACTCCGCCAGCGGCTCCTCGGAGTCGGTCTCGTCCAGCGGGTCGAGCCTGCCCGAAACCGGCGCGAACAACCTCGCCATGCAGTTGTGGCTGGCCGGCGGCCTCGCCGCCGTCGGCGCCGCGTTCGTGTCGGTCTCGGTCGCCCGACGCCGGACCCGCGCCTGACGCACGACTCGATGCCCCGGTTGCCGCACCCCGGTGACCGGGGCTTCGGCCCACCCCATCCGGGAGCGCCGTGACCGTCCTGCCGACCAGGCGGCTGCACCGACCGGACGGGGCCGTCGGCGTCGAGTCGCTTGCGCCGGACCGGGCCGAGTGGGTCCGCCGCTACCGGGCGCGGCTGCGGGTCAGCGACGCGGCGGTGCTCGGGTACGCGCTGCTCGGGTCGCACCTGGTCCGGTTCGGGACGGCCTCACCGACCGTGCAGGGCGGGGCCAGCACCGAGCTGCGGGTCGGCTACGCGCCGTTCACGGTGGTGCTGGGGCTTCTCTGGTTCTCCGCGCTCGCCCTGAGCGACACCCGCGACGTCAAGGTCCTCGGTGCCGGCGGCGAGGAGTACCGGCGGATCGTGTCGGGCAGCGCCTGGTTGTTCGCGGCGGTCGCGATCGTGGCGTACCTGGCGAAGGTGGACGTTGCGCGCAGCTACCTGGCCATCGCGTTCCCCGTCGGCACGGGTCTGCTGCTGTTCGAGCGCTGGCTGTGGCGGCGCTGGCTGGCATCACTGCGTGAGGTCGGGCGGTGGTGTCACCGGGTCCTGGTGGTCGGGTCCGCCGACGACGTCGGCCGGCTGGCCGAGGAGCTCCGCCGGACGCCGGCTGCGGGCCTGCGCGTGGTCGGCAGCTGCCTGTCCGGCGCCGAGGCCGGCGGCGGTCCCCCGCTCGGGGGCGGCGCGGTGCCGGTGCTCGGCTCGCTGGACCACCTGCTGGTCGCGGTCGCCCGTGCGCGGGTGGACACCGTGGCGGTCGCGGCGAGCGGCGAGGTGTCGCCCGAGGTCCTGCGCCGGATCGGCTGGGAGCTCGAAGGGACCGGGGTGGCCCTGGTGGTCGCGCCGGCGCTGACGAACATCGCCGGTGGCAGGATCCACGTCCAGCCGGTCTCGGGGCTGGCGCTGCTGCACGTCGGGGAGCCGCGGCTGCCCCGCGGCGGGCAGGTCGCCAAGGAGGTCACCGACCGGGTCGGGGCGCTGCTGCTGATCGCCGTGCTGTCCCCGGTGCTGCTCGCCACGGCTGTCCTGGTCCGCTCGACCAGCCCGGGCCCCGTCTTCTACCGGCAGGAGCGGATCGGCCGGCGCGGGCGGACGTTCTCGGTGTGGAAGTTCCGGTCGATGCGGGTTGGCGCCGACGCGGAGCTGGCCGGACTGCTGGCGGCCGCCGGGACGCAGGGCACGCCGCTGTTCAAGGTCCCCGGCGACCCGCGGCTGACCCCGGTGGGGCGCGTGCTGCGGACGTACTCCCTCGACGAGCTGCCGCAGCTGTTCAACGTCCTGGTCGGCGACATGAGCCTGGTCGGCCCGCGACCCCAGCGGCGGGCCGAGGTGGTGCTGTACGACGACCTGGCGCGGCGCCGGCTGCTGGCCAAGCCGGGGATGACCGGGCACTGGCAGGTCAGCGGGCGCAGCGATCTGTCCTGGGAGGAGGCCGTCCGGCTCGACCTCTACTACGTCGAGAACTGGACGTTCACCTTCGACCTGGTGCTGCTTTGGCGCACGGTGTTCACGGTGGTCCGCGGACGCGGCGCGATGTGAGCAGTGCTTCCTAGCTGGGACCGACGAGCTCGGTGAGCCAGTGTTCGTAGCGGTCCAGTGCGGCGCTGGCCGAGTTGGCGGCCGCGTGCGTGCGTCCCCGCTCGCCTCGGGCCGCCGCACCCACCGGGTCGGCCACGATTCCGAGAGCGGCGTCCACGAGTGCGTCCGGTGCTCCCGGTGCGACGACGAAGCCGGCCCCGCTGGCGCGCAGCGCCTCGGCCGTCGCGCCGGTCGCACCGACCGCGGCCAGCACCGGGCGCCCGGCCGCGCAGTAGGAGGTTAGCTTCGAGGGCAGGCTCATCTCGGCGACCCCGGGCAGCTCGTTGATCAGCAGGACGTCCGCGGCCGCGAGCAGGTCCGCGTAGCGGCCCGGGTCCGCCGGCGGCAGGAACTGCAGGTGCCCGACATCGGCGCCCGCGGCTGCGAGCGCCCGGCGCTGGTTGCCGTCCCCGAGCAGGACGAAGCGCAGCGGCAGCCCCCGCTCGTCGACGCGGCGGGCGGCCGCGACGACGTTCTCGAGTCCCTGTTTGGCACCCATGTTGCCGGCGTGCAGCACCACGGACTCGTCACCCCAGCCGAGCGCGGACCGCACGGCCGCCCGGTCGGTCGCCGGCTGCTGCGGGACCTGCGACCAGTTGCCCACGACGCTCACCCGGTCCGGATCCGCGCCGAGACCGGTCGTCACCGTGGTCCGGAACCGCTCGGAGTTGGTGAGCACAGCGTCGGCCGACCCCACCACCCGCGCCTCCAGCCGGCCCAGCGCGGCGGTCGCCCGCCCGGCGCGGTGGCCGAGCTCGCGCACGCCCTGGCGGTAGAGGTCCTGCACGACCAGGCCGAACGGCACCCGGAACCGGGCGGCCAGCCGGGCTGCCGCAGCGGCTCCGAACAGCGGTGGGCTGACCGCGACGACGACGTCCGGGGCTCGGAGGCCCTGGGTGAGCACCCGGGCGGCGAACGAGGTCTCGTGCGCGAGCCGCCGGGCCGGTGACGTGGTCGCCGGCACGGCGTGCCGCAGGCGCCGCACCCGGACCCCGTCCTCCACGGTGTCGGTGCGCCAGGCGCCGTAGCCGTCGTGCACGCGCCACTCGGGGTAGTGCGGCACACCGGCCAGGACCAGCACGTCGTGGCGGCGGGCCATGTCCTCCGCCCAGGCGGTGGTGTACGGGGCGGTCCCGGAGCGCTCGGGGCCGTAGTTCATCGCAACCAGCAGGACCTGCAGCCGCCGGGGCGCCGGTTCCGGGCCCACCTAGCGCCCGCGGCCGAAGACCAGCGCCCGGCCACCGAGCCGGCGGTGGCCGGCCCGGCGGCCCTCCGTGGTCTTCGGGTCCACGCCGTAGCCGTAGTTGCGAGCGGAGTAGCCGTAGCCGTAACCGGCGTAGCCGTAGGCGTCGGGTCCGCTGGTGGGCAGGCGGTTGACCACCGTGCCGAGGATCCGCGCGTCCACCGCGGTCAGCGTGGCGATCGCGCGGCGCAGGCCGTCCCGGTGCACCCGCCTGGCCCCGACGACGACGACCGCGCCGCCGACGAGCCGGGAGAGGATCGCCGCGTCGGTGACGGGGAGCAGGGGCGGCGCGTCGACCAGGACGTGGTCGAACCGCTCCTCCAGGTCGGCGAGCACCCGCCGCATCGCATCCGAGCCGAGCAGCTCGCTCGGGTTCGGCGGGATGGTTCCGCAGGCGAGGACCTGCATCGTTCCCTTCCCCCAGGGCTGCAGGACGTCGTCGAGCTCGGCCTGGCCGATCAGGACGTCGGTGAGGCCGACCGCGTCCTCCAGTCCGAGGTACTCCGCGACCTTCGGACGCCGCAGGTCGCCCTCGACCAGCGCGACGCTCGATCCGGCGGCGGCCAGGGTCAGGGCGAGGTTGGCGGTCGTGGTGGTCTTGCCCTCACCGGGCACCGAGGACGTGAAGACGATCGACCGGGAGCCGGCCGTCAGCTTCACGAACTGCAGGTTGGTCCGCAGCTGGCGGAAGGCCTCGGCGCGCACGCCGTGCGGGTCGGCGTGCACGATCAGCGGCCGCTGCTCGGCATCCGCGTCGAAGGCGATGCCACCCAGGACCGCGGCGCCGGTGACCTCCTGCACGTCTGCTTCCGAGCGGACGGACGTGTCGAGCACGCTGCGCACGACCGCGGCTGCGATGCCCAGGACGAGCCCGATCAGCAGGCCGAGAGCGAGGTTCACCGGGACCCGCGGCGTGACCGGGCTCCCGGGCACGGTGGCCGACTTGACGACGGTCGCGCGAACGGGCGTCCGGTCGCCGGTCGCCGGCTGCTCCAGGGACACGATCGTGGCGCTGAACTGGCTGCCGACCGCGGCCGCGATGCGCTGGGCCTGCGTCGCCGAGTCGTCGCGGACCGCGACGTCGATCAGGACCGTGTCCAGCGGGGCCTCCGCGGTGACCGACCGGGCGAGCTGGGCGGCTGTCGTGTCCAGGCCGAGCTGGTCGATCACCGGCCCGAGCACCGCGGGACTGGTGGCGATCTCGGCGTAGGACTTCACCCGCTGCTGGCTGAAGCTGTTGCCCTGCGCCAGGTCGGCCGAGTCGCTGCCACCCTGCGTGGACACGAACAGCTGGGTGGTCGACTCGTAGCGGGGCGTGGTGAGCAGGGTGACGGCGACGGTCACGAGGAGCGCCGCGACGGTCACCGACGCGATCAGCAGCCATCGCCGCCGCAGCAGGGAGACGTACTCACGCAGGTCCACGGATGGCTGGCCTCTCGCCGGTCGACACACAGGCCACTGATCCGGTGACCGCAACTGTGCGTCATCGTACGATCACACGATGATGTGCACGCGATGACGAGCGCCCGGCCCGACGCGGTGGGCAGCCCGCCGGGGGAACGGGTCATCGACCTGTCCCGGGCGCCCGGCCGGCGGGAGAGCTGGGACCGACCAGCCTGGGTCGTCTACCTCTGGGGGGCCGTCGAACTCGCCGTGCTCCGCAACCCTGTCCAGGTGAGCTCCCGGCTGCGGGCGCGAGTACTGCGGCTGTTCGGCGCGGACATCGGCGAGAACGTGGTGCTCCGTCCGGGACTGCGGGTCCGGTTCCCCTGGAAGTTGCGCATCGGTGACTCGAGCTGGATCGGTGAGGACGTCTGGCTGCACAACCAGGACGAGCTCACGATCGGTCGGGACGTCGTCGTCTCCCAGCAGACCTTCGTCACCACCGGCACCCACGCCTTCCGCGACGACATGGCGCTGACCACCCGGCCGGTCACCATCGAGGACGGTGCCTGGGTCACCGCCCGGTGCACGGTCCTCGCCGGCTCGCGCATCGGCCGGTCGGCTCTGGTGGTGCCGGCCACCGTGGTGTCCGGCGCCGTCCCACCCGGCTCCATCTGGGGAACGGCGGACGGTCGCGGCCGGGTGGTGGGCCGCCGGTTCCGCGACACCCCCGACGGCCGGTCCCGGTGAGCGAGCAGCTCTCCCGCGGGACCCGGGTCTACGTCGCCGGGCACCGCGGACTGGTCGGGTCGGCGGTCGTGCGGCACCTCGCGGCCGAAGGCTTCACCGACGTGATCGGTCAGACGTCCTCGGAGCTGGACCTGCGCGACCGGCCAGCGGTCCAGGCGTTCCTCCGTCGGACGCGGCCCGGTGTCGTCGTGGACGCCGCCGCCAGGGTCGGCGGGATCCTCGCCAACGACAGTGCCCCCGCCGACTTCCTCAGCGAGAACCTCCAGATCCAGGTCAACCTGCTGGACGCGGCCGCCGAGGTCCGCGTCCCGAGGCTGCTGTTCCTCGGCTCGTCCTGCATCTACCCGCGGGACGCGGCGCAGCCGATCCGCGAGGACAGCCTGATGACCGGCCCGCTGGAGCCGACCAACGACGCGTACGCCGTCGCCAAGATCGCCGGCGTCCAGCAGGTGCGGGCGGTCCGCCGCCAGCACGGGCTGCCGTGGATCTCCGCGATGCCCACGAACATCTACGGCCCCGGCGACAACTTCGACCTGACCGGGTCGCACGTGGTGCCCGCGCTGCTGCGCCGCTTCGCCGAGGCGGCGGCCACCGGGGCGCCGGAGGTCGTGCTGTGGGGGACCGGCACCCCCCGCCGCGAGTTCCTGCACGCGGACGACCTCGCCCGCGCCTGCCTGGTCCTGCTGGAGGGATACGACTCGCCGGACCCGGTCAACGTCGGGACGGGGACAGAGCTGACCATCCTGGAGCTCGCCGGGCTGGTCGCGGACGTCGTCGGTTACACCGGGCGGATCTCGACCGACCCGACCAGGCCGGACGGGACACCTCGCAAGCTGCTGAACACCTCCCGGATCGGACAGACCGGCTGGCTTCCGCGGATCGGCCTGCGCGAGGGGCTGACGGCGACGTGGGAGTGGTACCGGTCGGCCGGAACGGTCCGGGCACGTGCGTGAACGGACGCTCGGCCACGGCACTCACGGTCCGGTGCGCGCCGACATCGAGAACCGGTCGCCGTCCTGACGCTCGGCCCGGTCCAGCGCCGCGAGGTGCCGGGCCACGGCGTCGGGCCAGGTGTGGGTGTCGAAGCGCTCGCCCACCGGCCGGGCGGGGTTGCCGGCCACCACGGCACCGTCGGGCACGTCCCGGGTGACCACCGACCCGGCCCCGACCACGGCCGCGTCCCCGATCCGCACGCCGGACAGCACCACCGAGCCCCAGCCGATGAACACGTCGCGGCCGATCTCGACCCGGTCCTCGGCCGTGCCGGGCCGGTCGCCGGTCCACACCGACCGGCGGACCGGGGTGCCGACCGAGCCGGTGGAGTGGTCGCGCCGGCCGATGATCCCCACGTGCGCGGAGACGGTCGTGAAGTCGCCGATCACCCCGTCCACCTCGACGGTGCAGGACCGGCCCACCGCGACCGAACGACCGATCACCAACCCGTGCGCCGACCACACCGTGGAGCCGCGGCCCAGTCGGAAGTCAGGGCCGTACCGGACGTCACCGGAGACCGACAGGCGCAGGGACACCGGCTGCCAGACGTCCCGGGTCAGCCTGCCGAGCGCGGTCCTGAGGTCGCTCACGATGCCACCGGCTCGCCGACGCGTCGGGCGCCGGCAGCGAGCGGGTGCCGGTCGAACACCGCGTCGAGGAAGCCCGTGGCCATCGCGTCGGCGGTGTAGTCGCGCAGCACCCCGGACCGCACCCGTCGTCGGGCGACCTCCCCCGGGGGGCCGGCGCACCCGGCGACCAGCTTCTCGGCCAGGTCGCCGGCGTCCCCGGCCCGGAACCAGGTGACGGTCGCCGGGGTCGCCAGCTCGACCTCCGGCGCGTGCGGCTCGTCGTCGGCGACGACCATCGGGACACCGAACCCCAGGCTCTGCGTCAGGCTCAGCCCGACGTACCCGGGGGAGACCGAGCACGCCGCGCCGGCGTAGATGGCGCGCAGTGGCCCCACGTCCACGCAGTACCCGACGAACCGGACCCTCGGCCCGAGGTCCAGCTCCTCGACCCGGCGTCCCAGCCGCGCACGCTCGCTCCCGTCGCCGACGAGGACCAGCCGCGTGCCGGACGGGAGACGGGGCAGCGCCAGCGCGAACGCCTCGACCAGCAGGTCGACCCGCTTGGTCGCCTCGAGGCGACCGACGTAGACGATGTCGACACGCGGCCGCTGGTGTTCCGCACGCATCAGCATCGCCGCGGTGAACAGCGCGTTGGGCGCCGCCCAGACGTCACCGGGCCGCTCTGCGGCGAGCACGTGCTCCCGGTCGGTGACCGTGTAGGTGATGGTGCCGTCGGCGAGGGTTCGCATCAGTCGCCGGGCGCCGGCGGTCCGGGAGTCGCGGCCGGCCCGCGGGTGGACGTGTCCCCAGACGAGCACCCGGCGCCGCAGGCCGGCGCGGGCCACCAGGACCGCCCACGCGGTCAGCGAACGCGGGTTCAGGTCGACGACGGTGGTGTCGGCCCGCAGTCCGGCGAGGAACGTGCCCCGCTGGACGAGCAGGCGCCGCCCGAGCAGGTAGACGTTGTCGACCGGTCGGTAGGTCCCCGCGGTCACCCCGGTCCGGACCGACGCATCGAACTGCGCGAAACCGGCGTAGAAGGTGCCGGCCCCCGGTGCCTGGCGGTCCAGCTCGGCCAGGAACAGGCGGCGGTAGGCCGGGAGCACCGCGGTGATCACGCAGTACCCGCCGGCCCCGGCCGGAGCGGGTCGGGACACCGTGCGTACGGGAAGCACCGGGGGCACGGGGGGCACCGCCATCCGGACGGAGGGATGTTGCAGCCAGTACTGGACCGTACACGCTCGGTAGTACGGTCCGGCAGCATGCGAGCAGCCATGAGGCGGACAGCCCTGGCGCTGAACACGGCGGCAGTCCTCGCCCGGTCCAGGCGGCGGGTCCGCGGTCGCGGGAACATCGTCTCCGCGACGGATGCGGTCCTGTCCGGGGTCCGGTTCGACATCGACGGGGACCACAACCGCGTGACGGTCGGCGCGGGGGCGCGGCTGAACAACGTGACGATCTTCCTCCGGGGCGACCACAACACGCTGACCATCGGCCCCCGCTGCCGCTTCACGCGGGGCGCGGAGCTCTGGCTCGACGAGGGTTCGACCGTTGCGGTGGGGAGCGACTCGACCTTCGAGCGGGTCCACCTCGCGGCGACCGAGGCCGGGACGATCGCCATCGGCGCCGGGTGCATGTTCGCCACCGACATCGAGGTCCGGACCGGCGACTCGCACAGCGTCGTCGACGCGGCCTCCGGTCGACGACTGAACCCCGGCGCCGACGTGCGGATCGGGGACCACGTCTGGGTCGCCGCCCGCGCGCTCGTCCTCAAGGGGGTCGTCGTGCTGCCCGACAGCATCGTCGCCGCCGGTTCCGTCCTCACGCGCAGCTGCCCCACGGGTGGGGTCGTGCTGGCGGGCAACCCGGCCCGACCGGTCCGTAGTGGCGTGACGTGGGCCAGGGAACGGCTGCCCGCTGACCGAACGGCCAGCTCGTCCCGGGGTCGCCTCGACGCCGGTCGTTGATCGGCAGGGTGTGGCACCCTGCCGACATGTCACCTGCCGTAATCACGGTGGTACTGACGGCAACTGCGGTGCTGGCCCTCTGGTGGCTCGTCCGGGCGTGTCGAGCGCAGTCGGCCGATTGGGACGTGTCGGCGACCTACGTCGTCACGATGGGGTGGTTGTACCTGCTCCCGTCGGTCTTCGCGAGCTACACCGGGAACAAGGTCGTGTCGCGCGATCTCGACGGTGACCCGGTCCTGATCCTGTTGCCGACCGCCGTCACGGTGGCCCGGTTCTGCAACGTCCTGCTCCTGCTGGTCCCCGTCGCCTTCCTCCTCAAGGCGCTGCGTGAGCGCCACACGGTCAACTCCGTGGCGCTGCTCGCGGCGTCCGTGTGCCTCGTGAGCGCGGCCGCCGCCGGACTGAACGGCTACCCGGTGGTCAGCAGGGGAGCGCTGACGCTGCTGGTGGCCCTGCTCCCCGCCGTCGTCCTGCCGAGTGGGCGGGGCGTCTGCCTGGGGGCCGCGGTGGTGGTGGTGACGCTGGCGGCGGCGAGCGGCCTGCTCACCGCGGTGGACTACGACCTGGCGATCTCGTCGTGCGCCGGCAGTTACAAGTGCGGCCCGCTCGGGGTGTTCGTCTTCGGCATCGTGGCCAACGAGAACGGCCTCGCCCTGGCGCTGGCCGCCGGCGCGGCGCTGCTCTGGCTCGGCATCCGGAACCGGCGGCTCCGGGTGGCGCTCTACCTCTACACCGCGGGCATGGTCGTCATCAGTGGCGGGCGGACCGCGGCGGTCGCCATCCTGGCCGGGCTCGTGGTCCTCGTCGCGTTCACCCACGCCGCGGAGCGGCGCATGGACCAGCTGGAGACGCCGCGGCACGAGGCGGCACCGCACGATGCCGCGCCGGCGCAGCCGGGTTCACGGGCATCGGCCGCGGCGGCCGGAACCGTCCTCGCCCTCGCGCTCGCCGCCGCCGTTCTCCCCTACCTGACCAACGACCCGCTCGCGTTCACCCGCCGGGGTCTGTTGTGGCTGATCGCGCGGCAGCGACTCGCCGGGCACGAACTGGCCGGGCTCGGCTCGCCCGCCTGGACGTCGTTGGCCGACAACGGGCTGATCAGCCAGACGTCCTCGTACTCCGTCCACAACCAGTTCCTCGACGTGTTGTGGCTGTCCGGCCTGCTCGGGCTGACCGTGTTCGTCGCTCTGCTGCTCTCCGTGGTGCGCCGCGACGTGGTGATCGGAGCAGTGCTCCTGTCACCGGTCCTGCTCCTCGGCATCACCGAGCGGCCCTGGTCCACGGCACACTTCGACAGCACCTCCTTTGCCTACCTCGCCACGCTGCTCGCGATCCCCGCCGTTCGCGCCGTCCGGACCGATGCCCCGCCGAGCCCGCCGGCCGGGCCGCTGGAGACCTTCGGCGCCCGCGCCGAGGAGGCGGTCGAGCCCTCCGTCGTGGTCGCCGTGCCCTCCAGCGGCACGCGGTCCGAACTCGCGCCCCTGGTCCGGACGGCCCTGCGGGAGCTGCCACCACGAGGGCGCGTCGTCGTCGGCGCCAACGGGGACGGCAGCGCGGCGCGCGTGCGCGCCCTGCTGGCTCCGATGGCTCACGACCGGCGGCTGTCGGTGGTGCCGGTGTCCGCCGGGTACTCGTCGAGCCGGAACGACCTGATCCGGGCAGCTGCCGGCCCGACGGTGGGTGTGGTCTTCCTCGACGACGACATCAACCTGCGGGTCGGCGCGCTCGCCGAGCTGATGCACCGCGCGGCGCAGGAGCCGACGCACGTGGTGTGCGGGCGGATCAGCCGGGTCGGGCCGCCGACGAGCTGGATCGCCGATCGCCTCTACGGGGGTTCCGGGCGAGCGCCGTCGAGCTCGTTCGTCCCCGGGCACCCGATCTTCGTCGGCGCCGTCCACCTGGGTGCGGGCGTCCACTTCCCGACGGCGCTGGACCAGACCGGCGGCGAGGACACCGCGCTGACCTGGTCGCTGCACCAGCGCGGCGTCGTCCTCGAGCGGATCGAGGAGCCGATGGGGTGGGAGGACCACCGGTCCCGCGAGCGGATCACCTTCGTCCGCAGGGTCGTGGGCAGCACCGCCGTCTGGTCGATGCTCAAGGTCGACCCGTCCCCCCAGTCCTGGCGGGCCGACCTCGTCGACACCCCGCTCGCCCGCCGGTGCTGGCGGACGACGCTGCACGTGCTCGGGTCCCCGGCGGTTCCCGAGCGGGTCGCGTACGTGGCGGCGCGCGCTCTCGGCGTCGCGCTCGGCAGGCGACACGTCGCCCCGGCGGTCGTCACGTCCACCGACCGGCTCGTGCACGTCCGGACCCCGGGTGGCTGACCTGTCGACGGACCGCGAGGTCAGCAGCCGACACGGCGCCGGGGCGCGGTCGGTCCGGTTCCGGTCGTCCGCGCGCGGGCTGGCCGGGTCCAGCGCGGTGCGCAACGCGGGCATCCGCGCGCTGATCCTGCCCGTCACCGGGGTGGTCAGTCTGTGGACCGCCCATCTGGTCCTCGAGTCGGTCGGCGCCGGCGCCCTCGGCGTCGTGACGCTGGTCAGCACCCTGCCGGCACTCGTCCCCTTCGCGGACCTGGGGGTCGGCGCCGCGGTGACGAACGCCGTGGGCGACCGCTGCCTGAGCTGGGAGGACCGGCGGCGCGTCCTGGGTGCCAGCGTCTTCGTCCTGCTCGTCTCGGGCGGTGCCCTGGCCGTGCTCGTCACCGCCGGCACGGTGCTCGGCCTGCCGTGGGAGACGGTGCTCGGGTTGGCACCCGGCGAGGTCCCCCACCTGGCACTGGACCTGGTCGTGGTCGCCGTGGTGTTCGCCGTCGGACTGGCGCCGAGTCTCGGCTACCGGGTCCTGATGGGCTCGGACGACTACTGGGTCGCGCAGCTGGTGCAGCTGGTGACGCCGCTGGTGACCCTGTCGGTCACGGCCCTGGCCGTCCGCTCCGGGAACGTCGACGCGATGATCGTCGCCCCGGTGTGCGGGGGGACGCTGGCGGCGGTGGTGTCCGCCCCGGTCGCCGCGCGGCGCGTGGGCATCGCGCTGCGCGGCGTCCTCGGTGCGGTCGGCCGCGGGTCGGCGGCCGTGCGGTCCCGCGTGCTGAGCACGGCCGCGCCTATGGTCGTCGTGGCGATCGGTCTCCCCATCGCCTTCCAGACCGACCGGCTCGTGCTCAGCCACCGCTCGTCGCCGGCCGCGCTGGCCGCCTACGCGGCCGTGGCTCTGCTGTACGTGCCCGCGCTGTCGGTGGTGGCGAGCGCAGGGTTCTCGCTGTGGCCGCGGTTCGCGGCTCTGCGCCACGACCCGCACCGGTCCCGGTCGGCCTTCACCAGAGCACTGCTCGCCTTCACGATCGCCGGTTGCGCCGTGGGCGCTGCGGTCGCGGCCGTCGGCCCGCTGGTGACGCGGGTGTGGGCCGGCCGGGACCTCGCGTCGTCGTCGGTCTGGCTGTGCGCGGGAGCGCTGCTCGCAGTCCAGGCGTTCCATGTACCGGCGGCGATGTTCCTCATGGGGCCGGCCGGCCTCCGGATCCAGGCGCTGTGCGTGCCCGTGATGGCCGTCGTCAACCTCGTGATCTCGTGGTCACTGGCGCCGGGGCTTGGCGCGGCCGGGCCCCTGCTCGGATCCGCGGTCGCCGTGCTGCTGTGCCAGGTGGTGCCGGGGATCATCGCTGTCCGGCGCACCGGGGCGCCCGGGTGAGCCCCGCACCGCCGTCCGGCGTCGCGACCGCGGTGTCCGCGCAGGGGATCGCTGGGCTGCCAGTGGTGTCCGTCGTCAGCGTCACCCGGCGCAACGCGGCCGCCCTGCGGCAGACCCTGTCCGGCCTGCTCGACTGGTCCGGGCACGTCGAGCTCGTGGTCGTCGAGGGCGACGACCGCGACTCGGCGGAGTACCGGGCCCTGCGGGCGTGGACCGCGAGCCGGTTCGCGCGACTGGTGTGGAGCCGGGCGCCGGACGGCGGTCCCTACGACGCGATGAACCGCGGACTGATGGCTGCGTCGGGGGAGTGGGTCTGGTTCCTCAACTCCGGCGACACCGTCGCCGACGGCGTCGACCCCGCCGACGTCCTCGCCCGCCTGGCCGCGGCTGGCGAGGCCAGCTCGTGGGCGATCTTCGACGCGGTCACCGACGGCTCCAGTGGACCGGCCCGTCGGTCGCTGTCACGCGACTACACGGCCGACGGCCTGCGGGCCGGGACCTACATGGCGTGCCACCAGGCCGTCTTCATGCGCCGCCTCACGCTGGCGAACCTGGGCGGCTTCGACCCCCGCTACCGGATCGCCGCCGACTACGAGGTCTTCCTGCGGTGTGCGCGCCAGGGACCGCCGCTGCTGTGCGACGGGGTCCTCGTGGTGAGCGAGGACGGCGGGCTGCACGTCCAGCAGTTCGACCGGCTGCTCTGGGAGAAGCGCCAGGTGCGCCGGGAGCTGGTCGATCAGGACGCCACCGACCGGGTGACGGACCTGCTCCGGACCACCGGCCGGATCGGGAGGGTCTGGGCGCGTCGTCTCGCGGACCGCCGGACAGCGGGGTGAGCCGCCCCACTCCGGACAACGGACACGGCGAGTAAAATGTCGACTACGGACGGTAGCAAGGAGGCTCTCGTGACCAGGACGGCGTTCATCACCGGGATCACCGGGCAGGACGGGTCGTACCTGGCCGAGCTGCTGCTGGGCAA
>CAXTFU010000102.1:0-13636 GCA_964243385.1 uncultured bacterium | reverse complement strand
CCGTCCGTGCGCGTGCCGTCCGTGCGCGTGCCGTCCGTGCGCGTGCCGTCCGTGCCAGGAGGGGTCGTGCCTGAGCGGGTCATGCCAGCCTCCACCGGACGCCGGGAGCACCGTCGACCATCGTGTCCTCGAGCACGATGCCCGAGGCGTTGAGCCGGTCGCGGACCGCGTCGGCCTGCGCCCAGTCCTTGCGGGCGCGCGCGTCGGCGCGCGCCTCGACCGCGATCGCCACGAGCGCGTCGACCACCGCCGCCAGCTCGCCGCCCGCGGACGCCGGCCACTGCGACACGGGGTCGAGGGCGAGCACGCGCAGCATCCGCCGGACGACCGCGAGCGTCGCCGCCAGGGCCGGCAGGTCGCGTGCGGCGAGCAGCCCGTTGCCCGCGCGCACCCCCGCGTGCACCGCGGCCAGCGCCGACGGCACGCCGAGGTCGTCGTCGAGCGCGGCCGCGAAGTCGTCCCAGGACGCCGCGCTCAGGCGCTCGTCGACCGGCGTCGCCCCGACGGCGTCGCGGGCGTTGCGGACGAAGGTCTCGATGCGGCCGTAGGCGGCCTCGGCGTCGGCGAGCGTCTGGGGCGACCACTCGAGCGAGGAGCGGTAGTGCCCGGCGCCGAGGGCGTAGCGCAGCACCTGCGGCCGGACGGTCGAGAGCACGTCCTCGACGAGGGTGCTGTTGCCGAGGCTCTTGCTCATCTTCTCGCCGCCGCCGCCTGCGACCGTCACCAGGCCGTGGTGCAGCCATGCCTCGGCGAACGGGTGGCCGGCGCAGCGCGACTGCGCCAGCTCGTTCTCGTGGTGCGGGAAGACCAGGTCGACGCCGCCGGCGTGCAGGTCGAAGTGCTCGCCGAGGTGCTCGACCGCCATCGCCGAGCACTCGATGTGCCAGCCCGGACGGCCGGGCCCCCACGGCGACGGCCACGACGGCTCGCCCGGCTTGGCGGCCTTCCACAGCGCGAAGTCGAGCGGGTCGCGCTTCTCGCCGGTGTGCCCGTGCGCGACCGCCCGCTGCGAGGCCTGGAGCTGGTCGGGGTCCTGGCCGGACAGCGCGCCGTAGCCCTCGACGGTGCGCACCGACAGGTACACGTCGCCGCCCGAGGCGTAGGCGTGCCCGCGCTCGACGATCTGCTCGACGAGCGCGACGATGCCCGGGATCGAGCCCGTGACGCGCGGCTCGGCCGTCGGCGGCAGGACCTGCACGGCGTCGTAGGCCGAGGTGAAGGCGCGGGTCATGCGGGTGGCGAGCGCCCACCACGGCTCGTCGTCGTGGCTCGCGTCGTGGATGATCTTGTCGTCGACGTCGGTGACGTTCCGGACGAAGACGACCTCGAGCCCGCTCGCGAGCAGCCAGCGGTGCAGGACGTCCAGGACGACCGCGCTGCGCAGGTGCCCCACGTGCGGCCGCGCCTGCACGGTCGGCCCGCAGGCGTAGATGCCGACGCGCCCCGGCTGCAGCGGCTCGAGCGGTCGCACGGCGCGCGCCCTCGTGTCGTGCAGGCGAAGGGTCACGGAAGACGAGGCTACCGGCGCGCCCTCGCACGCCGGGCCCGTGCGGCGGCCGCCCCGCCGGCCGCGGTCAGCGGGGGACGACCAGCGCGGTGGCGAGCGCCGCGAGCCCCTCGCCGCGACCGGTGAGGCCCAGCCCGTCGGTCGTCGTGGCGCTGACGCTCACCGGTGCGCCGACCACCTCCGACAGCGCCGCCTCGGCCTCCGCCCGGCGCGCGCTCATCCGGGGGGCGTTGCCGACGACCTGCACGGCCACGTTGCCGATCGCGAAGCCGGCCGCCTCGACCCGGCGCCGCGTCTCGGTGAGCAGGGCCGCCCCGGACGCGCCCCGCCACTGCGGCTCGCTGGTCCCGAAGTTGCTGCCGAGGTCGCCGAGCCCCGCGGCCGACAGCAGCGCGTCGCAGGCGGCGTGCGCCGCGACGTCGCCGTCGGAGTGGCCGGCCAGCCCGTCCGCTCCCGGCCAGAGCAGCCCGGCGACCCAGCACGGCCGGCCCGGCTCGAAGGGGTGCACGTCGGTGCCGATGCCGGTGCGGGGCAGGCGCTCGCTCACGGTCCAGCCTGCCCGGCGAGGACGGCCCCGGCCAGCACCAGGTCGAGCGGACGGGTCACCTTGAACGCCTCGTCCGCGCCGGGCACGGTGCGCACGACCAGGCCCAGCGCCTCGACCAGGCCAGCGTCGTCGGTGGCGGCGGACGGGCCGCCGGCGTGCGCGCGCAGCAGGACGTCGCGGCGGAAGCCCTGCGGGGTCTGGACGGCCCGCAGCGCCGAGCGGTCGACCGTGCGCACGACGCGGTCGTCCGCCACCTGCTTCACGGTGTCGGCGACCGGGAGCACGGGCACCACCGCGTCCGCCCCGGCGCGCAGCGCGGCGACCACCCGCTCGACGACGTCGACGGGGGTCAGGCAGCGGGCGGCGTCGTGCACGAGCACGAGCTCGACGCCGTCCGGCAGCGCGGCGAGTGCCGCCCGCACGGAGTCCTGGCGCTGCTCGCCGCCCGCCACGACGTCGACGTCGAACGGGCCGAGGACGCGGCGCACGGCGTCGACCTCGCCGGCGGGTGCCGCGACGACGACCGGGCCGACGGACGGCGCCCGCCGCAGGCCGCGCACGGCGTGCACGAGCAGCGGCTCACCGGCCAGCTCGCGCAGGGCCTTGGGGCCGCCCGGCCCGAGCCGGAGCCCGGCGCCCGCGGCCGGCACGACGACGCCGACGATCACGCGGTCGGCCGGCGGCGGGGCGGCATCCGGGCCGGCGAGGGCGGTCCGGCGGGGACGAGGGGCTCGGCAGCCCGCGCCGCCCGCTGCCGCGGCGGTCCGGCCGGCTCGTCGGCCAGGGCGCCGAACACGAGCCGGCCGTTCGCGGTCGTCAGGACGCTCGTCACGCGCACCCGGACCTCGGCACCGAGCCGGTCGCGGGCACGCTCGACGACCACCATCGAGCCGTCGTCGAGGTAGCCGACGGCCTGGCCCGCGTCCTTGCCCGGCTTGAGCAGCAGCACGGGCACGTCGTCCCCCGCGCTGACCGCAGGACGCAGCGCGAGCGCCAGCGCGTGCAGGTTCAGCACCCGGACGCCGGCCAGCGCCGCCGCCCGGGCGAGGTTCGTGTCGAGGGTGAGCAGCGCGACCTCCGCGTCCAGGCAGATGCGGACGAGCTTCGCGTCGACCTCGGGCACCGCCGGGACGTCGACCTCGAGCACCTCGACCTCGACGCCCGCCTCGCGCTGCAGCGCCTCCAGCACCTCGAGCCCGCGCCGGCCCTTGGCCCGGCGCAGCTCGTCGCCGCTGTCGGCCATGGCCTGCAGCTCGCCGAGCACCGGCGTCGGCACCAGCACCTGGCCGTGCAGGAAGCCCGCGCGCACGACGTCGAGCAGGCGGCCGTCGACGGCGACCGAGGTGTCGAGCAGCCGCGGCAGCGCGGCCACCGGCACGCCCCGCGGCGCGAGCCCGGCCCGCTCGCCGAACAGCGCCAGCACCCCGGCCCGCTTGCTCATCGCGATCTGCGCCCCGCCGTAGCCGAGCACGACCAGCACGATGCCGAACAGCGGGAACGCCAGCACCGCGTGCGGCAGCAGGAACACCGGCCAGGCGATCCCCGCGCCGAGCAGCACGCCGCCCATCAGCCCGACCGCTCCGGCGACGACCTGCTCGGCCGACAGCGCGAGCACCCGGGTGCGCGCCCGCTCGGTCGTCACGGCCGTGTGCCGGCCCAGCACGCCGCCGAGGACGTAGCCGAGCCCCGACCCGAGGACGAGCCCGAGGGCCGTCCCGTTCAGGGCGCCGAGCACCGGCCGGCCCGAGCCCAGGCGCATGCCGACCAGGTGGCCGGCTCCGGCGAAGAACACGACGACGAGCAGGCGCAGGACCTCGACGACGGCGTACGGCGTGCGCGGCGCGCGGCCGGACCGCGAGGCCGAGTCGGACGAGGGGTGCGCCGCGTCCTGCCGGCGGTCGTCGGCCGGAGACCGCGACGAGCCCGGAGACCGCGACGAGCCCGGAGACCGCGACGGGCCCGGTGCGGACCCCCTCGGGAGGGGGCCGCCACCCGGGCCCGGCGCAGTGCTCATGCGGTTGTCTCGGCAGTCGCGGCCCTCCACTCCAGCGGCAGGGCCCGACGGCTAGGAGGCGAGGACCTCGTCGAGGATGGTCTCGGCCTTGTCCTCGTTGGTGCCCTCGGCGAGCGCGAGCTCGCTGACGAGGATCTGGCGGGCCTTGGAGAGCATGCGCTTCTCGCCGGCCGACAGCCCCCGCTCCTTGTCGCGGCGCCAGAGGTCGCGAACGACCTCGCCGACCTTGTTGATGTCGCCCGAGGCGAGCTTCTCGAGGTTCGCCTTGTAGCGACGCGACCAGTTGGTCGGCTCCTCGACGGCCGGGGCCCGCAGGACCTCGAAGACCTTGTCGAGGCCGGCCTGGCCGACGACGTCGCGCACGCCCACGATCTCGGCGTTGTCCGCGGGCACGCGGACGGTCAGGTCGCCCTGGGCGACCTTGAGGACGAGGTAGATCCGCTCCTCGCCCTTGATGGTGCGGGTCTCGATGGCCTCGATGAGCGCGGCCCCGTGGTGCGGGTAGACGACGGTCTCGCCGACTGCGAACGTCATGTGTGATGAGCCCCTCTCTCCATGACCAGGGTAACACCGCGGATCGGCAGTGCCGAGGGCAACATCGCAGGTCAGGGCCGGTGCGAGTGCAGCCCAGGGCTTGACGGGACCGCCTGTCGTGTGCTCCGGCCGGCTCAGCCGCGGCGGCGGAGCAGGGCGGCGTACAGGGTCAGCCCGGGTCCGAAGGCCATGGCCACGACGTGGCCGCCCGCCGGCACCTCGACCGTCTCGGCCATCCGCTGCAGCACCAGCAGGACCGTCGCGCTCGAGCAGTTGCCGACGTCGCGCAGCACGTCATACGACGGCGCCAGGGCCGCCTCGGACAGCCCGAGCACCTCGCCGACGACCTCGACGATCCGCCGTCCGCCCGGGTGCACGGCCCAGCCGGCCACGTCGCCGGACGCCAGCCCGTGGCGCCCGAGCAGGTCCTCGACGACCGGCCGCGCGTAGCGCGCCAGCACGCTCGGGACCGCCGGCGACAGCCCCATCTTGAAGCCGAGGTCGGTGACGTCCCAGGTCATGTGGTCGGCCGTCGAGACGTCGGTGCGGGCGACGACGTCGACCACGTCCCAGCCGTCCCGGCCGGACGTGGCCTCGGCCGGCTCGAGGACGACGGCCGCCGCGGCGTCGCTGAACAGCGCGTGCGACACCATCTGCTGCAGGTCCTCCGGCGTCGGCCGGCCGCTGCGCGCCGTGGCGGTCGTCGGCTGCACGTGCAGGCTGGTCAGCTCCAGGCAGAGCATCACCGCGGGACGGGAGCGGGCCGTGACGAAGTCGGCGGTGGCGCCGAGGCCCGGCAGGGCGGCGTAGCACCCCATGTGCCCGACGTGCAGCCGCTGGACGTCGGTGCGCATCCCGAGGTCGCGGGCCAGCAGGATGTCGAGCCCGGGCGTCACGTAGCCGGTGCACGACACCACCGTGAGCAGCCCCACGTCGGACGGGTCGAGGCCCGCGTCGGCGAGCGCGCCGGAGACCGCCTCCTTGCCCAGCGGCATCGCCTCGGCGAGGAAGCGCTGCATGCGCGCCGCCGTCCCCCAGCCCGAGACGTCCTCCGAGGTCGGGTCGACGACGCCGCGGCGGGTGGTGATGGCGGACGACTGCCACACCTTGCGGGCGATCCGGTCGTCGGCGTAGTGCTCCCGGAAGAACCCGTCCCACAGGCCCTGCTGGTCCATCGGTGCCGGCAGGGCCTGGCCGGCCCCGGTCAGGGTGGCGGTCATCGGCGAGCTCCTCCGGTCGTGGGTCCGGTCGTGGGTGCCGGTGCGGGCTGCAGGCGGTCACCGGGCCCGGGTCGGGTGGTCGTGCCGGGCACGGCGGGCAGGTCGGGCAGGTCGGGCAGATCGGGCACGGCGGGCACGGCCTTGCGCCCGTGCGCCGAGAACAGCCCGGCCGTCGACCTCGTGCGCACCATGCGCACGTCCGCCCTCCTGCCCGCGAGCCAGGCCAGGTAGTCGACGGCGCTCGGGCGCAGGCCGGCGAGCTCGAGCTCGACGCCGCACCGGCGCGCCGCGGCGACCAGCGCGCAGCGGTCGACGAACAGGTCCGGGTCGTGCAGCCGCTCGGGCGGCCCGGCGGGCATCCGCTCGGCGACCGTGACGCTGGAGAAGCGGCCCCACCAGGTGGCGGCGATCGTGTCGAGCACGAGCGTGCCCCCGGGCCGCAGGACGCGGCACGCCTCGGCCACCAGGTCGAGCGGCTCCGCGACGTGCTCGAGGACCTCGCCGGCGACCACCACGTCGGCGACCGCGTCGGCGAACGGCAGGTGCAGGACGTCGCCGCGGACGGGGACGACGCCGTGCGCACGGGCGACCGGCAGCGCGCCGGCCGACAGGTCGAGGCCGACGTGGCGGTGCCCGAGGCCGGCCACGTGCGGCGCCAGCAGGCCGCCGCCGCAGGCGAGGTCGAGCAGCAGGCTGCCCGGACGGGCCGCGCGGGGCACGAGCCCGGCCCGGGCCGCCGCGATCCAGTGCAGCATCGCGAAGCCGCCGCGCGGGTCCCACCAGGTGTCGGCGAGGTCGTCGTACTGCGCGGGGTCGTTGCGCGGCCGCACGGGCAGGGGGCGCGCGGGGAGGGTCACCGCCCCATCGTCGTACGGGCGACGGGACACTGCGCGCGTGCCCCTGCCCGCCGCCCTCGTCCGGGCCAGCCACCCGGAGCCGACGGCGGCCGTCACGGCGCTCGCGACCGCCCTCGCGCTCTCGACCGGCCTGGGGCTGCGGTCGCTGTGGGTGACCGCAGCCTTCCTGACCGGCCAGCTGTCGGTCGGCTGGAGCAACGACTGGATCGACGCCTCCCGCGACGCCCGCAGCGGGCGCGCCGACAAGCCGGTGGCGCTCGGCGAGCTGTCACCGGCCACGGTGCGCACGGCGGCGCTCACGGCGCTGGCCCTGTGCGTCCCCCTGTCGCTGGCCATGGGCGCCGCCGCCGGGCTGCTGCACCTCGGCGCGGTCGCCGCCGCGTGGGCCTACAACGCCCGGCTCAAGGCGACGCCGGCGAGCTTCCTCCCCTATGCGCTCGCCTTCGGGGCGGTGCCGTCGATCGTCGTGCTGGGGCTGCCCGAGCCCGCGCTCGCCCCCGCGTGGGCGACCGCGGCGGGGGCGCTGCTCGGGGTGGGCGCCCACCTCTGCAACGCCCTGCCCGACCTCGAGCAGGACCTCGCCGAGGGCGTGCGCGGCCTGCCGCACCGCCTCGGCGCCGGCCGGTCGGCCGCGCTGGCCGCCGTCCTGCTGCTCGCCGCTGCGGTGCTGCTGGCGCTCGGCCCGGACGGGCCGCCGGGACAGGGCGCCCTCGCCGCCGTGGCCGTCGCAGGCGCCGTCACCGCGACGGGCCTCGTGCGCGCCCGGCGGACCGGCTCGCGCGACGCCTTCCGCGCGGCGCTCGTCGTGGCCGCCGTCTGCGTCGCGCTGCTGGTCACCCGCGGTGCCGTCCTCGCGCCGGGCTGAGACGATGGACCGGTGCACCGTCCCGCAGCCCTCGCCGTCCGGCCCCGCCGGTCCTCCCGGCCGGCGTCGACCCGGGCCCTGCGCGCCCCGACGCTGCCCGCCCCGACGCTGCCCGCCCCGACGCTGCCCGCGCGGGCGCCGGCTCCCGTCCTGGCCCTGGCCGCCGTCCTGCTCCTGGCCGGCTGCGCGGTCGGCACCGGCGCGTCCGCCGACGCCCCGACCGCCGGGTCCGCGGAGCTGACCGCGTCGGCCGGCTTCCACGGGCGCGAGCCGGTGGGGGAGGTCCCCGTCCGCCCCGACTTCTCGCTGCGGACGACCGAGGGCGAGCGCTTCGACTTCCGCGACGAGACGGCCGGACGGCCGACGCTGCTGTACTTCGGCTACACCAGCTGCCCCGACGAGTGCCCCACGGCGATGGCCGACATCGCCGGTGCGCTCCGGACGACTCCCTCGGCGCTGCGTGGGCAGACCCGCGTCGTGTTCGTGACGACCGACCCCGCGCGCGACACCCCGCAGGTGCTGCGCCGCTGGCTGGACCAGTTCTCGACCGAGGCCGTCGGCCTCACCGGCACCTCGGCGGAGGTCGACGCCGCCCAGGAGGCGCTCGGCCTCGCCCCCGCCGGGCGGAGCGGGCCGGTGCCGACGCTGCCGGGGAAGCCGGACGAGCACGCGCACGCCCCCGGCACGGCCCCGCACACCCACGCCGGACCCCTTGGATACGGTGTGGAGCACACGGACGTGATCTTCGCGTTCGACACCGACGACCGCCTCCCCGTCGTCTACGCGGGCGGGGTGCGTCCGTCGGACCTCGCCGCCGACCTCCCCCTCCTCGCCTCTGGAGAAGCCCCGTGAGCACGCTGCGTCCTCGATCGGCCGCCGGTCACCGCACGACCGCCGGTCACCGCTGGGCCCTCGGGCGGGGCGCCGCCACCGCCCTGGTGGCGGGCCTGCTGCCGCTGGCCCTCACAGCCTGCGGCGCCAGCCGAGACGCGCAGACCTACCAGGAGCGGAGCCAGGCCGACGCGACGAACACCGCCGTCGGCACGCTGGCGGTGCGCGGCCTGTCGATCCTGCCGCCGGAGGAGGGTCGCACGCTCGAGGAGGGCTCCGACGCCGAGGCCGTCCTCGTCGTGACGAACAACGACAGCGAGCCCGACGTGCTCGAGTCGATCACCACCGACGCCGCCGAGCAGGTCGAGGTGCTCGTCGGCACCGAGCCCGCGTCGCTGCGCGTGCCGGCGCTCGGCAGCACCGGCAACACCGCGCGGCTGCGCCTGGTCGGCCTCACCCGCGACCTGCGCGAGGGCGAGTACGCCACCCTCACCTTCCGGTTCCAGAAGAACGGCACGCTCGAGGTCCCGGTGCCGGTCGCCGTCTCCGGCCGCACCGACCGGCCCGTGTTCACCGGTGAGGAGGGCGGCGAGGAGCCGGCCCTGCAGGCTCCCGCCGGCGGCGAGGAGTCCGGCGCCGAGGGCGAGGCCGGGCAGGGCGACATCTCCGAGGGCGAGTTCGGCGCGGTCGAGGGCGACGACGACGCGCCCCGCGAGGACGAGGCCGAGGCCCCGTCCGGCGGCGCCTCCGAGGAGCCGTCCGTCGCGCCGTCCGCGGAGGGCTCCGGCGAGGGGACCGACGAGGGCGTCGAGGACGGCGCCGACGCGCCGTCGGCGGAGCCCTCCGCGCGGTAGCGCGACCGCGCGAGGCCGCTGCGCGGGCTGTCCACAGCGGGCCGGCACGCCCGGCCCGGCGCCACCGTCCTGTCGCACCGCGCGGCTAGCGTCCGCCGCATGACCGCCAGCCTGCCCGGGCCCCCGTCCCGCCCCGCTGCCCGCCCGGGGCCGACGCGGGCCGGCCGCTCCGGCGGCGGCAAGGACCGGCCGGGGCACCAGTGCAGCGCCTGCGGCACGACCGTCGCGAAGTGGGTCGGCCAGTGCCCGCAGTGCGGCGAGTGGGGCACGCTCGTCGAGGTCGCGGCCGTGCGCGCGCTGCCGGGGCTCAAGACGTCGGTGAGCGGGTCGGCGCCCGAGCACCCGGCCCGGCCGCTGGCCGACGTCGTGGCCGACCGCACCCCGCGCGAGCTCACGGGCCTCGCCGAGTTCGACCGGGTGCTCGGCGGCGGGCTCGTCGCCGGGCAGGTGGTGCTGCTCGCGGGCGAGCCCGGCGTCGGCAAGAGCACGCTCGTGGCGGCGGTCGCGCACACCATGGCGCTGCGCAACGAGACGGCCAACGTCCTGTACGTCTCCGGCGAGGAGAGCGTCGAGCAGATCAGCGTGCGGGCGCGGCGCACCGGCGCCGTCGCACCCGGCATCCTGCTCGCCGAGGAGACCGACCTCGGCGCGCTCATCGGCCACGTCGAGGCGCACGACCCGGTGCTGCTGGTCGTCGACAGCGTGCAGGCGATGGCCTCGGCGTCGGTCGACGGCCGGGCGGGCGGCATGTCGCAGGTGCAGGAGGTGACGGCCGTGCTGGTCCGGCTGGCCAAGAGCCGGCGGCTCCCGCTGCTGCTCATCGGCCAGTCCACCCGCGAGCACTCCGTGGCCGGCCCGCGCGCGCTCGAGCACATGGTCGACACGGTGCTGACCTTCGAGGGCGACAAGCACACCGCGCTGCGCATGCTGCGCGCGGTGAAGAACCGCTACGGGCCCGCCGACGAGGTCGTCTGCTTCGAGCAGACCGACGACGGCCTGCGCGAGGTGCCCGACCCGTCCGAGCTGTTCCGCAGCCACCGCGACGTGCCCGTCCCCGGGACGGCGGTGGCGGTGGCCGTCGACGGCCGGCGCGCCGTCCCCGCCGAGGTGCAGGCGCTCGTCGGCACGACGCCCACGGGCAACCCCCGCCGCGGCGTCACCGGGCTCGACACGTCCCGCGTCGCCATGCTGCTGGCGGTCACCGAGCGCGAGGCCGGCCTGAAGCTCGACCGCGACGTCTTCGTCGCCACCGTCGGCGGCGCGCGGCTGTCCGACCCGGCCACCGACCTGGCCGTGTGCCTCGCCGTCGCGTCGGCGGCGTCCGGGGTGCCGATGCCCGCCGACGTCGCCGTCATCGGCGAGGTCGCGCTGTCCGGCGACATCCGCCCGGTCGGGCACCTCGCGCAGCGCGTCGCCGAGGCGGCCCGGCTGGGCTACCGCCGCATCCTCGTGCCGCCGGGCAGCGCGCGGCGGGTGCCGTCCGTCCCGGAGGGCACCCGGGTCGTCGAGCTGGCGCACCTCAGCCGGGCCCTCGAGGCCCTGGCCGGCTACGCCGCGCAGACCGGCGGCCGCTCCGGCCCGTGACCGAGCCGTGACCGGTGACGGCGTCCGCGTCGCCGGTCGCTCTCTACACTCCGGACGGGACTTCCACAGCCAGGAGCGGGGTGCAGGTGGCAGGCACGGACGACCAGCTGCGATCGACGCTGGCCGCCATGGCGCCGGGCACCCCCCTCCGCGACGGCCTCGAGCGCATCCTGCGCGGCAACACCGGCGCCCTCATCGTGCTCGGCTACGACCGCGTCGTCGAGGGCCTGTCGACCGGCGGCTTCGCCCTGGACGTCGACTTCTCGGCGCAGCGGCTGCGCGAGCTGTCCAAGATGGACGGCGCGCTCGTGCTCACCGGCGACCTCAGCAAGATCGTGCGGGCGAGCGTCCAGCTCGTGCCCGACCCGGGCATCCCGACCGAGGAGACCGGCACCCGCCACCGCACCGCCGAGCGGGTGGCGAAGCAGACCGGCTACCCCGTCGTGAGCGTCAGCCAGTCGATGCGCATCATCGCGCTGTACACCGCGGCCGGCCGCTACGTCCTCGACGACAGCGCCTCGATCCTGTCCCGCGCGAACCAGGCCCTCGCGACGCTCGAGCGGTACAAGCTGCGCCTCGACGAGGTCGCCGGCACGCTGTCGGCGCTCGAGATCGAGGACCTCGTCACGGTCCGCGACGCGATGGCGGTCAGCCAGCGCCTCGAGATGGTGCGCCGCATCGCCACCGAGATCGAGGGCTACGTCGTCGAGCTCGGCACCGACGGGCGCCTGCTGTCGCTGCAGCTCGAGGAGCTCATGGCCGGCGTCGACGGCGAGCGGCAGCTCGTCGTGCGCGACTACCTGCCGTCCGGCACCGCGCGCCGCACGCGCTCGCTCGACGAGGCGCTGCAGGACCTCGACACGCTGTCGGCCACCGACCTGCTCGACCTCACCGTCGTCGCCAAGGCCGTCGGCTTCCCCACCTCGGCCGAGGCGCTCGAGCAGGCCGTGAGCCCGCGCGGCTACCGGCTGCTCGCGAAGGTCCCGCGCCTGCCCGGCACCGTCGTCGACCGGCTCATCGACCACTTCGGCGGCCTGCAGAAGCTGCTGGCCGCCGGCATCGACGACCTGCAGGTCGTCGACGGCGTCGGCGAGACCCGCGCTCGCAGCGTCCGCGAGGGCCTGTCCCGGCTGGCCGAGAGCTCGATCCTCGAGCGGTACGTCTGACGCTCGGCCACCACCGGGAGCGCCATCCCGGCGGGCGGCGCCCGCTCAGCCGAGCTGGAAGGGCTCGCCCTCGGCCCGCAGCTCGCCGACCCGTCCGGTGACCCGGTAGGTGCCGGCGAGCGCCCGCGCCTGCTCCCCGGCGCAGCCGGGCAGCGACCGGGTGCCCGACCAGGTCACCCGGCTCACCTCGACGGCCCCCGGCTGCAGCGTCACGACGTCGGCGCCGCCGCCCGGCGCGCAGTCGTCGCTGGACCAGATCCGGTCCTCGCCGGAGAAGACGATGATCTCGACCGCGGCCTGGCCGAGGTCGCGGCGGCACGGCGTCGAGCCGGTGTTCGTGACGGTGAGCTCGAGCTGCGGCGACGCGCCGAGCGCGTAGCTGGCCTCGGTGGCGGCGGGCGCCAGCTCGAGCGCGTCGTCGGCGCACTCGGGCCCGGCCGACGCGCTCGGGTCGGGGCTGGCGCTGGGGTCGACGCTCGCGCCCGGGCTCGCGGACGGGTCGGCGCCGGGGCTCGCGCTGGGGTCGACGCTCGGGGTGGGGACCGGGCTCAGTCCCGGCACGGGGCTCGCCGAGGCCCGCGCGCCGGCGCGCTGCTGCAGCCGGTCGTCGTCGTCCCCGCCGAGCAGGGACGCCAGCAGCAGGATCGGCACCAGCACGGCCAGTGCCACCAGGGCACGCCGCTGCCAGTACGTCTGTTCGGACTCGGGGCCGACCGGCCGCCAGTGCAGCGCCATCGGCTCGACCCTATCCGGCCTACCCTGCGGCGGTGCACGACACCGCGTCCGCAGCCCTCGCCGTCCCCGCGGACGCAGCATCCCCCGGGGAGGCAGCACCCCCGGCCCGCGCGGCGCTCGGCGCGGCGGCAGGCGACCCCGCTGCGCCGGCCGCCGCGCCGGGCACCGCACTCGCCGACGTGCTGCTCGACTGGTACGCGCAGGCGGCCCGCGACCTGCCGTGGCGGCGGCCGGGCGTCAGCGCCTGGGCGGTGCTCGTCAGCGAGGTGATGCTGCAGCAGACGCAGGTCGCGCGCGTCCTGCCGGCGTACGCGGCGTGGCTCGAGCGGTGGCCGACGCCGCACGAGCTGGCCGTCGAGGCGCCGGGCGAGGCGGTGCGGATGTGGGGGCGGCTCGGGTACCCGCGCCGGGCGCTGCGGCTGCACGCGTGCGCCGTCGCGCTCGTCGAGCGCTACGACGGCGCGCTGCCGCCCACCGTCCCCGAGCTGCTGACGCTGCCCGGCGTCGGCGACTACACCGCCCGGGCGGTCGCGGCCTTCGCCCACCGCCAGCGCGTGCCGGTCGTCGACACGAACGTCCGCCGGGTGGTCGCCCGGGCGGTCGAGGGCGTGGCCGACGCGCCCGTGCACCGCCGCGACCTCCCCGTCGTGGAGGCGCTGCTCCCCCGCGACCCCGAGCGCGCCGCCACCGCGTCGGTGGCCGTCATGGAGCTCGGCGCGCTGGTCTGCACCGCGCGGGCCCCGCGCTGCCCGTCGTGCCCGCTGCGCGCGACCTGCGCATGGCTCGCCGCGGGACGGCCGGAGCTCGCGGCACCGGTGCGGCACCCGCAGCGCTGGGCAGGCAGCGACCGGCAGGTGCGCGGGCGGCTGCTGGCCGTCCTGCGCGCCGCGACCGGCCCGGTGACCGCCGACCTGCTCGCAGC
>CAXTFU010000101.1:0-13669 GCA_964243385.1 uncultured bacterium | reverse complement strand
ACGCCGTCGTCAGCTCGCCCCGCAGGAGCCCGTACGCCGCCAGTGCGCTGCCGGTCAGCGCCCCGGTGGCCACGTGGGCCGCCATGACCCAGCGCGCGAGCGCTCCCGTCGGGGCGGCGTGCTCGCCGCGCTCGGCGGACAGCGCCTGGATGGAGGCGTCCGACAGCGACCCGACGACGAGCGCCGCTGCCAGCGCGCCGCAGAAGGCGATGAGGCTCTGCTGACCGAGCAGGTCGGCGCCGAGCACGCGCCCGGCCAGCACGGACAGGCCGGCCGTCGCCACCAGGGGCAGGACCTGGCTCACGGCCATCCAGGCACCCGACGCGAGGACCCGTCCTCGGCCGCCGCCCGGTGCGGGCAGCCCGTCCTCCGCGCTGCTCACCGCTGTGCCCTGCTCCGTCCTGCCGGCCGACCGCGTCCCTGGCGCGCTGCTGCTGTCCGCAGCGACGTGAGGCGCCCGATCAGCCGCCGCGTGCCCGGACCACCTGGTCGACCGTCTTGAGGACGATCTTGATGTCGAGCCAGGGCGACCAGTTCTCGATGTAGTAGTTGTCGAAGCGGGCGCGGTCCTCGATCGACGTGTCCCCGCGCAGGCCGTGCGCCTGGGACCAGCCCGTCAGCCCGGCCGGGACGCGGTGACGGGCGGTGTACCGCGGGATGTGGGTGGCGAACTGCTCGACGAAGTGCGGCCGCTCCGGACGCGGTCCGACCAGGCTCATGTCGCCCCGGACGATGTTCCACAGCTGCGGCAGCTCGTCCAGCGACGACGTGCGCAGGAAGCGCCCGACGGGCCCCAGCCGCGCGTCGTGCTTGATGTTCCACTGGGTCTGCGACTCGTCGGTGCTGACCGGCTTGAGCGAGCGGAACTTCAGCACCTGGAAGGGCCTGCCGTCCAGCCCCACCCGCTCCTGCCGGAAGATGATGCCGGGCCCGCCCTCGTACCGGACCGCTGCGGCGCAGAGCGCGAGGACCGGGCTCAGCGCCAGCAGCGCGGAGCCGGCGACCGTGATGTCGATGAGCCGCTTGACCTGCCACATGGGGCTGCGGAACGCGGCCCGGCGCACGCGCAGCAGCGGGATCCCCCACACGTCGTCGGTGTCGCGGTTGCTGTTGTGGAGCTCGAACAGCCGCGGCACGAAGAACACCTCGACGTCCATGCGGTCGCACGTGCGCAGGATGTCGACGAGCGAGGACTCCCGCAGGGCGCCGAACGCGACGACGACGTACGTGACGTTGAAGTCGTCGATCACGTCGGCCAGCTCGTCGTAGCCGCCCAGCAGCGGGGCCGGCAGCTCGTCGTGCGACGCGACCCGGGGGTCGGAGTCGATGTAGCCGATGGGCGTGACGCCGAACTCCGAGTGCTCCTGGAAGTTGCGGGCGAGCTGGATGCCGACGTGCCCGGCGCCGATGATGAGGGCCAGGTCCTGGGTCGTCCCGCGGCAGCGCATGCGCTTGGCCAGGTGGAAGCCCACCAGCCGGCTGACCGCCAGGGCGACGAAGAAGATGCCGGCGACGCGGGCCTGGTCGAGCAGGTCGCGGTCCGTCAGGTGACCGGCGTTGGCCGCCGTCAGGGCGAGCTGGGCGAGCACCACGGACCCGGCGATGTAGGGGATGTCGTCGAGCAGGCTGAGCGACAGGCGCTGGCGGTAGAGGTGCGCCGCGGCGAAGGCCAGCAGCGTCAGCACGGCCTGCAGCGGGAAGCTCACGCCGCCCCCGCCGACGACGGCCCAGGTCACCGCGCAGGCGACGAGGTCCATGACGAACAGCCCGCCGGGCGTGTGGAGGTGCACCGGACCGATGCGGCGCGCCAGGCGGCGGGGCAGGTCGCGGTGCTGCGGCGCGTCGTCCGCGAGCAGCACGCTGTCGCTGTGCGACGTCGTGTCGTGAGCCGTTGCGGTCACGGTGGCACCCCCTGATCCGATGTCTGGACGTCGCGACCGTGCACTGCGTCGGGGTCAGGCGACCGACCGGTGTTCGCACACCGGGCCTGGGCGGTTCAGCTCGAGCGCCGACCCGTGGCACGGACCTCCGTGCCGCAGGACGATTGTCTGCGCAACCGCCTCCCGGCGCGAGCATCTCCCCGGAGGTTCACCCGCTGGAACCTGTGAGTTCGCCGACACCCGCTCGCGGACGGCGCTCGCTCCCCGGGCCGGCGCCGTCCTGCCGCGCGGTGGCAGGCTCGCCGCATGCCCTTCTGCACCGCCTGCGCCGCACCGCTCGACGACACCCGGCCGCACCCCGTCTGCACCGGGTGCGGCCGCACGCAGTTCCGCGACCCGAAGGTCGGCGTCGGCGTCGTCGTGCACGACGCGCGCGGGCGGCTGCTGCTCGTCCGCCGTGGCGGCGGCCCCGGACGGGGCCGGTGGGCGCTGCCGGCGGGGTTCGTCGACGCCGACGAGGACCCCCGCCGGGCCGCCGCGCGCGAGGCGCTCGAGGAGACCGGCCTGCACGTGGAGGTCGGCGCGGTCGTCGACGTCTACCCCTCGCCCGGACGCGGCGGCGCGTCGTTCTTCGTGGCCTTCGAGGCGCAGGTCGTCGGCGGGACCCTGGCCGCGGGCGACGACGCCGTGGACGCCGGCTTCTTCGCCGTGGACGACCTGCCCGAGCTCGCCTTCGAGAGCACCCTCGACGCCGTGCGGCGCGCCCGCTCCGCCCGGCGCTGATCCCGCGCACGGCAGCGAGCCGCCTCCCGGAGGAGGCGGCCCGCTGGAGCGTGCGGTGCGGGTCAGCCCTGCGTGCCGCCCTTGAGCGCGTGCACGCGGACGTGGTCGAACTCCGCGGTGAACAGGCCGGCGGTCGGGGCCGCGAGCGACACCAGGCCGATCTGCGCGTCGGTCCCGAGGCTGTGCGTCCAGACGCCGCCGCGCACCCAGGTCCGGCCGTCCTGGCTGGTGTAGGCGGTGTACCGCTCGGTGTCGCCACCGGCCACGACCTGCTCGTCGCCGCTCAGGCGCTCCACGACGATCCGGAGCCAGGTCCAGTCCTCTCCGGGAGGCCCGACGACGGTGTTGCCGTAGCGGCTGTAGCCGGCGGGGACGGGGTTGATCTCCTTGGCGAACTCGGTCTGCCGGGTCTCCCAGATGGAGGCGCTCGACAGCTTCACGAAGTTGTCGTCGTCGCCGTAGACGACGAGCCCGGCCTGGGCGTAGTTGTAGCAGCACGGCGGGTCGTCGGGGACGTCCACCCGCACCTTGGTCTCGACGGCGTAGTCGCCGGTCGGTGCGTCCCGCACGAGCACCGAGGCGGTGTTGTCGTCGACGAACAGGTCGGCCGTCTGGACCTCGAAGCGCAGGACGCCGTCACCGACCGAGGCGTCGGCGGTGGCCTCTCGCACCCAGCTCCAGTCGTCGCTCAGCGACGTGCCGTCGAACTCGTCCGCGTCGACGACCTTGCGGACGACCTGCGGCGCGATCGCCTGCGCCTTGTGCCGGCTGCGCTGGCCCGGCTGGGCCGCGGGGGCCGGCTGGGTGCCGTCGGACGCGCCGGCGCCGCCGTTCACCGTCGGCCAGCCGCCGATCCAGTCGACCGGGTCGAGCAGCGCGGGCCGCTTGGTGAAGCCGGTCTGGAAGGCGTAGAACGGGTCCCGCTGGTCCACGGCGTGGTAGATCGTCCACCACTGGCCGCCCTCGTCCTCGAAGACGCTGTTGTGGCCGGTCCCGATCCAGCGGTTGCCGTTCATCGTCAGGAACGGCGTGCCGCCGACCCGCAGGTCGAGGAACGAGTTGCCCTCCCGGTCCAGGAAGGGCCCGTACGGGCTCCTCGAGCGGCCGACGAACACGCTGTAGCCGGTCAGGGCGCCGTTGCAGCAGTTCGTGGCGGACGCGAACAGGTAGTACCAGCCGTTGCGGAAGACGACGTTGCTGCCCTCGTAGCGGTTGCCGACGGCGATCTGACGGTCGTCCGCGGTGGTCGCGGTCCGCGCGGTCGCCCCGGTCGGCGTGAAGGTCACGTCGGTGACGAACATGCCGCCGTAGTACGAGCCGTAGTACAGGATGCCCGTGCCGCTGACCGTGTCGCCGAGCACGTCGGGGTCGTAGGTCCAGAAGTACGAGCACTCCCCGCCGTCGGGGTCCGTGCGGGGCTGCACCACGGGCGCGTCGGACCACGTCCACGGGCCGGTGGCACTGTCGCTCACGGCCACGCCGATGGCGCTGTCACCGCGGCAGGTGGCCGAGCCGACGCCGCCGGCGCCGGAGGTCTCGGTGACGGTCGTGAACAGGTAGTACCGGCCCGTGGTCCGCGAGTACACGACCTCGGGGGCCCAGAAGGCCGCGGACGGGTCGATCCAGGCGGGCAGGTCGCCTCCGTCGAGCGGGAAGGCGTCGCCGACGTAGGTCCAGTCGACGAGGTTCGTCGAGGTCATCGTCGGGATCCGGTGGAACACCGGGTCCGGCGCCGTCCCGTCGTCCGAGCCGTCCGTCGTGACGTCCCGGTCGTTCAGCGGGTCGGTGGTGCAGTACAGGTACCAGACCTGCAGCCCGTCCTGCTCCTCGCCGGCCTGCCCCTTCAGCACGGTCGGGTCGGCGCAGCTGTCGACGGTGCCGCCGACCGGGGCGACGCTCGTCGGGACGACCGGGCGCAGCGGGTTCTCGTACGTGGTGGTCACCCGCCCGGCCGGTGCCGCCGGCGCCGCGCTCGAGGGGGCCGCGAGCAGCGGCAGGGCCAGCACCGCGGCCAGCGGCGTCAGGAGTGCCGAGCGGCGCCATCGGCCGGCGCGTGCGGCCCTCGGACGTCGACGTGCATCGAGCATGGGTCCTCCTCGGAGCGCCCGGCTCGACCGCCGCCGAGCGGCGCGGCTCCTCCGGACAGTGCTGCAGCATGGCCCGCGGTGTTCATCGTTGTAAAGACGGAGTTGCAGACCAGTTTCGGCCCGTACCTCCCGGTGACAGGAGCGGCGCGGACGTGGCTGCCTGCTCCGGCACGGCCGTCCGGGCGACCGTCGCGCACACGTCCTGATCCGGCTCGGTCCCCGCACGCTGCGGCGCCAGCGGGCCGCGGCCGACGTCGCGATCAGGACGTGTGCAGGGTGGGCGGCGAACGCCGGGAGCTGCCGCCGCAGCAGGCGGCGAAGGCCGGGAGCTGCCGCAGCAGGCGGTGAACGCCGGGAGCTGCCGCAGCAGGCGGCGAACGCCGGGAGCTACCGCAGCAGGCGGCGCACGAGCAGGACGACCACGACGACCGCACCGACGAGCGGGGCCAGCCGCTTGAGCACCGGGGCGCCGGCCGTGCCGAGCAGGTCGATCGCCTCGGCGGGCGGACGCGACGCGGACGGTCGGGGCCCGGAGGACGCGGCCGGCGGGGTCGTCACAGCCGGCGCCGGCGCCTCGGGCGAGGCGCCGGAGGCCATCGGGTCGAGCGGCGAGCCGTCCTCGACCGACAGGTCGGTCATCGCCGGGTCGCCGGGCGCGCCGACGGCCGAGCTCGGCACCGGCACGCCGGTCGGCGTCCCGGAGCGGATCTCCTCGGACAGGCACGCGGCGAACTGGTCGACGAGCTTGCCGCTGACGTCGGCCAGCACGCCGCGGCCGAACTGCGCCGGCTTGCCCGTGACGTTGAGGTCGGTGTCGACCTCGATGTCGGTGCTGTCGCCCTGCTCGACGAGCCGGCAGGTGATGAGCGCCTTGGCCGTCCCCGTGCCGCGCGTCTCCTTGCCGCTGCCGTCGATGACCGCCACGTGGGTCGCGTCGTCCTTGGACACGAAGCGGGCCTTGCCGCCGTAGGTCAGGTTGATCGGGCCGACCTTCACCTTCACGGTGCCCTCGAACTGGTCGCCGTCGACGCTGGTGAGCGTCGCCCCGGGCATGCAGGGCGCGATGCGCTCGACGTCGAGCAGCACGCGCCAGGCCTCCTCGACGGGGACGGGCACGGTGAACCGGTTCTCGAGCTTCATCGGGGGGCCTCTCGTCGGGCGGGACTGTCGGGGCCGAGCATGACGGCGGTCAGGGCGGCGAGCTCGTGCGGGGTGTCGACGTCGTCCGGAGCGCCGGCGTCCGAGCAGTCCACGGCCGTGACGAGGCCGGCGTTCGCGCGCAGCCACGGCCGGGCGCCCTCGTCGCCGACGGCCGCTGCGGCGACGTCGTCCCAGGTGCTGCGGTCGAGCAGGACGGGGTTGCGGCGCTGCCCGTCGTAGGTCGCGACCGCCGCGACGGCGCCGGCCCGGTGCGCGGCCAGCAGCCGCTGCACGGCCTGCGCGGTGACGCGGGGCTGGTCGACCAGGGCGACGACGCACGCGCCGACCGGCGGCGACCAGGACGCCAGCGCCGCGAGGCCCGCCCGCAGCGAGGCGCCCATGCCGGTCGCCCAGTCCGGCGCCTCGACGACCTCGGCGCCCGCGCAGAGCGGCCGCACCCGGTCGGCGGCCGCCCCGACCACGACGACGACCGGCACGCACCCCGCAGCGCGCAGCAGGGCGGTGCCGCGCTGCACGAGCGGCGTGCCGTCGAGCTCGACGAGCGCCTTGGGACCGCCCATCCGACGGCCGGCACCCGCGGCGAGCAGCAGCCCCGCCGTCAGCGGCACGAGCGCCCCGTCACGCGGGCAGGGCGTCGGCCGGTGCGGGCGCGTGCCCCGTGCCGCTGTGGATCTCGCCCTCGGTGGCCGCCAGCGGACGCCCCGAACCGCCCCAGCGGTGCTGCACGATCTCGGCCGCGATCGAGACGGCCGTCTCCTCGGCCGTCCGGGCGCCGAGGTCGAGGCCGATCGGCGAGTGCAGCCGGGCCAGCTCGTCCTCGGTCATGCCGACCTCCCGCAGGCGGCGCAGCCGGTCGTCGTGCGTGCGCCGGCTGCCCATCGCCCCGATGTAGGCGGCGGGGGTGCGCAGCGCCACCTCGAGCAGCGGCACGTCGAACTTCGGGTCGTGCGTGAGCACGCACATGACCGTGCGCGCGTCGACGGCGGTCGAGGCGAGGTACCGGTGCGGCCAGTCGCACACGACCTCGTGCGCCTCGGGGAACCGCCGGGCGGTCGCGAAGACCGGGCGGGCGTCGCAGACCGTGACGCGGTAGCCGAGGAACACCCCGATCCGGCTGACCGCCGCGGCGAAGTCGGTCGCGCCGAACACGAGCATCCGCGGCGGCGGGGTGAACGACTGCACGAACACCGTGACGTCGTCAATGCGCCGCTGGCCGTTCGGGCCGTAGTGCCGGGCGCCGGTCTGCCCGGCCGCCAGCATGCCGCGGGCGTCGTCGACCACCGCGACGTCCAGCCCCTCGGCGCCCAGCGACCCGACGCGGTCCTGCGCGCCGACGAGGACCTGCGCGCCGAGCGGCGCCGGACCGCTCACGACCGTGGCGAGGGCGACGGGCTCGTCGACGGCGACCCGGTCGGCCCAGGCGGCGAGCACCGCGCGGTCGGCCGGTGCGACCAGCACCTCGAGCGTGCCGCCGCAGGTGAGCCCGACGGCGAAGGCCTCGTCGTCGCTGTAGCCGTAGGTCTCCACGACCGCGCCCTCGCCGCCGAGCACCCGCTCGGCGGTGCCGTACACGGCGCCCTCGACGCAGCCGCCGGAGATGCTGCCGACCGCCTCGCCGTCGCTCGCCACGGCCATCGCGGCGCCGGGCGGCCGCGGCGAGCTGCCCCGGGCGTCGATGACGGTGGCGAGGGCGAACGGCGCGCCGGAGGCGAGCAGGTCGCGCAGGCCGTCCGCGATGTCACGCACGCTGCACCGCCCGAGCGGCCGGCGAGCAGGCGCGGCCGAGCACGACGGCGGCGAGGTGCTCGAGGGCGGCGAGGCTGTGGCCCTCGACGAAGTCGTCGCAGTGCGGCAGCGAGGCGGCCATCCCCGCGGCGAGCGGGGCGTAGCCGGGCGCCGCCTTGCGCGGGTTCGCCCACACGACCCGGTGCGCCAGTCGGCGCAGCCGCGCGACCTGCTCGCCGAGCAGCGCGGCGTCGCCGCGCTCCCAGCCGTCCGACAGGATGACGACCACGGCGCCGCGGGCGGTCCCGCGCTGGCCCCAGCCGTCCAGGAACTGCTTCACCAGCTCGCCGAGCCGCGTGCCGCCGCCGGCGTCGACGAGCGCCTCGGCGACCGCGGCCATCGCGGTGTCCGGGTCGCGCTGCGCCAGCTCGCGGGTCACGCGGGTGAGCCGCGTGCCGAGCGCGAAGACCTCGGTCGCGCCGGACGAGCGCCGGGACGCGGCGTGCGCGAACCTCAGCAGCGCGTCCGCGTAGCCTTCCATCGACCCGCTGACGTCGACGAGCAGCACCACCCGGCGCGGGCGGCTGGACGGCGCCCGGTGCCGCAGCCGGGCCGGCTCTCCCCCGGCGGCGAGCCAGGCCCGCAGGGTGCGGCTGCCGTCGACCCGGCCGCGGACGGACGGGCGCAGCCGCCGGGTCTCGCGCCGATCCCCCGGCAGCTGCAGCGCCGCGAGAAGCCGGCGCAGCTGCTCCCGCTCGGCGGCGTCGAGGGTGGTGACGTCGCGGTGACGCAGCTGCTCGACGGTGCTCGCGGCGGCGACGAGCGGCTGGCCCGGCTCGCCCTCGTCGCTGCCCGAGCCGCCGTCGCCGGGCTCGGCGACCAGCTGCAGCGCCGTCCGGGTGAGCCGCTGCCGGCGCACCACCGCGCCGGGCCGGTCCCCGAAGTAGGCGCGGAAGGCGCTGTCGTAGCGGACGAGCTCGTCCGGGCTGCCGCACAGGGTGAGCCGCCCGGCCCAGTAGACGTCGGCGCGCCGCACCGGGTCGAGCTCGGCCAGTGCCTGCACCGCCGCGGCGACCCGGTCGGCCGACGCGTCCACGCCCGTGGCGCGCAGCGTGGCGGCGAGCCCGACCAGGCTGTCGACGGCGTCGTAGCGGGTCCCAGACACCGCCTCAGCCACCGCCGACCGCCGTCTGGATCATCGTCTGCACGTCGAGGCGCTGCGCGTGCAGCTGGTCCTCGCGGTACTTCAGCACCGCGCCGAGCGTCGCCGTGGCGGTGTCGGCGTCGAGCCGCTCGGCCCCCAGCGCGACGAGCGCCGACGTCCAGTCGATCGTCTCGGCGACCCCGGGCGGCTTGAGCAGGTCCTGCTCGCGCAGCACCGCCACGGCGCGGGCGACCTGCGCCGACAGCTGCGCCGACGCCTCCGGCACCCGGGCGCGGACGATCTCGACCTCGCGCTCGAAGCGCGGGTGCTCGACCCAGTGGTAGAGGCAGCGCCGCTTGAGCGCGTCGTGCACCTCGCGGGTGCGGTTGCTCGTGACGACGACGACCGGCGGCACCTCGGCCCGCACCGTGCCGAGCTCGGGGACGGTGACCGTGTAGTCCGACAGCACCTCGAGCAGGAACGCCTCGAACTCGTCGTCGGAGCGGTCGACCTCGTCGACGAGCAGCACCGCCGGCGTCGTATCGAGCGCGGCGAGCAGCGGGCGGGCGAGCAGGAAGCGCCGGCTGTAGACCTCGTGCTCGAGCGCGTCGGCGTCGTCGGCCGTGCCCGCCGACTCGGCCGCCCGCAGGTGCAGCAGCTGCCGCGGGAAGTCCCAGTCGTAGAGCGCCTGCGAGGCGTCGATGCCCTCGTAGCACTGCAGCCGGATGAGGTCGGCCCCGACGACCGCCGCGAGCGCGTGCGCGAGCGCCGTCTTGCCGACCCCGGCCTCGCCCTCGAGGAACAGCGGCCGGGGCAGGGCGAGGGCGAGGTAGGCCGCCGTGGCGACGCCCTCGTCGGCGAAGTAGCCGGCGTCCGCCAGACGACGGGCGAGCCCGGCAGGGTCCTGCACCCCCTCGGGGAGCAGGCCCCGCCGGGCTCCGGGTGCCGTCTCGGTCAGCTGCTCATCCTCGCGGCACGGGCCACCGCGCGGGCGGTGAGCACCCGGGCGAGGTGGGCGCGGTAGTCGGCCTGGCCGCCGAGGTCCGACGGCGGGCTCGTCCCGTCCGCCGCCGCCGTCGACGCGGCCTTGACCGCCGCGACGTCGGACGCGCCGACGAGCGCGGCCTCGACCGCGCTCGGCCGCACCGGCGTCGAGCCCATGTTCGTCAGGCCGATGCGGGCCTCGGCGATCGCGCCACCCTCCATGCGGACGGCGGCGGCCACGCCGACGATCGCCCAGGCCTGCGCCACGCGGTTGAACTTCTCGTAGCGCACGCCCCAGTCGCCCTGCAGCTTCGGGATGCGCACGGCCGCGAGGATCTCGTCCGGCGACAGCGACGTCTCGAGGTAGTCGACGAAGAAGTCGCGCGCCGCGATCGTGCGCCGACCGCCGGGTCCCTCGGCGACGAGCTCGGCGTCGAGCGCCAGCGCGACGGCGGCGAGGTCGCCGGCCGGGTCGGCGTGCGCGAGCGCACCGCCGAAGGTGCCGCGGTGCCGGACGGCGGGGTCGGCGACCGTGGCGGTCGCCTCCGACAGCAGCGGCGCGAACTGCCGCACGAGCGGGTCGGTGAGGACGTCGCTGTGCTTGGTCATGGCGCCGATGACCAGGCTGCCGTCGTCCTCGCTCACGCCGCGCAGCTCGGGCACCCGGGACAGGTCGACGAGCACCGTCGGGAAGGCGAGCCGCAGGCGCAGCACCGGGATGAGGCTCTGCCCGCCGGCGAGGATCTTGGCGTCCTCGCCGGCCTCGCCGAGCGCCCGGACGGCGTCGGCGAGCGAGGTCGGGGCGACGTAGTCGAACTCTGCGGGGATCACATGACCTCGCTCTCGGGGGAGGCCGCGCCGCCGGTGGAACCGGTCGACGTGCCTCCGTAGCTGACCGTACCGTCGGTGGCCCGGCTCATGTCCTTGCCCTGGAGCGCCCGCCAGACCCGCTCGGGGGTGGCCGGCATGTCGATGTCGTCCACGCCGAACGGGCGCAGCGCGTCGACGACCGCGTTCACCACGGCCGGGGTCGAGGCGATGGTGCCGGCCTCGCCGACGCCCTTGACGCCGAGCGGGTTGCTCGTCGCCGGGGTCTCGGTGCGGCCGGTGTCGAAGTGCGGCAGGTCGGGCGCCGCCGGGACGAGGTAGTCGACGAGCGAGCCGGTCGTCAGGTTGCCCTCGGCGTCGTAGACGGCCTCCTCGTACAGGGCCTGGGCGATGCCCTGCGCGAGCCCGCCGTGGATCTGCCCCTCGACGATGACCGGGTTGACGATCTTGCCGACGTCGTCGACGCAGACGTACTTGCGGATCTTCGTGAACCCGGTCTCGGTGTCGATCTCGACCGCGCACAGGTGGGTGCCGTGCGGGTAGCTGAAGTTCTCCGGGTCGTAGACGTAGTCGCTGTCCAGCGACGGCTCCATGCCGTCGGGCAGGTTGTGCGCCGCGAACGTCGCGAGCGCGACCTCCTGGATCGTCAGCTTCGCCTCCGGCGAGCCCTTCACCGAGAAGGTCCCCTGGCCGAACTCGAGGTCGTCCTCGCTGGCCTCGAGCAGGTGGGCGGCGATGCGCTTGGCCTTCTCGAGCACCTTGCCGGTCGCCTTGTGGATGGCGACGCCGCCGACCACGAGCGAGCGAGAGCCGTAGGTGTCCATGCCCTTGGGGCTCGACTTGGTGTCGCCCGCGACGAGCTCGACGTCCTCGAACGGGACGCCGAGCGAGTCGGCGACGATCTGGCTCCAGGCGGTGTGGTGGCCCTGGCCGTGCGGGGTGGCCCCGGACACGACCTCGACCTTGCCGGTCGGCAGCATGCGCACCGACGCCGACTCCCAGCCGCCGGCGCCGTACGACAGCGAGCCGAGCACGCGGGACGGCGCGAGGCCGCACATCTCGGTGAACGTCGAGATGCCGATGCCCAGCTGCACCGGGTCGTTCGCCTCCCGGCGGCGGGCCTGCTCGGCCCGCAGCCCGGCCAGGTCGAACATCTGCTCCGCCTTCTCGGTGGCGGCCTCGTAGTTGCCCGAGTCGTAGGTGAGGCCCGCGACCATCTCGTACGGGAACTCCTCGTGCCGGATCCAGTTCTGCTTGCGCAGCTCCATCGGGTCACGGCCCAGCTCGGCGGCGAGCTCGTCCATGATCCGCTCGATGGCGTACGTCGCCTCGGGGCGGCCGGCCCCGCGGTAGGCGTCGGTCGGGGTCTTCGTCGTGAACACCCCGGTGCAGGTGAAGTGGTAGCTCGGCATCTTGTAGATCGCCGGGAACATGAACGCCCCGAGGACCGGCACGCCGGGCGTGATGAGCTGCAGGTAGGCGCCCATGTCGGCGAGCAGCTCGACCTTCAGGCCGAGCAGCGTCCCGTCCTTGCGGCAGGCGATCTCGATGTCCTGGATCTGGTCGCGGCCGTGCGTGGTGGCCTGGTAGTTCTCGCTGCGGCTCTCGGTCCACTTCACCGGACGGCCCAGCTTGCGGGCGACGACCAGCGCGACGACCTCCTCGGCGTAGACGTTGAGCTTGGCGCCGAAGCCGCCGCCGACGTCGGGCGCGACGACGCGCAGCTTGTGCTCGGGGATGCCGGTCGTCAGCGCCAGCATCACGCGCAGGATGTGCGGGATCTGGGTGGTCGACCACATCGTGAACTCGTCGGCCGCGGCGATCGGGGCCACGACGACGCCGCGCGGCTCCATCGGGGTCGGGAGCAGGCGCTGCTGGCGGAACCGGCGGCGCACGACGACCGCGTCGTCGCCGGCCGCGGCGACCGTCTCGGCGTAGTCGGCGCCGGCCCCCGGGAAGTCGAACAGGAAGCAGCGGTTCGTGCCCTGGTCGCTGTGCACGAGCGGTGCGCCCTGGGACAGCGCGACCTCCATGTCGACGACCGCGGGCAGCTGGTCGTACTCGACGGCGATCGCCTCGAGCGCGTCGGCGGCGGTGTAGCGGTCACGCGCGATGACGACGGCGACGCCGTCGCCGACGTAGCGCACCTCGTCGGTCGCGAGCGGCGTGTGCACCGGCGAGACCATGTCGGGCGTGACCGGCCAGGCGCACGGCATCGACGCGCCCATGACGTCGGCGAGGTCAGCGCCGCTGTAGGCCGCGAGAACGCCGGGCAGCTCGAGCGCCGCCGACACGTCGACCGACAGGATCCTGGCGTGCGCCATCGGGCTGCGCAGCACCGTCATGTGGAGCAGCCCGGGCAGCGTGATGTTGTCGGTCCAGTTGGTCTGGCCGGTGACGAGCTTCGCGTCCTCCTTGCGGCGCCGTCCGCGGCCGAGCTCGCCGCCGCCGTACGGCTTGGACAGCGCGTCCGGGTGCTCCTCGATCTGCCCGGCGACCAGGCCCGCGTCCAGCTGCTCGGTCATGCCTGCGCCCCGGCCGTCTGGGGTGCGGTGGCGGGCGTGCCCTCGCCCTGCGGCGCGTCCTGGAACGAGCCGGGCAGCGGGCCCTCGCCGCGCAGGTCGGAGGCGGCCGACAGCACCGCACGCACGATGTTCTGGTAGCCGGTGCAGCGGCAGAGGTTGCCCTCGAGCCCGTGCCGGACCTCGTCCTCGGTCGGGCTCGGGTTGCGCTTCAGCAGGTCGACCGTGGCCATGATCATGCCGGGGGTGCAGTAGCCGCACTGCAGCCCGTGGTGCTGTTGGAACGCCTTCTGCACCGGGTGCCAGCCCTCGCTGCTGCCGCTCTCGCTCTCGGCCAGCCCCTGGATGGTCGTGATGGTCGACCCGTCGGCCTGGACGGCGAGCACCGAGCACGACTTCACGCTCTCGCCGTCGAGGTCGACGGTGCACGAACCGCAGTTCGACGTGTCGCAGCCGATGGGGGTGCCGACGCGGCCGAGGCCGTCGCGCAGGTGGTGGGTGAGCAGGGTGCGTGGCTGCACCTCGTCCTCGTACTGGACGCCGTCGACCTTCATG
>CAXTFU010000100.1:0-13883 GCA_964243385.1 uncultured bacterium | reverse complement strand
GCCGTCGCCCGCGCGCTCGAGCGGCACGCCGCCCTCGCGCACCGCGGCACGGCCGCCGCGCTCGCCGTGGGCGGCACCGTCCTGCTCGGCGGAGCCGCCCTGTGAAGCTCGAGCACGCCGGCGTCGTCGTCGACCTGCCGCCCGGGTGGGAGGCACGCGCCCGCACTCAGCCGCCCAGCGTCCCCGGACAGCGCGGCAACCTGCTGCTGCACGCGGCGACCGTCCCGCTGCCGTCCACGCGCGGGGACTTCGGCAGCGGCGTCGTGGAGCACCTCGCTCCCGACGACGTCTTCCTCGCGCTGTTCGAGTACGACGAGCAGGACGCCGGCCGCGTCCTGTTCGCCGAGCAGGGCCTGCCCGTCCCGCGCCCGTCGGACTTCTCGACCGCGGTGCTCCAGCGCACGCAGCTCGGACACAGCGGCGCGCAGTGGTTCTTCACCGTGCAGGGCCGCCCGTTCTGCCTGCACGCGGTGCTGGGCAGCCACAGCCGCCGGGCACCCGGCGCCGCGAAGGTCGCGGCGCTGCTGTCCCGCACGACCGTCCGGAGGACCGCGTGAGCAGCCGCAGCAGCACCGGCACGACGGCCACCGCGACGGCGCTGGCGGCGCTCGCGCCGGGCGAGGTGGGCGCGTCGACGCTGCCGCCGTCGCTCGCCCAGCGGGCCGCCGACACCGTCACCGGGTGGCTGGGCCGTCGCACGTCGCGGCGCGGGTTCCTCGTGCGTGCGGGCGTGCTGGGCTCGGCGCTGGCCGTCGACCCGGTCGGCTACGTGCTGCGTCCCGGCACCGCGTACGCGGCCGTCTGCGGGCCCGGCTCGAGCGCGACGTCCGGCTGGACCGCGTTCTGCGCCACCATCAACGACGGCGTGAACGCCTGCCCGAAGGGCTCCATCGCGGCCGGCTGGTGGAAGGCCGACGGGGCCTCGCTGTGCGGCGGCAAGGCGCGCTACATCATCGACTGCAACGCCACCTGCAGCCGCTGCACGACGCCCGGCGCACGCGGCGGCATCTGCGCGGCGTCGTGCTGGTCGTGCACCTGCCGCTCGGGTGCGGCCGGCAGCTGCGACCAGCGCAAGTCGTGCTGCAACGCCTTCCGCTACGGCCAGTGCAACATGGACGTCCGGCAGGTGGGCGGCGTGCACTGCCGCGTGGTGTCGTGCACCCCGCCGTGGCAGTTCGAGGACTGCTCGACCTCGCCGGCCACGGACAACCGCACCGTCGACCACAACAGCGACCGCCTGCCGCAGCGGTTCACCGCCATCACGCAGCACTACATCAGGCTCGGCGAGAACGGCTCGCCGCTCGGGGCTTCGGTGCACGGCGAGGTCGCCGTGCCGGGCGGCTCGGCGCAGCGCTACCAGCAGGGGCGCATCTCGTCCTCGCGCGCCGGCACGCACGAGACGGTCGGCCCGGTGGCCGAGCGCTACGTGCGGACGGGCGCCGAGGTGGGCCCGCTCGGGTTCCCGGTCAGCGGCCAGCTCGTCGTCGCCGGCGGCGGGCGCGCGAACCGCTTCCAGCGCGGGCGCATCTCCTACCGGCCGTCCACCGGCGCGTGGGACGTCCGCGCCCCGCTGTCGGCGCTGTACGAGGCGCTCGGGGCGGAGGGCGGCGCGCTCGGCTACCCGCTGACGGGCACCAACGCCGCCGGGGGCGGACTGGCCGTGCGCTTCGAGCGCGGCCGCATCTCCTGGAGCGCGGCGACCGGCGCGCACGCCACCCGCGACCGCATCGCCGCGGAGTACGCCCGGCTCGGCGGTGAGGGCGGGCCGCTGGGGTTCCCGGTCGCGGAGGAGCAGGAGGACCGCGAGGGCCCCTGGCGCCGTCCCGGCGACGTCGGCCGGCGCCGCAGCGACTTCCAGCGCGGCTCGCTGGTGCTCGACGAGCGGACCGGCACCGTCACGCGGGTGCCCCGCGGCTGACGCACGGGTCGGCTCCAGCCGGCCCGGTAGCCTGGGCGGGTGACCCCGGCGCGCGCCCTCCTGCTCGAGAACATCCACTCCGACGCTGCCTGGAACCTCAAGGACGCCGGCTGGGACGTCGAGCGCCTCGACCGGGCGCTCGGCGAGGACGAGCTCATCGAGCGCCTGGCCGGCGTGCAGCTGCTGGGCCTGCGCTCGAACACGACGGTGACGACGCGCGTGCTCGAGCGCGCGCCCGACCTCGTCGCGATCGGGGCCTTCTGCATCGGCACCAACCAGATCGACCTCGCCACCGCCGCCGAGCGGGGGGTCGCCGTCTTCAACGCGCCGTTCTCGAACACGCGCTCGGTCGTCGAGCTCGCGCTGTCGGAGATCATCGCCCTCACGCGCCGGCTCACCGAGAAGAACGCCGGGATGCACGCCGGCAGGTGGGACAAGTCGGCCGTCGGCAGCCACGAGGTGCGCGGCCGGCGCCTGGGCATCGTCGGCTACGGCAACATCGGCAGCCAGCTCTCGGTGCTGGCCGAGGCGCTCGGCATGTCGGTGCTGTTCTACGACTCCGCCGACAAGCTCGCGCTCGGGAACGCCCGTCGCTGCGGCACCCTCGACGAGCTGCTCGCCGAGTCCGACGTCGTGACGCTGCACGTCGACGGGCGGGTCAGCAACAGCAGCCTGTTCGGCGAGGAGCAGTTCGCGCGCATGCGCGCCGGCAGCATCTTCCTGAACCTGTCCCGCGGCTTCGTCGTCGACCACGGCGCCCTGCGGCGGCACGTCGAGAGCGGGCACATCGCCGGTGCGGCCGTCGACGTCTTCCCGGTCGAGCCGAAGCGGGCCGGCGAGGAGTTCGTCTCCGAGCTGCGCGGCCTGCGCAACGTCATCCTCACGCCGCACGTCGGCGGCTCCACCGAGGAGGCGCAGCAGGACATCGGCCACTTCGTGTCGGGCAAGCTGCGCGACTACGCCGCCGACGGCAACACCTCGCTGTCGGTGAACCTGCCGCCGGTCGCGCTGCCGCGAGCGGGCGGACGCCGCCTGCTGCACCTGCACGTCAACACCCCGGGCGTGCTCGCGACCGTCACCTCGATCCTGGCGCAGCACGGGGTGAACATCGAGGGCCAGCTGCTCGCCACCCGCGGCTCGCTCGGCTACGTCGTCACCGACGTGGGCCCGACCGACCTCGACGCGCTGCTCGACGACCTGCGCGCGATGCCGGAGACCGTCCGGCTGCGCGTCCTGCCGTGACGGCGGTCGACGTGGCGCTCCCGCTCGACGCCCTGCGGGACGCCGTCGGTCGCGAGCACGTGCTGGTCGACGCCGACCTCACCGCGTCGTACGAGCGCGACTGGACGGGCCGCTTCGGCGCCCGCGCCGGCTGCGTGGTGCGTCCCGCCGACACGGCGCAGGTCGCCGCCGTCGTCCGGGCGTGCGCTGCCGCGGGGGTCCCGCTGGTCGTGCAGGGCGGCAACACCGGCCTGGTCGGCGGGGCGGTGCCGTCCGGCGGCGAGGTGCTCGTCAGCCTGACCCGGCTGACCGGCCTCGGCCCGGTCGACCGCGCGGGCGGTCAGGTCACCGCGGGCGCCGGCGTGACCCTCGCCGCGCTCCAGGAGCACGCCCGCGCAGCGGGTCTCGACTTCGGCGTCGACCTCGCCGCCCGCGACACGGCGACCGTCGGCGGGCTCGTCGCGACGAACGCCGGCGGCATCCGCGTCCTGCGCTACGGCTCCATGCGCGCCCAGCTGCTGGGCGCCGAGGCGGTGCTCGCCGACGGGTCGGTCGTGAGCCGCATGGCCGGGCTGCTCAAGGACGGCACCGGCTACGACCTCGTGTCGCTGCTCGCCGGCAGCGAGGGCACGCTGGGCATCGTCACCTCGGCGCGCCTGCGCCTCGTCCCGCGCCTGACGTCGCGGTGCGTCGCGCTGCTGGCGCTCCCCGACGCCGACCGCGCGATCGGCGTGCTGCCCGCCCTGCGCGCGGCGCTGCCGCACCTGTCCGCGGCCGAGCTGCTGTTCGCCGACGGCCTGGCGCTCGTGCGCGAGCACGGCCACCTGCCGGCGCCCTTCCCCGAGGAGCACCCGGCGTACCTGCTGCTCGAGTGCGCCGACACCACCGACCCGACCGACGCGCTCGTGGAGGCGATCGAGGGGCTGCTCGGTGACGAGACGGCCGGGCTGCTGGACGCCACCGTCGCCATCGACGCCGCAGGACAGCGGGCGCTGTGGGCCTACCGTGAGCAGCACACCGAGGCGATCAACGCCGAGGGCGTGCCGGTGAAGCTCGACGTGTCGGTGCCGACCGGACGCCTGCCGGAGCTCGCCGGACGCCTCGCGACCACCATCGCGGCCGTCGCCCCGCAGGCGCGCCCGATCGTCTTCGGCCACGTCAACGAGGGCAACCTGCACGTGAACGTCCTCGACGCAGGCGATCTCGCCGAGCAGGTCACCGGCGCGGTGCTGCACCTGGTGGCCGAGCTGGAGGGGTCGATCAGCTCCGAGCACGGCGTCGGGCGCGCCAAGGCCGCCTGGCTGTCGCTGTCCCGCTCGGCGACCGAGATCGCCGCGATGCGCGCCATCAAGACCGCGCTCGACCCGCAGGGGACGCTCAACCCCGGAGTGCTGCTCGAGCGCTGAGCTCAGCGCGGACCCCGCCCGAGCTCGAGCAGGGCGAGCGCGATCGTGCCGCCCGGGCGTCCGAGCGCGTCGCGCCAGCGCCCGACGACCTCGTTCTCGCGCGACTGGACGATGCGCGGACCGCCGGAGGCCCGGCGTGCGGACTGCACCTGCGCGCTGAGCGCCGCCCGCTCGGCGATGAGCCGGACGAGCTCGGCGTCCAGCGCGTCGATGCGCTGTCGCCCGGCGGCGACGGGGTCAGGCTCGTGCGCGGCGGGAGTGTGCTCGATCGTGGTCATGGGACGGTGCCTCTCGGTCAGGGGTCCTGACCTGGGCGAGTCCCGGGTCGAGGACCCGGGTCTGTCGTCTCAGCGCAGCAGCGCGACGGCGACCGGAGTCCGGGAGCCGTAGAGAAAGCGCGACGTCTGCACGCCGGACACCGTAGCCCACCCCGGCGCCGGGACGCACGAGGGCGGCGCCCGCAGGCACCGCCCTCGTCGCCTGCCGCCGTCCTACGCCTGGAAGCGCTCGGACAGGGCGACGATCTCGTCGGTCGTCGACTGCGGGACGAGGTAGCCCTCCCGCTCGACGACCTCGGGCAGGTGCGCGGCGATGTCCTCGGCCGTCGGGGTGGTGCCCTGTCCGGCGTACCAGCCCTGCGCCAGGCCCCAGAAGACGCTCGCGTAGCGGCCGCCGGCGGCGGAGTACGCGCCGTGCGTCGTCGTGCAGGCCTCGCTCGACAGGTAGGTCACCATCGGCGTGACGAGCTCGGGGGCCAGGTAGTTCGCGAAGTCGCCGAGCAGCTCCTCGGTCATGCGGGTCTTCGCGACCGGCATGATGACGTTCGACAGGATGCCGGCGCGGGCGCCCTCGACGGCGATCGTGTTCGACAGGCCGACCAAGCCCATCTTCGCGGCCGAGTAGTTGGTCTGGCCGAAGTTGCCGAACGTCGCGTTGGACGCGGTGAACACGAAGCGGCCGTAGCCGTGCTCCTTCATGCTCGCGAACGCCGGCTGGCTGACGTAGAAGGCCGCCTTGAGGTGGACGTCGATGATCGCGTCGAGGTCCTCCCAGGTGAGCTTCAGGAAGCTCTTGTCCCGCAGGAAGCCGGCGTTGTTGATGACCACGTCGACCTTGCCGAAGCTGTCGATCGCGGTCCGCACGACGCTCGCGCCGCCCTCGGGGGTCATCACCGAGTCGAAGTTCGGGACGGCCTCGCCGCCCTTCGCGGTGATCTCGTCGACGACCTGCTGCGCGGCGGTGTGGTCGCCGCCCTTGCCCTCGACGCTGCCACCCAGGTCGTTGACCACGACCGCGGCGCCGCGCGAGGCGAGCTCGAGGGCGTAGGTGCGGCCGAGGCCGCCACCGGCGCCGGTGACGACGGCGACGCGACCGTCGAAGCTGATGTCGGACACGGAAGGGCTCCTGCGGTGGGGGTGGTGGTGTGGAGAACGGGCTCACCAGTGTGGCCGCTCCGCCGGGGAGTCGGCTCGCCCTGTGAGCAGCGTCATGCCGCACCGCTCACGGGGCCTGGGCCGGTCGGCCTTTGCCGGTCGGCCGCGACCCCCGGTACGATCCCTGCCGGAAGCCGCGAGGCCTCCGGGGAGGCGTCGCCTAGTCCGGTCTATGGCGCCGCACTGCTAATGCGGTTTGGGTCTCAAGCCCATCGGGAGTTCAAATCTCCCCGCCTCCGCCCCGCACCACCGCACCAGCCTCGTCCGCACGAGCCACGTCAGGCGACGGCCGCGAGCTCGTCGGCCAGCGGCCACGCGTTCGGGCGGCAGCCGCCCGTCCCCTTGGACTGCTGGACCATCACCGGCGCCAGCGCCCCTGAGCGGGGGCAGCGCGCGTGGCCCAGTCCGAGCCAGTGGCCGGTCTCGTGGTTGACGACCATCGACCGGTACTGCGCCAGGCCGCCCGTGAACGGCGTGCTGCCACGGCGGAAGCGGTCCTCGTTGATGACGACGTACCGCCCGACGCGGCAGCTGTACCGGGCGCTGCACGACGACGAGAAGCTCGGGACGAGCCGGGCCTCGGCCAGCACGACGGTGAGCTCGCCGCCGGACGCGACCCGCGAGAAGCGGTGGTGGGCCGCCGACCAGCCGCGCGGGTCGGCGTACGCGGCGGCCACGGTCGTGGCGAAGGCGCCGAGGTCGCGGACCGGTGCGCCCCGCCGTGCCACCACCCAGGTGTGCAGGCGGTAGGCGTCCAGCGGCGGGAGGGCGGCGGTGGCTCCGGGCGTGGTGACCCGGTAGCGCCACCAGCCGGGCGCGGACGGGGTCACGGCGAAGCGGAACGCGCCGGTGGCCGCCGACCGGCCGCTCGCGAGGGCGCGCCAGGTGCCGCGCGACAGCCGCTCCAGCACGACGGGCGCGCCGGGAGCCGCGGCCCCCGTCACCGCGGCAGACGTCCCCGCCCGCACCGCCGGTGCGGACAGCCGGGCGGTGAGGACGGGTGCGGCGACGGCGCTGGGCACGGGCACCGGTGCGGCGGACGCGCCCGGAGCCGGCACGAGCGCCAGGACCAGCCCGGCGAGCAGGACCAGGGGTGCGCGGGTGCCGGGCGGTCGGGTGCCGGGTGAGCGGGTGCCGGGTGAGCGGGTGCCGGGCAAGCGGGAGCCGGGCGGTCGGGTGCCGGGTGAGCGGGTGCCGGGCGAGCGCACGGGGCGACCTCCCTTCCTGTCGGCGGTGCGCCCTCCCGAGGAGACGGCGCACGCCGATCCTGCCCTGCCGACGCCCCGTGCTGCGTGGGGACGAGCACCGCGGCCGCGCTCGCAACTGTCCGCTCGCCCGCCCGGTCCGGTCCCACCGGCGGAGCCGGTATGCTCTCCCACCGTGCCGCTCGTCGGTACGCGCGCTCGTAGCTCAACGGATAGAGCACTTGACTACGGATCAAGAGGTTGCAGGTTCGAATCCTGCCGAGCGCACCCAGCACGTGCAGGTCAGAGCCGGTGGAGCCGCCCAGCCAGCCGGCCGTCCGACGCGGCTCGAGCGGCAGCGTCGTCCTCAGCGGGGTAGTGCGGGGGCATGAGCGCACTGGCCCCCAGCGGGCACACCCCCGACCGCGGCGTCCTCGTCGGCAACGACGCGGCGCCCCGCCACCTGGTGGTCTACGAGGACCCCCAGTGCCCGTACTGCCGGCGCTTCGAGCAGCGCTCCGGCGACCTGCTGCGCGGGGAGGTGGCTGCCGGCGCGCTGGCCGTCGAGCACCGGATGCGCTCGTTCCTCGGCGAGGAGTCGGTGCGGGCCGACAACGCGCTCGCGCTCGCCGCCGAGCACGGGCGCTTCGACGAGCTGCGCCGTGAGCTGTTCGCGTCGCAGCCGCGCGAGCACAGCGGGGGCTTCACCGCCGACGACCTGGTGGCCATGGGCGAGCGGGCGGGCCTGACGAGCAGCGCGTACGTCGAGGGCGTCCGCGAGGGCCGATACGAGCAGTGGGTGCGCGAGACCGACGAGCTGCTCCAGGACGAGGACCCGGACGGCACGCCGCAGGCGACACTCGACGGCGAGCCCGTCGACCCCGACGTGCTGTACGAGCCGGAGCGGCTGGCGGCGCTGCTGAGGGGCTAGAAGAGGCCTGGCGCCGGTGCCCTGGGCCGTCGCGGCTCAGCGCAGCGCCAGCAGCAGGGCGAGGCCGACGAGGGTCAGGACGGCGCCGAGCGCGAGCACTCCGGCCGGCAGGAACGCCCGGCTGCGCAGCCCGGCGAGCTGGGGCGGCCGCAGGCCGCGCGGGTCGTGCAGGACCTGCACGGGGCCGCTCGGCCGCACGGTGCCCGTCCCGACGTCGGACAGGAAGGTGCGCACCTCGCCCGCCGGGTCGGCGTAGCGCAGCACTGGGAACAAGAGCGGCTCGGCGCTCTCGGTGCCGACGCCGCCGACCAGCCGCCACTCGGCGCCGACGATCTCGCCGGGCAGCCGCACGGCCCGGCGCTGGTCGGCGAGCTCCCGCCGCAGGTTCGTCGCCCCGACCCACGTCAGCAGCGGCCCGACGAGCAGGGCGACCACGAGCACGACCAGGTGCAGCGCCGTCGGTCCGCCCGTGCCCATCAGGTGCCCGCCGGAGCGGCGGTCATCGCGGCGGCCCGAAGCCGCAGTGACGCTGCGCACCGGGTCGCGGATCGTCCGTCACGCGAGGGTCCAGGGGTCGTCGCGGGGGCACGGACGGCGCACGGGTGTCGGGGGTGGGGCGCCGACGTGACGACCGTGCGGGACGTCGTCGACGCACTCCGGCCGAGGAGCACCACGCTCGTCCTCTCCTCTCCTCCCGGCTCGTGGTCGTCCTCATCGTCCGGCGCGTCCTCAGGCTGAGGCCGACCCGGTGCTGGCGCTGCTCCTCGGCCCGCTCCCGGTGACGGCACCGGCGCGCTCCCGGCCGTCGCTCCCCGGTTCGGCGACATCATGGCCGAGGTCGGGCTGCTCGATGGGGTCGGCGTCCTGCTCGGCGCGTCGCTGCACGCCACCTGCGCGCCGGTGCTCCGGTGCTCCGGAGCTCGGCGCGCACGGCACGCGGGCCTTGCGCTCGCCCGCATGAGGGCTACCGTCCGAGCCCCATCAGCACCGGACCGCCCGGCCACCGCCCAGGAGGACGTCGTGAGCGCTCGCACCGTGCTGGCAGGACGCGTGCCGGCAGGACGCCGGGTGGGCCGGTGAGCGCTGACGTCCGCGTCGGTCGGCACACCGCCGACCTGACCGGCATCGCCGACGAGCTGGTCGTCTTCATGATCGGCATGCGCGTCAACCGGCCGTGGAAGGTCGCGCAGTGGTGGCCGGTGTTCACGGCCATGCCGAGGATGCTGCGCCACCTCGAGGCGCACCCCGAGAAGGGACTGCTGGGCCACCGGCAGGCCGTGCTGCCAGCGCCCCTGCTCGTGCAGTACTGGCGCTCCTTCGAGCACCTCGAGCGCTTCGCCCGTGACCGCGACGACCCGCACCTGGAACCGTGGCGGCGCTTCAACCGGACCGTCGGCGCGTCCGGCGACGTCGGCATCTGGCACGAGACCTACCGCGTGCCGGTGGACCGCATCGAGACGATCTACGGCAACATGCCGCCGAGCGGGCTGGGTGCGGCGCTCGGCACCGTCTCGCTGCAGCGCGGCCGTGACTCGGCGGCCGTGCGCATCGGTGCCCGGACCGAGGACGACCCGGCCCTGCCGCCGTACTGAGGCGTCCCGGACACCGCCGTGAACGGCGCACGTCCGGGCAGGGACGTGCCGGTCGCGGGCCCGGCGGCCCCTGGACTGCCCGCAGCCGAGATGGCACCGTGAGCCCGCGCGGTGCCCGACCCCGGTGCGGCACCGCACGACCGCCTGCACCGCACGACCGCCTGCACCGCACGACCGCCTGCACGCACGAAGGGGTCCGCCTTGCCGCACGCCACGTCCTCCCGACCGCTCGCCGGCGCCGTCGCCGCCTGTGCCGCGTTGACCCTCGGCGCGGTCGCGCTGCCACCGGCCGCCGCCCAGGAGGCACCGGGCACGGTCGAGCTGCAGATCCTCGGCATCAACGACTTCCACGGGCACCTCGACCCTCGGGCCGGCACCGACCCGAGCGTCGCGGGGGTCCTCGGCGGTGCGGTGGAGGCGGCCCGCGCCGCCAACCCGAACACGGTGCTCGTCTCGGCCGGCGACAACATCGGCGCGTCGCCGTTCATCTCGTCGTCGCAGCAGGACGCCCCGACGCTCGACGCCCTCGACGCCATGGGGCTCGCGGTGTCGGCCGTCGGCAACCACGAGTTCGACCGTGGCTACGCCGATCTGGCCGGACGGGTGACGGCGCGCGCAGACTTCCCGTTCCTCGGCGCCAACGTCGAGGGCGAGGTACCGGACCTGCCCGGATCGCGCGTGGTCACCACGGCCAGCGGCGTCACCCTCGGCTTCGTCGGCGTCGTCACTGAGCAGACGGCCACCCTCGTGTCACCGGCCGGCATCCCCGGCATCCGGTTCACCGACCCCGTCGCCGCCGCGAACCGCGAGGCCGACGCGCTGTCCGACGGCGATCCCGGCAACGGCGAGGCCGACGTGGTCGTGCTGCTCGCGCACGAGGGCGCCGACGTCCGGGCCACGACGCCCGAGACCTGCGCGCAGGTGGCGGCGGCGGACAACGCGTTCGGCCGCATCGTGACGCGCACGAGCGCGAACGTCGACGCGATCCTCGCCGGGCACACGCACCTCGAGGTCGACTGCGAGCTCCCCGGACCGACCGGGCAGGTCCGTCCGGTGCTGGAGGCCCGGCAGTACGGCGAGGCGATGTCCCGGCTCCGGCTCACCTGGGACCGGGCCGCGCGCCGCGTCACCGCCGTCGACGGGCAGATCGTGCCGCTGACGGCGACGTCGTTCCCGGCCGACCCGGAGGTCGAGGCGGTCGTGCGCGCGGCGAGCGCGCAGGCCGACGTCGTCGGCCGTGTCGTGGTCGGCCGCATCACGGCCGACCTCCCGCGCGCGAGGACCGCCACGGGCGCCGAGGACCGCGGCGCGGAATCGCTGCTGGGCAACTTCATCGCCGAGGTGCAGCGGTCCGCCGTCCCCGGCGCGCAGATCGCGTTCATGAACCCGGGCGGGCTGCGCGACGACCTGCTCGTGTCCGACATCTCCGCGGGCGAGCAGCCCGGGGAGGTCACCTACGCGGAAGCGGCTGTGGTGCAGCCTTTCGCGAACACCCTGTTCACCTTGACGCTGACCGGCGCGCAGGTCGACCAGGTGCTCGAGGAGCAGTACCAGCCGGCGGGGTCGACCCGTCCGTTCCTGGCGCTCGGCGTCTCGAGCGGGTTCCGGTACGGGTTCGACGACGCGGCGCCGGTCGGGTCGCGCATCCACAGCATCACGCTGGACGGTGCGCCGCTGGACCCGACGGCGACCTACCGCGTCGTGACGAACAGCTTCCTGGCCAGCGGCGGCGACAACTTCAGGACGCTCGCGCAGGGCACGGACCGGCGCGACACGGGGCTGGACGACCTCTCGGTGCTCATCGGCTACTTCGAGAGGAACCCGTCCGTCACCCCGGACACGACGGACCGCGCGGTGCCGGGTCCCGTCCCGGCCACGGGCTCGGGCACGCCGACCCCGCCGACCACGCCCACCGTCCCCACGACGCCCACCGTCCCCTCAGCGCCGACGACGCCCGGAGGACCGGCGGCGCCGCCGGTGCCGGACGCGGCGGGCACCAAGCGGCTGGGCGGTGCGGACCGCTACAGCACCGCGGCGGCGGTCGCCCGTGACTCGTTCCCGACGGGGCCCATCCCGGTGGTGCTCGTGGCGTCCGGCGAGGCCTCCGCCGACGCGCTCGCCGCCGGGCCGGCGGCCGACGTCCTCGGCGGCCCCGTGCTGCTGGTCCCGCGGACCGGCGTCCCGGCGGTCGTCGCGGCCGAGCTCGCCCGGCTGCGGCCGGCGCGCATCCTCGTCCTCGGTGGTCCCGACGCCGTGAGCGAGCAGACGGTGGAGCAGCTGCGCAGCGCGACGACCGGCACGGTCGCGCGCATCGCCGGCGCCGACCGCTTCGCCACTGCCGCGAGCGTCGCGACGACGGCCTTCCCGGCGCCGGTGGCACGCGTGCTCGTCGCGACCGGCAACGACTTCGCCGACGCGTTGGCCGCAGGAGCCGCGGGCGCGCGGACCGACAGCCCCGTGCTGCTCGTCTCCCAGGGCACCGTGCCCGCCGAGACGGCCGAGGCGCTGCGGCAGCTGCGTCCGCGCGACATCACCGTCCTCGGCGGCACCCGGGCCGTGTCCGACGAGGTGCTGGCGCTGCTGCGTCCGCTCGCGGTCGGCGGGACCGTCACCCGCGTCGCCGGGGCGGACCGCTACGAGACGGCCGCCCGCCTCGCGCAGGCGACCTGGACGTCGACGACCCCCGTGGTCTACCTGGCGACCGGCCGGCGCTTCGCCGACGCGCTGGCCGGGGTGCCGGCCGCCGGCCGCGACGGCGCCCCGCTGCTGCTCGTCGAGCCGACGTGCATGCCCGCCGCGACCCGCCAGGAGCTCGCGCGCCTGCAGCCGACCACGGTGGTCGTGCTCGGCGGGACGGGCAGCGTCGGCGAGGGTGCGCTGGCCCGCCGCGCCTGCTGACCCATCGCGCCGGACGGCGCCCGTCGCGACGCCGCGACGGGCGCTGTCCGACGTCCGGACCGTGACGTCCGGACCGTGACGTCCGGACCGTGACGTCCGGACCGCGACGTCCAGACCGCGACGTCCGGACCGCGACGTCCGGTCGCGATGCCGGTCGGGGCACGCCCCCGCCGCCGCGCACCTCGACGAGCTCGTCGACGGGTGGTGCACCGTCCGGCCCGGCCCTGGCGACCCCATGGCGCGCCCGCCCGCTCGCCGGAGGCTGCGCGCATCGGCCCGACCGGGAGACGTGCCGCCGCTCCGACTTGCGCCGACGCACGAGTCCTAGTAGACACATCAACCAAGACAGTTGCACACTCAACGACCCGAGGAGAGCCCATGACCGACGTCAAGGTCGCCATCGTCTACTACAGCGCCACGGGGAGCGTCTACGCGATGGCGCAGGCCGCCGCCGAGGCCGCCCAGAAGGCCGGCGCCGAGGTGCGCCTGCTCAAGGTGCACGAGCTGGCCCCGCAGGAGGCCATCGACAGCAACGAGGGCTGGGCCGCGCACGCCCTGGCCACCCAGGACGAGCCCGAGGCGAGCAACGACGACCTGGAGTGGGCCGACGTCATCCTGCTCGGCAGCCCGACCCGCTACGGCCTGCCGACCGCCCAGCTCAAGCAGTTCCTCGACCAGACCGGGCCGCTGTGGGGCACCGGCAAGCTCGTGAACAAGGTCGCGTCGAGCTTCACCAGCACGGGCACCGCCCACGGCGGCCAGGAGTCGACGATCCTCGCGATCAACAACACCTTCTACCACTGGGGCTCGATCATCGTGGCCCCCGGCTACGCCGACCCGATCCAGTTCCAGGCCGGCAACCCCTACGGCTCCAGCCACATCAGCAACAACGGCGCCAACCCGCCCGGTGAGACCGAGCTGGCCGCGATCGCGTTCCAGACCCGCCGGGCCATCGAGGTCGCCGACGCCCTCAAGCGCGGCTTCGCCGCCGCGTAGGCACCCCGCCACGGCACCCCGCCACGGCACCGACCTCGGCAGACGCTTCCGAGGCACGACGCGCTCCACGCCGCCCCCAGGTCTTGCGGCAGCCGGTGTCCAGCCGCCCGGCTGCCGCAGGTCGGGGGCGGGCACGACCTCGCGCCGGGGAACCGGCGTCAGCTGCACCTCGTCCTACCGCTGTGACCATCGCGCCGACCGTGAGCGTCCTGCTCACCGCGACCGCGGCGCTCTGCCTGCTCAGCGCCTGCGCCGGCGGCGCGTCCCCCGCGGGCGGCGACGCCAGCGCGGCGCCGGCCAGCCC
>CAXTFU010000099.1:0-13886 GCA_964243385.1 uncultured bacterium | reverse complement strand
AACATGGCCGAGTGCCACCCGGTCGGGTTCCAGTGGGTGATGGAGGCCAAGGCGCGCGGCGCGAAGGTCATCCACATCGACCCGCGCTTCACGCGCACGTCGGCGGTCGCTGACGCGCACGTCCCGCTGCGCGCCGGCAGCGACATCGCCTTCCTCGGCGGGATCATCAACTACATCCTGACGAACGAGAAGTACTTCAAGGACTACGTCGTCAGCTACACGAACGCCGCGACGCTGGTGCGCGAGGACTTCCAGGACGTCGACGAGCTCGACGGCCTGTTCTCCGGCTACGACGTCGAGAGCGGGTCCTACGACCCGTCGACCTGGGCGTACGAGGGTCAGGGCGACCCGGACGACGACGCGAGCGGACAGCCCGACGCTGGCGCCTCGCAGTCCGGTGACGACCAGAGCGGTCAGGACAGCAGCAGCGCCGGCCCGCAGGGCGGCGGCGCGTCCGTCGACGACGTCGGCGGCGACGAGAGCGCGGCGCAGGAGAAGGAGCGCGGGGCCGGGCACGCGCTCGGTGGCCGCGGCGCGAACCTCGAGACGAGCAAGGTCGAGCGCGACGAGACCCTGCAGCACCCGCGCTCGGTGTTCCAGGTGCTCAAGCGGCACTACGCCCGCTACACCCCCGAGCTCGTCGAGCAGGTCTGCGGCGTCCCGCCGGAGCAGTTCCTGCAGGTGTGCGAGGACGTGACCGCCAACAGCGGCCGCGACCGGACCACCGCCTGGGTCTACTCGGTCGGCTGGACGCACCACTCCACCGGCGTGCAGTACATCCGCGGCTCGGCGATCATCCAGCTGCTGCTGGGGAACATGGGCCGTCCGGGCGGCGGCATCATGGCGCTGCGCGGGCACGCGAGCATCCAGGGCTCGACCGACATCCCGACGCTGTTCAACATCCTGCCGGGCTACCTGCCGATGCCCGCGGCCGGCGAGCACGACAGCTACGCGGAGTACCTGGCCAGCATCGCCAAGCCCGGCATGAAGGGCTTCTGGACCAAGGCCGACTCCTACGTCGCCAGCCTGCTCAAGGCCTGGTGGGGCGACGCCGCGACGCCCGAGAACGACTTCTGCTTCGACTACCTGCCCAAGCTCACCGGCGACCACGGCACCTACCAGACCGTGTTCGACATGAACGACGGCAAGGTCGACGGCTACTTCCTGCTCGGGCAGAACCCGGCGGTCGGCTCGGCGCACGGCAAGCTGCAGCGTCTCGGCATGGCCAAGCTCAAGTGGCTCGTCGTCCGCGACCTGCAGATGATCGAGTCGGCGACCTTCTGGAAGGACGGGCCGGAGATCGAGTCCGGCGAGCTGAAGACCGAGGAGATCGGCACCGAGGTCTTCTTCTTCCCCGCGGCGACGCACGTGGAGAAGGAGGGCACCTTCACCCAGACGCACCGGATGCTGCAGTGGCGGCACAAGGCGGTGGAGCCGCCGGGCGACGCCCGCAGCGAGCTGCACTTCTACTACCACCTCGGGCGGATGCTGCGGGAGCGCTACGCCGGCTCGACCGAGGCCAAGGACCGTCCGCTGCTCGACCTGACCTGGGACTACCCGGTGACGGGCGAGACCGACGACCCGGACGGCCAGGTGGTGCTGCAGGAGATCAACGGCCGCTACCTCACGGGGGAGAAGGCCGGCCAGTTCCTGCCCGGGTTCACCGAGATGCAGGCGGACGGGTCGACCTCGGGCGGCTGCTGGATCTACTGCGGCGTCTACAAGGACGGCGTGAACCAGGCCGACCGGCGCAAGCCCGGGCGCGAGCAGAACTGGGTCGCGCCCGAGTGGGGCTGGGCCTGGCCGATGAACCGGCGCACGCTCTACAACCGCGCGTCCGCCGACCCCGACGGCAAGCCGTGGAGCGAGCGCAAGGCCTACGTCTGGTGGGACGAGGGGTCGCAGACCTGGACCGGGCACGACGTGCCGGACTTCCAGATCACCAAGCCCCCGAGCTACCGGCCGGAGGACGGCGCGAGCGGTCCCGAGGGCATCGCCGGCGACGACCCGTTCATCATGCAGGCGGACGGCAAGGGCTGGCTGTACGCGCCGAGCGGGCTGCTCGACGGGCCGATGCCGGCGCACTACGAGCCGGCCGAGTCGCCCGTCCGCAACCCGATGTACACCCAGCAGGGCAACCCGACGCGCCAGGTGTTCAAGCGCAAGGACAACCTGATGAACCCGTCCAGGAACGAGCCGGGCGGCGACGTGTTCCCGTTCGTCTTCACGACCTACCGGCTCACCGAGCACCACACCGCGGGCGGCATGAGCCGCTGGCTGCCGTACCTGTCCGAGCTGCAGCCGGAGATGTTCTGCGAGGTGTCGCCGGAGCTGGCGCGCATGCGGGGGCTCGAGCACCTCGGCTACGCCACGATCGTCACGGCGCGCACGGCCATCGAGGCGCGCGTGCTCGTGACCGACCGGGTGGTGCCGCTGACGGTCGGCGGCACGACGATCCACCAGATCGGCCTGCCCTACCACTGGGGCGTCGGCAACGACGCGGTGGTGAGCGGTGACTCGGCGAACGACCTGTTCGGCCTGTCGCTCGACCCGAACGTGCACATCCAGGAGAGCAAGGTGGCCTCCTGCGACATCCAGCCCGGACGGCGCCCGACCGGTCCCGCGCTCCTGCGCTACGTGGAGGAGTACCGGAGCAGTGCCACCACCACCACCGAGACCGGCAACCTCCGGATGACGGCGGTCCCGCCGCTGGAGCAGACAGCACCTGAAGGAGCGCAGCAGTGAGCAACTCCTTCTCCGGCCCGCTGGCCGACCCGGCGGGCGACGCCGGGTGGGTCGACGGCGAGCACCAGCCCCGCAAGGGCTTCTTCACCGACACCTCGATCTGCATCGGCTGCAAGGCCTGCGAGGTGGCCTGCAAGGAGTGGAACGCCGTGCCGGACGACGGCATGAACTTCCTGGGCTCGTCGTACGACAACAGCGGCGCGCTCGGCGCGAGCACCTGGCGGCACGTGAAGTTCATCGAGCAGCCCAAGCCGCTCGGCGCGCAGGAGCCGGGCATCGAGGGCACCCCGGTCGGCCCGTCCGCCACGGACGTGCTGAACCGGGCGGCCGACAGCGCGCTGTCCGGCGACCGGAGCACGCTCGGGACGACGAACAAGGTCGACCTCGGCATGCCCTCGCTCACGCTGCCCGGCCAGGGCGAGGGGGCCGCGCGCACCGACTTCCGCTGGCTCATGGAGTCCGACGTGTGCAAGCACTGCACGCATGCGGCCTGCCTCGACGTCTGCCCGACCGGCTCGCTGTTCCGCACCGAGTTCGGCACCGTCGTCGTGCAGGACGACATCTGCAACGGCTGCGGGTACTGCGTGCCGGCCTGCCCGTTCGGCGTCATCGACCGCCGCATCGGCGAGAAGGGCGTCACGAAGAACGAGGGCATCGCGCAGAAGTGCACGCTCTGCTACGACCGCATCGGCGACGGCCTGCAGCCCGCGTGCGCCACGGCCTGCCCGACGCAGTCGATCCAGTACGGCGACGTGGACGAGCTGCGCGAGCGGGCGCAGCAGCGGGTCGACGCGCTGCACGCGTCCGGCGTGCACGACGCCCGGCTGTACGGCGAGAGCACCCACGACGGCGTCGGCGGCCTCGGCGCCTTCTTCCTGCTGCTCGACGAGCCCGAGGTCTACGGCCTGCCGCCGGACCCGGTCGTCACCACCCGCGACCTGCCGCAGATGTGGCGCAAGGCCGGGCTCGCCGCGCTCACGATGCTCGCCGGTGCGGCCGTGGTCTTCGGCGCCGGAGGGGGCCGGTGAACCCGGACAACGCCGACGTCGCGAACCGGGGCACCGCCCCGGGCGCGGGTGACGTCGTCGCCGGTGCCCGCGAGCGTGCGACCGGCACGAGCGCCCCGAACAGCGTCGGCCGGTCCGGTCCCGTCGAGCCGCGCGGCGCCGAGCAGGCGCTGACCGGCCAGGCGGGCGGGCGCCGTCCGGCGGGCGGCCGCCGCAAGAAGGGCGATCAGAGCGCCGTCGTCCCGGACGCCGAGTTCACCTCCTACTACGGGCGCCCGATCGTCAAGGCCTCGCCGTGGGAGAAGGACATCCCCGCCTACCTGTTCATGGGCGGTGTCGCAGCCGGCTCGAGCCTGCTGTCAGCCGGCGCCGACCTCACCGACCGCCCGGCCCTGCGCCGCACCGGCCGGGTCGGCGCCGTCGTCGCGCTCAGCGCCAGCATGGTGGCGCTCGTGCACGACCTCGGCCGCCCGGCGCGCTTCCACCACATGCTGCGGGTCGCCAAGCCGACCTCGCCGATGTCGGTCGGCACCTGGATCCTGTCCGCGTACGGCCCCTTCGCCGGGCTCGCGGCCGTGAGCGAGCTGCGCGGGCTGCTGCCACGGGCGCTGCGCACGGGGCTCGCCGGCCGGCTGCTCGGGCTGTCCGGTCGTCCGGCCGGGCTCGTCGCTGCGGTCGTCGCGCCGGCCGTCGCCTCCTACACGGCCGTGCTGCTGTCCGACACGGCGACCCCGACCTGGCACGCCGCGCACCGGCACCTGCCGTTCGTGTTCGTCGGCTCGGCGTCCGCGGCGTCCGGCGGGCTCGGCATGATCGGCGCACCGGTCGACGAGGCCGGCCCGGCCCGGCGGCTCGCGGTCGGCGGCGCCGTCCTCGAGCTCGCGGTCGAGCACAAGATGGAGCAGGCCATGGGCATCACGGCCGAGCCGCTGCACGACGGCACCGCCGGTCGGCTCGTGCGAGCCAGCAAGCTGCTCACCACCGCCGGCACGCTCGGCGCGCTCACCGTCGCCCGGCGCAGCCGCCTCGGCGCGGTCGCCTCCGGCGCCGCGCTCATGGCCGGTTCGGCCTGCCTGCGGTTCGGAGTCTTCGAAGCAGGACAGGAGTCGGCCCGCGACCCCCGCTACACGGTCGTCCCGCAGCGCGAGCGCATCGCGCGCGGTGGCCGCACCCACCTGCCGTAGGCGCTCGTCCCTCGACCCGGACGACGCGCCAGGTGCACGACGACGAGCGCTCGACGAAGACGGAGACCGGGATGAGTACGAAGGTGCAGGGTGAGCAGCAGGCGGGCGGCTCCACGGGCGGTCGCTGGGGTCTGGTCGCAGCCGCGCTGCTGCTGCAGTTCTCGATCGGTGCGGTCTACGCGTGGAGCGTGTTCAGCACCGCGCTGCAGGACGCCGAGCCCTTCCAGCTGAGCAAGACCGAGGCGGCGGTGCCGTTCGAGGTCACCATCGGCATGATCTTCATCGGGACCTACATCGGCGGGCGCATCCAGGACAAGCGCGGCCCGCGCACCGTGGCGCTCGTCGGCGGCGTGCTGTACGGGCTCGGCATCCTGCTCGCCTCGACGGTGCGGTCGTCCGACGACTTCTGGACGCTGGTCATCGGCTACGGCGTCATCAGCGGCTTCGGCCTGGGTCTGGCGTACATCGTCCCGATCGCCATGCTGCAGAAGTGGTTCCCGGACAAGCGCGGCCTCATCACCGGCCTGGCCGTCGGCGGTTTCGGGTTCGGCGCGGTGCTCACCAGCCCGCTGGCCAAGGCGCTCATCAACAACGACCCCGACGTGCCGACGAAGGCCTTCCTGCCCCTGGGCATCGCCTACCTGATCATGTCGGTCATCGGCGCCGCGTTCTTCCGCAACCCGCCCGCCGGCTACACGGTGCCGGGGTGGACGGCGCCCACCGGTGCCGGCGCGGGCACCGCCCAGTACACCCAGGGCGAGGCGCTGCGCACGCCGCAGTGGTACCTGCTGGCCGCGATCCTCACCCTCAACGTCACCGCCGGCATCGCGCTCATCTCGCAGGCCGCCGGCAGCCTCACCGACATCGCCGGCTACAGCGCCACGGCCGCGGCCAGCGCCGTCGGCATCCTGGCGATCTTCAACGGCGGCGGGCGCATCTTCTGGGCCGCGGTGTCCGACAAGATCGGCCGCATGCCGTCGTTCGTCGCCATGCTGGCGCTGCAGGGCCTGTGCTTCCTGGCCCTGCCGCACGCCTCCAACGCGGCGCTGTTCTTCCTCCTCGCCGCAGTCATCTACCTCTGCTACGGCGGCGGCTTCGGGACGATGCCCGCGACCGCCGGCGACTTCTTCGGGGTGAAGAACGCCGGCGCGATCTACGGCCTGATGATCATCGGCTGGAGCCTCGGCGGCGTCGTCGGCCCGCTCATCGCCGCGGCCCTCATCGGCGACGACAAGGACTACACCCGCGGCTACACGACCATCGCGATCATCGCGCTGGTGTCGGCCGCCCTGCCCTTCATCACGAAGGCCCCCAAGGCCCGGCACACCACGGGAGACCCCGCGGGCGCCGGCGCACGGTCCTGAGCCGCGCGCCAGGGCAGGAGGGCAGTCCGGCGCTCGGGCGGCTCGTCCTCGCGGTGCTCGTCGTGCTCACCCTGCGCCGCCGCTCGTCCCCGGCGGCGACCGACGCGGCCGCGGACGACGGGCTCGCCCCGGCCGTCCCGGCGGTGCCAGGTCGAGCCGGCCGCACCGAGCTCGCGCCGTCCCGCGCCCTGCAGGCGGAGGGACGGCGGCTGCCGGGCCACCCGCGCATCGCGCCGGTGCTCGGCGGCTCGCTGCGGCACGCCGACGACGAGCTGCCGGACGAGGTGCCCCTGCCGACCGGCGACCACGTCGTCGGGCGGGCGCCCGACGCCGACCTGCGCATCGACCACCCGACGGTGTCGCCGCGGCACGCCCTGCTGCGGGTGCGGCCGGACGGGCAGGTCGTCGCGCGCGACCTCGGCACGGTGAACGGCGTCCTCGTCGACGGCATCCCGGTGCTCGAGGCGCAGCTGCACGACGGCAACCGCCTCGTGCTCGGGGAGGCGCAGCTGGTCTTCCGCACCGACCCGCAGAGCGACGACGGCGGCCGGCAGGGCGGCGAGAAGGGCGAGCAGCCGCAGCAGCGCGCCGAGGGACGTGACTAGCGCGGGCCCGCCGTCAGGCGCTCAGCCGCGGGTGCAACATCTTCCCCGGCCCTGCGCCGCCCCGACGGCGCTGGCCGCCTGCACGTCCGCCACCGTCGCCTGATCGTCGCCACCGGACGAGCCGGCTGCCTGCGGACGTCCGCCGCACCCCCGAGGGAGCCCCGTGCCTGACGACGTCCCCGTGACCCTCGAGCGCCACCAGCACGTGGTCGGCCCGTTCTTCCACGGGACGAAGGCGGTGCTGGCGCCGGGTGACGAGCTGGTGCCCGGCCGCGGCTCGAACTTCCAGGCCGGCCGCGTCTCGAACCACGTGTACTTCACGACCGTCCTGGAGACGGCCGTCTGGGGCGCCGAGCTCGCGTCGGCGCTGGCGGGAGGCGTTGCCCGGGGCCGGATCTACGAGGTGCAGCCGCTCGGGCCGTTCGAGGACGACCCGAACGTCACGGACAAGCGCTTCCCCGGCAACCCCACGCGGTCCTACCGGTCCCGGCACCCGCTGCGCGTCGTGCGGGAGGTGCCCGACTGGCCGGGCCACGACCCGGAGGTGCTCGAGGCGATGCTGCAGTCGCTCGCGCGCCTGCGCGAGCAGGGGCTCGACGTCATCGAGGACTGAGCCTGCAGCGGCGCGCCGAGCTGCCGGTCGCGCGCCGGTCAGTGCTGCCCCTCGGGCGAGTCGCCGACCGTCACCGCCAGCATGATCTTCGCGCGGACGGCCACCACGGCACCCGCCAGCCCGACGACGAGGCCGACGGCGCCGAGGACGAGCGACTGCAGGACGAGCGCGAGTCCGAGCAGGACGGCGCCCAGCACCATCGCGGCCACCGCGCCCCAGGTCGCCAGCGCGCGTCCGCGCGTCTGCGGCGGGATCTCGGCGTCGTCCTCCTGCTTGCCCTCGAAGGCGTGCGCCGGCACGCCGGGCGGCCCCTCCGTCCACAGCGCCGGGTGCGGCAGCGCGTCCGGACGCGGGGGCGGGACACCGTCACCGCTGTCGGGCAGCGCTCCGGGCGTCGTCATGCAGGCGGTGTGCCCCGCTGGACGAGCCTGTCACCCGGAGCTCAGCGGACCTCGAGGGTCCCAGCGCGCCGGGTGACGACCTCGCCGACGACCGGGTACCCGGGCACCTCACCGACGACGAGCAGGCCTCCGCTGGTCTGCGCGTCGGCGAGCAGCAGCAGCTCGTCCTCATCGACGTCGGCCTGCAGGTGCGGCCGCACCCAGTCGAGGTTGCGCTTCGTCCCGCCGCTGACGTAGCCGTCTCGCAGGGCCTCGCGCGCGCCGCCGAGGTACGGCACGGCGGCTGCGTCGACGACCGCGGTCGTCCCGCTGGCCCGCATCATCTTGTGCAGGTGGCCGAGCAGGCCGAAGCCGGTGACGTCGGTGGCCGCCCGGGCGCCCGCGCCGACGGCGGCGACGGACGCGTCGCGGTTCAGCGCCACCATGCCGGCGACGGCCTCGTCGAAGCGCTCGCCGGTGGCCTTGTGCCGGTTGTTGAGCACCCCGACGCCGAGCGGCTTGGTGAGCGTCAGCGGCAGGCCGGCCTGCGCGGCGTCGTTGCGCAGCAGCCGGTCGGGGTCGACCAGGCCGGTGACGGCCATGCCGTACTTCGGCTCGGGGTCGTCGATGCTGTGCCCGCCGGCGACGAAGCACGCGGCCTCCCGCGCGACGTCGTTGCCGCCGCGGAGCACCTCGGCGAGCAGCTCCTTGGGCAGCGCCTCGCGCGGCCAGCCGACGAGGTTCACCGCGACGACCGGCCGGCCGCCCATCGCGTACACGTCCGACAGGGCGTTCGCCGCGGCGATGCGCCCCCAGTCGTAGGCGTCGTCGACGACGGGGGTGAAGAAGTCGGCCGTCGCGACGACGGCCGTGCGGTCGTCGATGCGGACGACGGCGGCGTCGTCACCGTCGTCCAGGCCGACGAGCAGGTCGGGGGAGGTGTGGCCGGTGAGGCCCCGCACGACCTCCTCGAGCTCGCCGGGCGGGATCTTGCAGGCGCAGCCGCCGCCGGCGGCGTACTGCGTGAGGCGGTAGGTCGTCACCCCCGCAACGCTACGTCGGGACGGGACGCCCGTCCGGTCCGAGCCCGCGCGCCGCGTAGTAGCCCTCGATCATCGCCCGCAGCCGCACCGGGGTGAGCGCCGCCGTGCGGCCGGAGCCCATCGTCAGCTCCTCGGACAGGAAGCGCTCGGGCAGCCAGTCGTCCTCGGGCTGCCAGCCCTCGCGCAGGTTGTAGGCCCGCTTGGCCAGCACGATGCGCTGCGCCGTGGCACGCAGCTCGTCGGCCGTGACGTCCCAGCCGGTGACGAGCGAGAGCAGGACGGCCCACTCGTCGAACGGCTCGTCGAACACCCCGCGCAGGAACTTGCACAGGACCATCGAGTCCATGACCGCCGAGCGGTCCTCGGCCTCGACCGCGCCCCGCACGTGCGCCTCGCCGCCGGCGAGCCGGTCGAGGTCGCCGGACAGGTCGGCCTCGTACGCCCCGCTGCGGTTGTGGTCGGCGCCGCGGGCGTTCACGGCCATCCCGAGCGCCATCGACTGCATCGTGCGCGGCTCGTAGCCGGGCAGCTCGAGGCCCTTCACGTGCGCGGCGAACGCCGCGCTGCCCTGGCCCACGACGGCCGAGGCCGCCCGCGAGCCGAGCGCGAGCAGCGGCCCCAGTCCCTCGCCGGAGCCGATCTCGCCGAGGGCGCGCAGCAGCGCGTCGCCGTCGCCGAAGCGCAGCCACGGCGCGTCGAGCAGTCCCCGCTCGGCGCACTCCATCGCCCAGGCGACCGTCCCGCCGGCGGAGATCGTGTCGATGCCGAGGTCGTCGCACAGGGCGCTCGCGGCGACGACGGCGTCCGGGTCGGAGACGCCGCACATCGGGCCGAGCGAGGAGACGTTCTGGTACTCCATGCGGACCTTGCGGCCGTGCCCGTCCTTGTTCTTGGGGCCCTTGTAGAGGTGCTCGCAGCCGATCGCGCACGAGGCGCACGAGCTCTTCGTCACCTCGCGGGCCTGCGCGAGCTCCTCGACCGCGAGCTGCGGCGCGCCCTCGAAGACCGCCTCGGAGAAGTTGCGCGTCGGCAGCGTCGACAGGGCGTTGAAGGCGAGGACGTTGGCCATCGTCCCGAGCTCGCGGTACTTCGCGGTCGCGCGGCCGAGCGAGCGGGTGCGCAGGTCCCTGGCGGCGGCGAGCACCCCCGCCGGGTCGGCCGGCGCGACCTTCGTGGTGGCGTGGACGGCGAGCGCCTTGACGCCCTTGGCGCCGAGCACCGCGCCGAGCCCGCCGCGCCCGGCGTGCCGCCCGTCGTGCGAGAGCGTCGCGTACCGGACGCCGCGCTCGCCGGCCGTGCCGATCGACGCGACCTGCCAGCCGCCGCCGAGCCGCGCGCGCACCTCCGCTTCGGCCTCGGCGGCCGTCCGGCCCCACTGCGCGGTCGCGTCCTCGAGCAGCACCCGGCTGCCCTCGACGCGCACGAGGGTCGGCGAGGACGCCCGTCCGACCAGGACGATCGCGTCGTGGCCGGTGAGCTTGCCGCTGATCGCGAAGTGGCTGGAGGCCAGCGCGTCGGTGATCAGCCCGGTGAGCGGCGACTTCGCGACGACGGCGAACTTCGCGCTCGTCGTGAGCGGCGTGCCGACCAGCGGCGAGAAGACGAAGGCGAGCGGCGCCTCCGGGGCGAGCGGGTCGACGCCGGGCGGCCCGAGCTCGGTCAGCAGCCAGGTGCCGAGCCCCACCCCGCCGAGGTGCTCGCGCAGCACCCGCTCGGGCAGCGGCAGCACCCGGCTCGAGCCGTCGCTGACGTCGACGACGAGGGCCCGTCCGAAGTAGCCGCCGGGCGCGGTCGGGCGGGCGTCGGGCCGGGTGGCCGGGTCGGTCGTCGTCTGGTGGGCCGTCGTGTGGCCGACCGTCGGCTGCTGGGCCGTCGGCTGGTCGGTCGTCGTGTGGCCGACCGTCGGCTGGTCGGTCGTCGTGTGGTGGGCCGTCGGCTGGTCGGTCGTCGGCTGGTCGGTCGGCGGCTGGTCGGTCGTCGGCTGGTCGGTCGTCGTGTGGTGGGCCGTCGGCTGGTCGGTCGTCGTGGGGCCGACCGTCGTCGGGTCGGGCCTCGTCGCGTCAGCCACCGGCGTCGGCCGACAGGAAGGCGACGACGTCGCCGGACGCGAGGGGCAGCTCGGGGTCGCGCACCATCTGGTCGCCGTTCACGGCCGCGAGCACGTGCTTGTCGAGCACGAGGCCGACCGCCTGCGCGGCCCGGGCCAGGGTCGCGGCGCGGACGGTGCGGTCGCCGCGCCCGCCTGCGGTGGCGAGCACCCCGAAGCGCTGCACGACGACCTCGGGCGCGGGCAGCTCGCGCAGCGCCCGGTACTGCTCCGGCGTGTTGGCGCCGGTCACCGAGCTGAGCCCCGGGTCGGCCTTCGCGAGGCGGACGTCGTCCAGCAGCGCCGGCTCGTCGAGCTGCCGCACCTCGGCGTCCTCGAACAGGAAGGCCGGCCGCGGGCGCCCGGCGGCGAGCAGGGCGACGGCGCGCTCGCCGAGGCTCGTGCGGTAGCAGGCCGCCAGCGGCTGGCGGTGCCCGGCGACGACGGGCAGCGCCACGTCGACGTCCCGCGCCGCGCGGGCGACGGCCCGGACGAACGCCGGGTGCAGCAGCGGGAGGTCGGTCGAGCAGACGAAGGCGTGCTCGGCCCGGTCCTGCAGCGCGCACAGGCCGGTGGCGATGCCCTGCAGCGGTCCGCTGCCGTCGGTGTCGTCGTCGAGCACCTCGACCGCGGCCGGCAGGGACGGCAGCGGCTGCCCGGCAGCGCGCACCACGACGACGGGCCCGTCGACGCCGCGCGCCACCAGGCCGGTCACCCGGCGCAGCAGCGTCGACCCGTGCCACTCGAGCTCTGCCTTGGGGCTGCCCATGCGCGTCGAGCGGCCCCCGGCGAGCACCAGCCCGGCGGTCGGTCCGGCGGGAGCGGCCATGCGTCGAGCCTACGGCGGTCCAGCGCCCGCGGCCCGCTGCGCGTGCTCGGCGGCCGACTGCTGCCGGTTGTTGCGTCCGCCGGCACACGTCGCGATCGCTGTTCGGTCGCCGCGCCGACTGCTGACCCCGCATGGCTGACCCCGGACGATCAGGACGTGTGCGCGCCGGCCGGTGGTCGTCGGTCATCGCGCGCCGGTCGGTTGGCGCTGGTCGGTGGGCGCCGGTCGGTGGGCGCCGGTCGGTGGGCGCCGGTCGGTGCGCGCCGGTCGGTGCAGGCCGGGGGACGCCGGTCGGTGGTCATCGGGGGGGACGCCAGTCGGTGCGCGTCGGAGGAGGCCGGTCGGCGTCCTCCGACGAACTGCCCCGGGGACTGCATCCGTCGCGCACACGTCGCCGGTCGTCGCGCGGTCGTCGGGCCGCCTGCCGACCTCGCGATCCCCGTGCGGGCAATCACGACGTGTGCGCACCGGTCGGTGCACGTCGGAGGAGGACTGTCGGTGTTGGTCGTCGGGGGACTGCCACCGGGGACTGCGTCCGTCGGACACACGTCGCGGTCGTTGCGCGGTCGTCGGGCCGCCTGCCGACCTCGCGATCCCCGTGCGGGCGATCACGACGTGTGCGCACCGGTCGGTGTGTGCACCGAACACCGCGCGCCGGACGCCGGACGCCGGACGCCACGCGCCGGACGCCGGACGCCGCGCGCCGGACGCCCCGCGCCGGTCGTCGTACGTCGGGGGACGCCGGTCGGTGCGCTTCGGTCGGGTACTGCCGCCGGGGGCTGCGCCCGTCGGGCACACGTCGTGATCGGCGCGCGGCTGTCGGGCCGCCTGCTGGCCTCGAGCGCTGGCCGCCGACGATCACGACGTGTGCGGCCAGGTGGGCGGCCGGCCGCCAGCCAGCTGCGACGCCGAGCGCCGCGCGACGGCATCCGGTGCGGACGCCCGTGCCGGCGGCGTCCGTCAGGCGCCGCGGGCTCCGGCGCTGGGGGCGCGCGAGCCGCGGACGACGAGGTCGCGCAGGAGCGCCTCCGTCGCGGCGGTCACGGCGTCGACCGCCGTGTCGAAGGCCTCGCGGTTGTGCGCGGCGGGCGCGCGCATCCCGGAGATCTTGCGGACGTACTGCAGCGCCGCGGCGCGGACGTCGTCCGGCGTGACGGCCTCGACGTACGGGGGGCGCAGGGTCTGGATGCTCCGGCACATGCGCTGACCGTACGCCGGTCCGCAGTACGCAAGATCTCTTGCGCAACACCTCTTGCGCATCTAGGCTGCCGGCATGGACGTCGACGCCGCCGTGCTCAGGGCCGTGGCCCACCCGCTCCGCCGACGGATCATCGACGTGCTGCGCGTGTCCGGCCCGCAGACGGCGAGCATGCTGGCCGAGCGCACCGAGCAGTCGGTCGCGAACGTCAGCCACCACGCCAAGGTGCTCGCCGCGTGCGGCCTGCTGGCCGAGGCGCCCGAGCTCGCCCGCGACCGCCGTGAGCGGTGGTGGGTGCTGCAGCAGCCGCGCCTGTCGTGGTCGACGAGCGACTTCACCGGCGACCCGGCGAGCGCGGCGGCGGCGCGGGCGGCCGACTCGCTGAACCTGGCCCGCCAGCTCGACCTGGTGCAGCAGTGGGCCGCCGACCCGCGCAGCAGCGAGCCGCCGTGGGTCGACGCCGCCTTCAGCGCCGACTCGTGGCTGCGACTGGCGCCGGACGAGCTCGCCCAGCTGTCGTCCGACCTGCAGGACCTGCTCGACCGCTACCGCGGGCGCCCGGAGCAGGGCCGCGAGCCAGTCTTCTTCCTGGCCCGCGGCTTCCCGGCCAGCCCGTGACCGCGCCGCAGGCCCCCGCCGGACCTGCGGCGGTCCGCACCCGCGACGTCCTGCGCGACCCGGACGTCGTCCGGCTGTGGGCGGGGGCGACGACGAGCCGGCTCGGCAGCTCGGTGTCGACGGTGGCGACGCCGCTCGTGGCGATCGCGGTGCTCGACGTCAGCACGCTCGTCGTCAGCCTCACCGAGCCGGTGGCCTCGTTCCCCAAGCTGCT
>CAXTFU010000098.1:0-13913 GCA_964243385.1 uncultured bacterium | reverse complement strand
CGGCAGAATGCATCGAGATCAGTGGGCAGTTCCCGGCTGTTGCAGCGTTGTGCGGAACTTGACCTTCGCTCCCGGCTGCATCTGAGCGTAGGTGGGGCAGGTGGGGCTCGAACCCGACCGAGGGATTATGAGCCGGAAAGGCCCCTTTCCTTTCCGTGTCGGCAGGTGGCGTTCTCGCAGGTCAGGACCGGTGCAGGGTGCCACGTCGTGACGGCGAGTGCAACGGCGTGTCGCCAAAGTTGTGAGCATTTTGTGAGCAAAGGCAGGGCCGTTTCTCCGTCAGGCGGTCTTGCAGGCACCACGCCAGGCCGAACCGGAGTGCGAGTCGCCGGGTGGGCGGGCTGCTGTCCTAAGCGCCCCGCCGCTCGTCCGTCAGGCCCCGGCGGGTAAGTGCTGACCGCCCTACGGCCTGCACACGAACTCATCCCCCTCCCGGGGCCACAGGGAGCGTGGTCGGCCGAGCCGCGGGGCCACCCGCGCCGCAGAGGTGCCAACATGAACGGGCAAGCCGCGTCGAGGGCCGCCACGCTCCGCATTGAGCGAGATCCTTAGATCCGCTTGCGAACTCCCGCCAACGCTTCGACGAGCCTGTCCCAGCGCTCATCCGTCGGTGGCGCCTGCAGCAGCGCGGGACTCACCAGGGACTTCCTGAGGGCCGGACGTGTGTCCACCACGGCTGCCAGGGCAACAGCATCACTCTGAGCCCGCCCGTACTGGCCCTGCGGGCGAAGCTCCGCTTCACGCCAATATCCCGGGCCCACGAGCCGTCTAACACGGCGCAACAGTCTCCACCGCTCCAGCGCCGGGAGCACCGCTGCAATATGACGAACTTCGCCGGCCAGTCGGACAGCAGCGGCCTCCACAGCGTTATCGTCCGCGGGCTCGCGTCGGTAACGCTGTTGGCGGTATAGGCGAACCGCAAGGTCGAGCGAGTTGACTTCTCTGAGTAAGTCACGGCGCGCGTCGACGCGTTTGCGTCCGCGTTCCTCCCGCTCTGCTCGCGTTGATGCAGTTGACCAGGTCAAAAAAGTTGCGACCAGCGCACCCATGACAGCACCGGAGAGACCGCCAGCAAGGGATGACACCAACGCAGGGTCGTCCCTGATCAAGGGTCCTCGGTCCCGTGCTCACCCTCATGCTCGCGCATTTCGCAGCGCAATTGTTGCACCGTCCGCGCCCTTGGGAGGCGCCCGCGAGTCTTTCGCGCCTTCTCCCTCGCCCGTCGCTGCATGCGATTTTCAACGCTGCTCGAGCAGTTTCGGTCCACGTCTAGCGTCCTGTAACCGGACAAGGTCAGTTGCTGCTCAAGTACCGCTGCCCCCTTCTCGAGCTTCGTGTAGAGCTCAGCGTCCGTGATGGGGATCTTCCACAGGAAGTGGCAAGCCGAGCCATCACCGAAGTCGAGGTGCTGAAAGCTGGCAGGCTCGGGAGGCGCCGAAAGAAGCGTCGCCGTAAGCACACTGCCGGGCACGGCTGGGCGGTCACCCGGCGCAATGCTGTCGCCGTACGAGAACCACGTGTCGTGCTCTTTCGGATAGCGAGCCGTCGCTCGCAACATGTCGACGGGCACGTTACCTAACGGCGAATCGAAGTCCCAGTCCGCATCCAAGTACATCAGCAGCTCGACGCGGTCCATGCGCTCCGACCCCATTTCAGGAGCCGCCATAGCGTGGAAGCTCATGCCCACCGTGACGAGCGTGATGTAGGGACGCGCCGGAGTAGGAGCGAAGGGATAGATGTCCAAGTGATGATCCGGCTCACGGATGCAGAACAGAACGGAGCGTGCAACACCGAAGTGGTGCTCGTAGTGGGACAGAAGAGCCCGCTCGCGCGTCTCGTCAACCCCGAACTGCGGAAGCACGATATCTGGTCTCGAGTCGGTCAAGGCCCACACCGCTTCCTGCTCGACAGCCCCTGCCACGGCTTGGGGAGGCTACTCCCTGAGGCTGCTTCAAAGATGCCAGGGCTCCTCCCTGCGGCCGCTACGCATGCGGCCCGAAAGCAGTTTTGTCATCGGGCGCCACCACCAGGCGGCCTGGTGGCGGCATCGTCCTAGGTACTACTGCTGCTGCTTCCACTCAATTGTCGAAGGCTCCAGCTGCGGTCCGCGCCTCGGGCTACGTCCTTAGCACGCACTCTGGATTGGTGTAGCCAACAGGTGCTGAAGCGGCTAGGCGCCGAGACCGAGGCCACGCTGCAGCTCGATAGGCGACATTGCGATGAAATCGGTGAGCGTCTCAACCATCATGCGGACGCCGCGGGCTCGGGCCAAGTCGAGTAGCCTGTCCTTGGCCACCGAACGCTCCGGGAACGAGAATGTCTCGGGCAGGACGATGATGACCAAGGGTACTGCGGCGAGTTCCTGCGCGCCATCGGACGCACGATCGATGGCATCACGACCTCGCCTGGTGAAGTTGTTGACCACGGTGATCATCTTCAGTTCCAGCACGTAGCGCGGCTTATCCCCTTCAAAAATCACGGCATCGTATTGCGCCCCACGTGGCCCGGCCAGATTGCTTTCAACGTGCCAGCCCCCTGGCAGCAAGTCCGCGATCTTCTTGACCGCAACTGCTTCCAGCCCCGCCAAAGTGAACTGCAGCCGATAGGCACGATCTTCAGACCTTGCACCCAGCGAAGCCTCTACGGGCAGCTGCACTTCCACGGGTCGCGGTACTTCATCCCGTGATTCAACAGGTTGTGATGAAGCAGGCTGCGACTCGTCCGTGATCACCTCGAGGGCCTCGCGTTCGATCCTGGCAGCTTGCTGAGCGGGAGACATGGCCTCAAGCTCAAGGCGACCCTTGTCGCGCTCCTGGTCCTCACGCTCATCAGCAACTATCTGTCGTCGGCGCCAGCCGGCTAGCCCGTATCCAGAAAGAAGGAGGCCGCCCGAGGTGCCGAGCGCGACAAAATACGGTAAAGCGTCGGTCGCGTTAGCCAGGTACCGCTGGCGATCCTGCACGGCCTCGCGACCAATCGGTGAGAGCTTCTCGATGTCGGACTGCGGGACCATCAGGTCCGCTTGCGCGCGCAGGAATAGTCCGGATAGTGAGATCGTTCCCGCCGCGATGGCGATTCCAAGAGTTGCTAAGTACTTTCGAATGTGGCTGGGGTCCGGAGTCAGTACCACTACGGCCCGCGGAGTTCAGCGTCGAGGTGGCCGCGGTAAAGGTCACTTGCTTCCTCAGACCTCAATCTTACGCGCCAAGGCGCGGGTACCGCTCTGAGGCCGAACCAGTATGCGTCGGCGTCGCGGCTCGACGCCGCCTCGTTTCGCCTCGACACGACGCGCAGCCTACGTCGTGCCCGAGCGGAGAGGTGCGAACCCGGGACGGCGTCACGCCCTTTCCGAGACCCTTGCCGAAGGCGGCCCTCCGCACTTCGCGACCCCGCCGGGTCGCCCGCGAAGAGGGGCCGGTTGGGCCGCGCAGCGGCCCGAACGGTGACTCCTCGCATACCTTGCTCCGCGTCCCCCGGCCCCCCGACAAGGGTTGCGGCTAGTGCGCGTCCGCCCACGAGGACCACCCGCGCGACGCCGTCACTCAGCTGGCAACGCCGAAGGTGATCGGCGATGGCCGCACGCGCCTCCGGGACGTCGAACAGCCGGTCTCCGACTCTGCGTCTCACAGCGGGACAAGATCACCTTGGATGCTGTCACGGACGCGAGGCTTGACGCTGTCATCAGGTACGACATCGACCGGCACGTGCAAGAGGTCCTCTAGCTCCTGGATGAAGCGGCCCAGCACCAGCAGGCCGGTGCCTTCCGGGACGTGCACGAGCAGGTCCAGGTCCGAGTCGTCGGTGTCTTGACCACGGGCGACGCTGCCGAACACCCGCAGGTCGGTCATGCCGTGACGAGCGGCCGTCGCCAGCACCGCGGCGCGGCGCCGGGCAAGCCGGCGTCCGATTGGTCCGATCGCGCCAGGGCGGCCTCCGGTCGGCAGCTCGTCGCCGAGGTGCACCTCCAGCGTCACGCCGCACGCATCGACCGGGCTTGACAGGTTCGCCTGGGACGGCGCACGGCCGCCGCCCTCGTTCGCGGACACTCCACTCTGCTGCACGCCGGCCCGCGCGGCCAGCTCGCGCGGCGTTACTGCAGCCGCCTGCCGGGCCTGGCGCCGGGGCGCACCTGCGGTCACGTGCGAGGCGCTCACCCGCTCATTACAGCGCTTCGCGCTCACGACGGGCCGGACGAAGTACCACCTCACCCTTGTCGGAACCCTTGCCGGGCTGACGCGCACCCTTGCCGGTGGCTGCGACACGTCTTGCCGGTGGCCCCGGGAAGGGTGCCGGCCGACGACCGGCCGGCACGCGCCGTCACAGCACGCCTCGGAACCGCACTTACCAAGGGTGGAGGCACAGGGCGTGCCGAGACGGGACTGCGATGACGCAGGTGAGCACAAGAGGGGCGCCGTTCTTCCCGGCTGCGCCGGCACAACGGCTGGTGTCCCGGGTGGTCTCGGACCACGACGGGAACCTGACGGCGGCGTCGCTCGCGCTGCAGGTCGACCGGAGCACGCTGCACCGGCTGCTCAGCCGGGACCGGCTGCGTTCGGACGCGGCGGACCGGATCGCGGTGACGCTGGGCCGACACCCGAGCGAGCTGTGGCCGGAGTGGTTCGCCGACGCGTCCGGTGCACCATGACGGCGCCGGCCGGGGACGGCGGGCCGGTGCTGACGGTGGAGGAGGCCGCGGCCTACTTGCGCATCAGCCGGGGGCTGGCGTTCGCAGCGGTGCGGGACGGGAGCCTGCCCTGTGTGCGGATCGGCCGCCGGATCCTTATCCCTCGCCGGCAGCTCGAGGCGCTGCTCGACGGCACTCCCCCGCCGGCCTGACAGCCGTCAAATCACCAGCCGGGCCGCTGCGACGCGTCGGGTGGCACGGCCGGAGTCGGTGCCGGCTGCAGCTGCGCGGCCCGCTGCGTCGAACCCGCAGGCCAGCCTTCTCGGCCGGCACGACGTGCCCCGGCAGGTCCATAGTGGCGCCACCTGTCTATGGCCCGCGACCGACTCCAGGTCGGCGAGTAGGGCGGCGCACTGGGCCAGCAGCAGGCTCGCGCCAGTGCGCAGGTCGTGAACGATGAAGTACTCCAGGCCGACAGCAGTGCGGTCGGCTTGCAGGCGTCACGCTCGACGCCGGTGGTCCTGACGACCGCTCATGCCGAGAAGCGAGCGTGCCAGTGCGTCGCAAGGCCGAGCGCCACGGTCGGCGCACCGGATGCTCCTCCATCGCTCCGCCCGATCAGCCCCCTGGGTCCAGTGCGCAGAACCCGTCCCGCCTAGCGGATACCGCGGCCGGCGGCGGCGCCGGGCGCGCCAGGCGGCCGTGCCGCTCGAACCTGTGTCCTGTGCGGCGCCGTCGGGTGGCGTCACCCAGAGCCCACGGAACTTAGCCAGCGACCGTGAAGGCGGCGGCGTAGCCGTCCGCGGCGAGGTCCTCGTACACGACGGTGCTGGCGGTGACGCGGTTCCAGCGGTGCCCGAGCAGCAGCGCCAGGCCCATCGGACCGGCCAGGAAAAGGTGCGCCTGATCGGCCCCTCGGGTTGCACGGCGAGCTTGGTCGCGGATGCCGACGGCGAGCGCGTTTGCGGCGCTCGCATCCGCCACGGCGCTGTCCTTCGGGCCTTGCGGCGGCGTCATGACGAAGAGCCGGTCCACCAGGAGCTTCTGCTCTCTAATGTAAGTCAGGACATCGTCGGTGATCGAGGTGGCGATCTCGACACTGATCGCGACGTTGCTGCCCTGCCCGACGTCGTGCACCGTGACGGCCGGGCTTTCCTGAGCGGCGTACGCGGCCGTGGACGACCATAGAACGCCTCGCTGGGCTACCGCGACGTCGACGCCGGTGACCATGCGCAGCGCGGCACCCGCGGTGAACGCGGTGGCCTGGCGCAGCGAGCCGGTGATCGCGATCCGCGGGTGCTGGGCAACCGCGTCGGGTAGCCGCTCAAGGTCGGCCTGCAGCTGAGCCCAGGTAGCGGGCGCTGCAGGGTGGCGCTTCGCGTACGGCGTTTCACCGGCGAACCGGTCCACCCAGTCAAGTGCCCAGTGAGCCTGCGACGCGAGCGGGTCGGGTACCAACGTCGCGATCGACACCGGCGTCCACGCCGGTTCGACTCGCAGCGACCGTTCCTCGACGGCAGCGAGGACCGCAGCGAGATCCAAGCGCCGATGACCGTTCTTCACCTGGGCTGCAACCCAGTCGGCGCCCGCGTAGACCGCTGCTGCGTCTCCGCGTAGCCCTTCGACCAGCATCCGCAGGCCCGCCGCTTGCACCAGCCCGGCCAGGTCGCGGCCGTAGTCGAAGCGGAGCGCGGACATCAAAGCTTGCAGTTGCAGGTCGTCAATGTCGGCGCTGGCTGCCCACACGGCCCTTGCCCGGCCGCGCTCGGAACGCGGCCCTCCGGCCCCCGACCTAGGCATCAGGTAGCCGGTGCGCGCATCCCGGTCGCCGAGCAAGACGTCAGCCGGATCCGGCAGCCGGTTCGTCACCACGGCGAGGTCCGCCGGCGTCCCATCCGCGATTAGCGTGTTCCATGTCCGGGCGATCCGGTTCAGGATCGACGGGCCGCCGCTATCGGACGGCCGGGTCAAGTACTCGGTGGTCAGCGGGGTAGTCGAGTCGACTGCGTACTTGACCTGAATGTAGGTGTGCGGCGGCGCCTGCCGGTACAGCACCACGTCGTCGACGTTGCCGTCGCCGGTCTCAACCCCCACGGCGACCACCGGATTCGACGGAGGTCTCTCAGCGTCGCTGAGCACCTGCAAACAGCCGATCCAGGCGTGCAGCCACTGGTAGTCATCCCCGGCGACCCGAACGCCCGTCGGGCTGGGCGGCGGCAGCGGACCGGACATCAGGACGGCTCGAACCGCGGGGTAGCGGCCGTCTCTCGCGCCAACGCCAGCAGCAGCTCCCCGGTCACCGGCCGGTCCGGAAAAGCATGCAGCACCGCGCCGGGTACCAGCCGCTGAGTCAGATCGGAGAACGTGTACCCCGGGCTGTCGCAGGTCGGGCCGGTGACCTGAACGAGCTTGTCCAGATAGTCGTCGTCGATGCCCAAGCCAACCAGGGCATCGCGCAGAACCGCGCGACGCTGATCGGTGGTCGGCCGGCTGAACGTGAACGTCGCGGATGCCCGTCTCAGCAGCGCCGGGTCGAGCGCCTCCGGCCGATTCGTGCACAGCACAACCAGGACGGGCACCTGCTCGGTGGCGAGGTCGTCGATGCCGGCGAGCAGCGCGTCGACGCCCGCACGGTCCTCATGGTGCATCTGCGCGGCGGCGCGCGACTGAGCAACGGCGTCCGCCTCGTCGATCACGAACACGACCGCGGACTTCAGCCCTCGCTGTCCGCGAGCCTTGCGGCCTTCCACCTGAAGGTGCGCGAACGCCTGGCTGAGCAGCGTCGTCATCTCACCGACCAGGCCGCTGCCGCGGGTGGTGAGCCGGAGCCGGTACAGCATCACCGGTACCCCGAGGGCGTCGGACAGGTCGCAGCCGAATGACTCGGCCAGCGCCGTCTTGCCTGACCCGACGTCGCCGCCGAACACGAACAGCGGCGCTCGGTCGCGGAACAGGGCCAGGGCAGCCGGCTCGCCCTGGTGATGCTGCTGCGCCCACCCCTGCAGCCGGACCGGGTCCGCGAGCAGCAGGGCTTGCTTGCGCAGCAGCTCCTTGACTTCGTCGAGCCCAACGAGACGCCGGTACCGGTCATGCCGGACGTCGTCCGGCAGCTCGACCACCGGGTAGAACAGGTCCTCCTGCGTGCTCATCGTCTCGCCTCGCTACTCGTACGCGTTGTACACGGACCTGCTGACACCGACCCCGTTCCGGCCGTAACCGTGCCCGGTCGTGAAGGTGCCGTTCCCGGCCGTCGGCTCGTCAGCGCCCGTCCGCGGGATCGGAAGGCTGGCCTTGACCGCGGCTTGCACCGACGCCTGCAGGGACCTGAACTTCGCCGAGTAGGTCAGGTAGCTGTAGAAGGAGAGCCCCGCGACGGCAGCGGACATGGGTAGCGTCCCGGGCCGGTCGTTCAGCAGCTGCCCTCCGAGCGTTGCGGTGTACCGCAGCCGAAGCTTCCAGGCGGTGCCGTCCTTGAACCCGAAGTCGACGGTGTTCAAGTATCCGTCCTTGAGCAGCAGGGCCGCTTCCTCCACGTAGTCCGGGATCACAGTCAGCGACGGCTTGCCGTACAGGTTGTACAGCATCCGCAGATCAGTGCCGATCTTCGCCCCGATGTATCGGGCGTCGGTGATCGTGAAGGTCGCCGTGCGGGTCTGGGAGGAGGTCATCACGCGACCTAGAACGTCGGTCCGAGCAGCGCCCGCCACGCCTCGCTCGCGTCGCCCTTAGTCGGCGCCATCGCCGCCCACGACACCTGCTCCAGCGCCTCCGTCGCATGCGCTACCAGGCGCTGGCGGTCAGCGTCGGTGTAGGTCCGGGCGACGTTGTTCGCCGGGTTGACCGGATCCCACACCTGAATCGCGTCGGTCCCTGCAGTCACCTGATCAGCGTCGTAGAAGTCGGTGAAGGCGATCGGGCTGCTCAACCCGGTTCGAGCGATGTACGAAAGCACCTGCTCGAACGCGCCCGGGTAGTCGCCGACCAGCAGCCCCTGGCCGTTCCACCCCTCGTCCCACAGATGCGCGACGATCAGCTCCAGCAGGAAGCTCTTGCAGCGCAGCGTGTCTGTCTCGTCCTGCTGCTTGCTGTACCGGATCCACGCCTTCAGCAGCCGGATCAGCTCCGCGTACCCAGGACCGGCGGCCTTCTTGCGCTTGTTGATGAACGTCAGGTGCTGGGTCACGGACGTCTGCACCCGGTCGCCCTGCCGCGTCACCAGGTGTCCCTGGTCGTCGGCCGCGCCCTCGTACAGCACCGGTGCGACGTCGATCTTCAGGCCGGACCCGTGCAGGGTGATTCCGACGGCGTGATCGCTGATCTTGAAGTCCTCCGCGACCTTCGTCTTCCCGTACACCTCGACACACCGGTCAAGCAGCCACTGCAGCAGGCCACTCTCCTCAGCCTGCAGCCCGCCGACGCTGGCCGCCTTCACGTACGCAGCAACATCGGCGTCCGAGCCCTCGCCTCGGGATCGCCTGATCGCGGTGTGCTTCGCCGTGCTGCCCGACGCCCTCAGCTTGACCAGGTCATAGTCCGGGTGCGCCGCGATGTGCGACTCCAAGCGAGTACGCAGATGGTTCACCTGCGTACGCCGCTTCACCGCCTCCTCCGGCGACACGTTCACCTTGTTCGCTGCGTGCGCAGCAAGGACGTGATGCGTCACGTGCCCGGACAACGGCCCTCCCGAAGAGATCACCCGCCGGCCCGACCCAGACAACGACGTCCCCGGCCCAAGCGGCCACCCACCATACGGCGGCGAACGCCGAAACTGGCCCAGCTAAGCCCACTCAGGACGTAACGTAACCCTGCTCGACTCGGCCGAGGACGGGACGCCTGACCGCCGGTCGCGGCAGCTCGTTACGTCCGCTCTTGCCGCTGATGGCGCGCTTGCTGCTGGCGGGGCTGATGCCGACGTCATCGTCGTGAACGGCATCGTTGGTTACGCCGCCCCCCGATCGACCTCTGCGATCAGCGGCGCGTGGTCGCTCACCGGCGATGCCCAGTCCCAGCCCGGATCGACTTCCGCACGGGAGATTCGGTCGGCGAGCGCTGTCGTGGCGAAGAGGTAGTCGTCCTGGAAGGCGCTGCTGCTGGCGCTCCTGCGGTACGTCCTGATGTGCCGACAGTCGTCACCGTGCTCGCACGGACAGTTGGCTAGACGGCCGCGATCGGCAGGTAGGTGGCGGTCCAGGCAATCCTCCAAGCCGTAAGCCTCGAGCAGTCGCAGCGCAGCGTTCTCCCGGCGCGCGTACTTCGCGTCCTCCTCGCCCTTCCACCAGGTGCCGATGTTCCAGTCGCCGGCGAGGACGACGTTGTCCCCAAGTGTCGGGTCGTCGAGCAAGGGCTCGAGATCGGCGATCGTGCGTAGCAGAGTGCCGCTGGCATAGCCGAACTCCATCAGTCCGTACGCGCTGATCGCGGTGAACGAGACGGCGGGCGCCTCGACCCGTGCCACGGCGACGTGGCCTCGGCTGACGCAGTCCAGTGGCGCGAGTCCGAGGCGGCGTCCGCGCCAGGTGCCTTCGGCAAGGCCAACGGGGACCACCGTGACGTCGTCTGAGAGGGCTACGACACCGGATCCCCAAGGACGCGCCCTACCGTCACGGGCCGCGATGCCGCTGGGTCGGTAGACGCTCCTCCTCCCGCGGCTCGGTAGTGCCTCTTGAACCAGCGCGAGATCCGCGCGCAGCTCGTCCACCATGTACGCCCACGCGCCGTGCTGCCTTTCCTGGTTCAGGTTCCAACTCACGATCTTCATCGGTCCGCCCAGACTCCGTCGGATCATGTCTCGGTGCGCCACGCTTTCGCGAACCACCGTGCGAAGCCATGCCCAGACATGAGGCCGCAAGCCGCTCATGCCGCCGAGCGGTCGTACGCCCTGGGCCGGTCGACGCTTCCCCGCGTCTCGGTCGGGACCGGTATGGTCCGACACCGCCGACCGGGGTAGTGGAGCTGATTGGCCGGCATGCTCACGGCCGGGGCGCGTGTGCTTCCTGACCGTCGAGCCGGGCGACCGCTGACCGCCGCGGCCGCCATGAGCGCGCCCTGCTGGCGACGGTGCGAAAGGCGGGATATCTGCGGATCGATGGCCGGCGTTCGGAACGAGCGCGACCGCAGCCTGCGCCGTGCGGTGGACCGGCGGATCCTCATCTCATGGCGGCAGCTCGAGAGGCTGCTCGAAGGCGACGCGCTCAGCCCTTACCGCAGAACCCCTCAGGTCACCAGCCGCAGCCGGCGCCCGGCCGGCTGGTCCCCCGCCTCGGCGGCTGGCGCGGCCGGTGGCGTCTGCGCGGCCGTGACCGCCGCGTCGAACGTCGCCCGCAGCCCTTCCAGCCGTCCGGGCACGAGATGGCCGTACAGGTCGACGGTGTGCGCGATCTGGCTGTGCCCGAGCACGAACTTCAGCTCGGCGAGCTCGGCGAGCTCGGCGCCGGAGTGCGCGAGCAGCAGGCTGGCGGCGGTGTGCCGCAGGTCGTGGAAGGTCAGGTCCGGCCGGCCCGCGGCGCGGCGGGTGGGCGTCCAGGCGTCGCGGTAGAAGTTGCTCTTGCTCATCCAGGTCCCGACCGGGCTGGCGAACACGGCGTCCTCGTCGGTCGGTTCGAGCTCGTCGAGTTGCTCCTCGAGCAGGACCGCGAGCGCCTCGACGATCGGGACCTGCCGGTAGCCGGCGCGGCTCTTCGGCTCCTCCCGCCGGATCCGCGGCCTGCGGCCGCTGACCTCGGTCAGGGTTGCCCGGATGTTGAGCCGCCGCCCGGGCAGGTCGACGTCCTCGCGGGTCAGCGCGAGCAGCTCCCCGAGCCGCAGGCCGGTGAACAGGGCGGTGGCGATAGCGCACCGCCACGGCGCCGGCGCGACGGCGACCATCGCGAACGCCTCCTCGAGCGTCAGCACCGTCGGCTGCCGCGAGTGGCTGCGCGGCATCTTCACCCCGAGCAGCGGCAGCGTCTCGAGGTGCCCGTCGATCTGCGCGGCCTTGAGGCAGCTGCGCAGCACGGCGATGGACTGGCGGACGCTGCTGGCCGACAGCGGTCCGGCGACCTGGCCGGCGACCCAGGTCCGGACGTGGTGCGGGTGGATCTTCGCCAATGGCAGCGGGCCGAAGACCGGCAGCAGCTCGCGGCGCAGGATGCCGCGGTAGCGGGCCCGGGTCTGGTCCTTGAGCGGCCAGGTGTCGATCCAGTCGGCGGCGTAGGTGGCGAAGGTCGTCGTCGACGCCGGCCGGTAGCTGCCGAGCGCGAGCTGGTCGTCGATGCGGCGCTTGAACGCCTCCGCTTCGGCCAGGGTGTCCCCCGCCTTGCGGGAGTACTGCCGGCCGGTGTGGTCGCGCCAGGTGTAGGTGAACACCGCCCCGCGGCCGCGGATGCCGGGCGGGAGCTTGCGGCGCGGGCTCACCGTCGACGTCCCGGAGTCGGCCGGCCAGCAGTGTCCACGTCCGCAGGATGACGTCGATCTGTGGCAGGTCCGGTGCCTCGAGGGGCGTCCCGGAGGTGGACCGAAGGCCCCGCGCTGACCGAGGGATAATTCGCAAGATCCACTGCTGAGCGTGGAAGTTGTGAGCATTCTGTGAGCATGATCTTGATCGGGGCCGGATGTCCCACGGTCAGAGATCACCTACAGGGCTGTGACCTGCGACGATGCAGTGGGGCGGGTGGGGCTCGAACCCACGACCGAGGGATTATGAGTCCCCTGCTCTGACCGGCTGAGCTACCGCCCCCCGACGGCGGCGCCGCCGAAGGGCTGCAGCGTAGCCAAGGGCGAGCGGCGAACGCGCGGCCACGTAGCCGTAACACGAACGGGTGAACCGGTGGTCAGGCGCAACGTCCGCGAGACGGCGCGGACACCGGGAGTTCCCAGCATGTGCGGCGCCCCCACCCCTGCCTGAACGGACGCACCCGCCTTGTCGCCCACGCCTGAACTGCAGCCCACCGACGCGACCCGCCGGCCGCGCCGGTGGCGGTCCGCCGCCACTCCCCTCGCCTCGGCGCTCGCCGGCGCCATGGTCCTCGCCCTCGTGCAGACCGGCGGGACGGCGACGTCCGCCGCGCCCGGCGCGTCCGGCGTCGTCAGCACCGTCGACGTCCGCAGCGTCGCCTACACGCAGGCCGTCGAGGCGGCCGCGGACGCCACCCCGCAGGTGACCGTCATCGGCACCGGCGGCACGATCTCGGGCGTCGCCACCTCCCGCAGCAGCTTCACCGACTACCGCTCCGGACAGATCCCGATCGCCTCGATGGTCGGCCAGCTGCAGCCCGAGATCGGCGCGGTCGCGGACGTCGAGACCGTCCAGTTCGGCAACAAGGGCTCCGGCGGCTACACGATCGCCGAGTTCCACGCGCTGACGCTCGCGGTCGAGCAGGCGCTCGAGACCTCCGACGGCGTCGTCGTCACGACCGGCACCGACACGATGGAGGAGTTCGCGTACTGGCTCGACCTGACGGTGCAGAGCCGCAAGCCGGTCGTCCTCACCGGCGCGATGCGCCCGTGGGCGGCGGTCACGCCGGACGGCCCGCAGGTCATCGGCGCGGACGGCCCCGCCAACCTGTTCAACGCGATCACCCTCGCCGCGAGCCAGACGACCTACTGCTACGGCACGGTCCTCATGCTGAACGACGAGTTCCACGCGGCGCGCGACGTCACCAAGACCAACTCGACCCGCATGGACACCTTCCAGACGCGCGAGCTGGGCGTCCTCGGCTGGATCGACGGTCCGATCATCAAGGTCGGACGCGCCCCGTCCCGCGTCCAGCTCTGCGACGACCCGGCCAGCTGGATGACGCCGTTCGACCTCGACGAGGTCCCCGCCACGGCGCTCCCGCGCACCGAGATCGTCTACAGCTACCAGCAGGCCGGCGGCGAGGCGATCACCGCCTTCGCGGACGCCGGCGTGAAGGGCATCGTCACCGCCGGGACCGGCGCCGGCGGCCTGTCCGGCGCGCAGGGCACCGCGCGCACCGCGGCGGCCGGCAAGGGCGTCACGTTCGTGAGCACGACGCGCACCGGGTCGGGCTCGGTGTCGGGCAGCAGCAGCACCCTGCCGATCATCGCCGGCGAGGACCTGCTGCCGCAGAAGGCGCGCGTCCTGCTGCTGCTCGCGCTCGCCTTCGCCCCGGACGACCCGGCGCAGGTCCGCGAGTGGATCACCGGCCTGGGCAACCCGCAGTTCGAGGTCACCGGCGAGCAGCCGAGCTACGAGGCCCTCGTCGTCCTGGCCGACGCCGTCGCCTCGCTCTCGGAGGCCGGCACGCTCACCGCCCGCGATATTGAGGGCAAGCCCACCGCCTCGATGTTC
>CAXTFU010000097.1:1840-14295 GCA_964243385.1 uncultured bacterium | reverse complement strand
TCGACCGGCTGGCCGTCGGGACGGGCCTGCGGTGGCTGGACGTCGGCTGCGGCACGGGGGCGCTGAGCGCTGCCGTGCTCGAGCGCTGCGCGCCCGCGTCGCTGGTCACCGTCGAGCCGTCAGCGCCCTTGCGCGCCTGGGCGCACCAGCACCTGGCCGACGGCCGGGCGCAGGTCGTCGCGGGCGACGCGATCGACCTGCCGGCCGGCCCGTTCGACGTCGTCGTGTCGGGGCTCGTCCTCGACGTCGTCCCCGACCCGGCCGCGGCGGTGCGCGCCGTGCGGGGCGCCGCCCCGGGCGGGCTCGTCGCGGCCTGCGTCTGGGACGACGCCGACGGCATGCAGCTGCTGCAGGCCTTCCTGGGCGGCCGCCGTGCGCCTCGACCCGGCGGTGGCGGACGCGGCGGAGGGCGTGCGCCCGCTCTGCCGGCCGGCGCCCTTGGCGCGCGCTGGCGCGAGGCGGGCCTGCTGGGCGTGCGGACCTGGCCGGTCGAGGTGCAGCGGGTGCTCGCCGACGACGACGCGGTGTGGACGCCGTTCCTCGGCGGCCAGGGCCCGGCGGCCGCGTACGCGGTGTCGCTCCCCGAGCGGGAGCGCGAGGCGCTGCGCCGGGAGGTGCTCCACGGCCTGCCGCACGCCGCGGACGGGACGGACGATCACCCTCAACGCCCGCGCGTGGGCGGTGCGCGCGGAGGCGCCGGCCGACGGCCTGCCGATCCGGGCGTCGGCGACCGGGAGGTCCGCCGGTGGGTACGGCACCGGCATGGTGCGTGCCCTGGTCCTCGAGCTCGAGGACGCGCTGCAGCACGTCGCCACCCGCGTGCTGCGCGGGCTCGGCCGACCGGTGCACGTCCAGGCGTTCCCCTGCCTCGCCGCCGACGGCACCGCGCGCGTCGGCGGCCGGGTGCTGCTGCGGGCGCCGACCCTGCCGCGCGGGACGACGCGGCTCGGCACCCTGTCGGCGCTGCGGGCCAACCTGGCGCAGTTCACGACCGTGGAGGTGGCGCGGGCGACGGTCCGGGTCGAGGTCGGCGGCCGGGCGCAGCTCGCCGTCAGCGACCGCGACGGCTACCTCGACGCGGTGCTGGACGGCGTGGACCTGGCGCCCGGGCGTCATGCCGCCACGTTCACGCCGGTCGACCCGGCCGGACCTCCGACGCACGGCGTGGTGCACGTCCCGCACCCGGACGTCGACGCGCTCGTGGTCAGCGACGTCGACGACACCATCATCGACTCGGGCATCGCCCACGGCGTCGTCGCGACGATCACGACGGCCCTGCTGCGCGACGGCGCGTCGCGGGTCCCGCTCGACGGGGCCCCGGAGCTGTACCGGGCGCTCGCCCGCGGCGCCGCGCCCGGCCCCGAGCGCCCCTTCGTCTACCTGTCCAGCAGCCCGTGGAACCTGCTCGGCTTCCTGCAGGGGTTCCTCGCGCGGCACGGGTTCCCGGACGGACCGCTGCTGCTCACCGACTGGGGGCCGGGCGCCTCCTGGCTGTTCCGCATCGGCACCCGGGCGCACAAGCTCACGGCGCTCCAGCGCCTGGCGCGCGAGCTGCCGCGTCCCCGGTTCGTCCTGCTCGGCGACAGCGGCCAGCAGGACGCGGAGATCTACACCGCCTTCGCCGTCGAGCACCCGGGACGCGTCGCGACGGTCTGCATCCGCCGCGCGGGCGTGCCCGACGCAGAGGCGCAGTCCCGTCTCGACGAGTGCGCACGGACCCTGCTGGAGCTCGGCGTGCCGTTCGTCCTGGCCGACGACAGCGCGACCATGCTCCGGCACGCGCGCGAGCAGGGACTGGCCTGAGGCAGCCCGGCTCAGACGATGAGGGCGCGGATCCAGCGGCAGGTCCGGCAGTAGTACCGCCGGACCGACCGGACACCGCGGCCGCACCCCGGGCACCTGCGCGTCGTCCTGCCGGTCGCTGCCCTGCTGCGGGCCCGTCCTGCTCGCACGTCGACTCTCCCCTTCCGTCGCGCCGGTCCGCCCCCCGCGGAGCGGCCGTCCCCGGACGAGGACGCCAGGCTGCTCCCCGCATGACGCGGGACGGTGGCGGCGCGCCGGGACGCTCCCGAACCGGACGGCCGGAACCTCCGGCGAAGGGCGTCCGGAACCTCCGGCGACGGGCGTCCGGCGTCCGGCGGCCGGCGCTCGGCGGCCCGTTCAGCGGCCCTGGGCCCGGTGACCGTGGCCCCAGCGACCGGGACCGCCCGGACGGCCACCGCTGCGTCCTGTCGTCCTGTCCCCCACCCTCGGCGCGCCGTTCGAGCTCTCGAGCGCTGCGAGCGCGCGGTCGACCGTCGCGCACCCGCCGCGCGCGCCGACTCGGGGCCGCCCGCCCTCAGGGGTCGTCGCCCGCCCGGACGGGGAACAGCGCCCCTGCGGCGGTCGTTGTCCCGAGAGCCCTGGCCGAGGCAGCGTGGAGGTCCCGCATGCAGCACACCGGCCCGCTCGACCGTCCGTCCACACCGGCACGACGCCCGCGCAGCCGCCTGCCGCTGGCCCTGGGCGGCGGCGCCGTGGTGGCAGTCCTCGCGCTGGTCGGCGCTGACCGGGCGCTCGACCTCGTCCCCGGTCTCGGCAACCCGTTCAGCGAGCGGACCGTCGAGCGCGACCGGCCGGCGCTCGAGCTGGCGCTGTCCGACCTCAGCGAGTACCACGCCGCAGAGGGCCGCTACCAGGTCACGGTCGACCTCGAGAAGGACGTCCCCTGGGTCCCGGGCATCGTCAAGGGCGAGCGGACGACCTACCTGGCCACCGGGACCGTCGACGGCCTCGTCGACTTCCGCGACCTGGGCGAGGACGCCGTGCAGGTCGACGGCGAGGCCGTGACGATCGTGCTGCCGCCGCCGCGCATGGACGAGCCGGTCGTCGACCTCGACGAGAGCCGGGTCGTCGCGCGCGACCGCGGCGTCGTCGACCGCATCACGGGCGCGTTCTCCGACAGCCCCACCTCCGAGCGGGAGGTCGCGGCGCTGGCCGAGCAGGACCTGGCCCGTGCCGCGGCCGAGAGCGACCTGCGGCGGCGCGCCCAGGACAACACGCGCGACCTGCTCATCGGGCTCGCCGAGTCCTTCGGGTTCACCGACGTGACAGTCCGCTTCGAGGACGACCCCTCCGTCTGACCACGCTCCCAGTGACCGCCGAGCGCCCCGTCGAGCCGGTCCGCGGCGACGGCGGTGGGGGGCGCCGAGCGCGTCGTCCGACGGGCCCCGGGTGCGACGAGCCGGTGCTCGTCAGCGCTGCGCGGGCCTGCGACGCCCTCGTCCGAGCCGCCGGCGGTGCAGCCGCAGCCACCGGTGCGACAGGCTGACCGCATGAGCACCGACCACGACGAGACCGACGCCGTGTCCTCCGCGCCCGGACCGGGCCTGCCCGACGTCCCGATCACGGCCGAGCTGCTGCGCGGTGCGCTCGAGCTCGAGCGCACCGAGCGCGGGCTGCTGCCGCACCGCCTCCCGGCGTGGGCCCGTGCGCAGGCCGCCGACGGGCAGCTGTCGATGGCCGAGGCGCAGCCGTCGGGCGTCCGCCTCGTGCTCCGGACCCGCGCCACCGTGGTCGAGCTCGACGCGGTGCGGACGACGGTGTCCTACCCGGGCGCTCCGCCGCGTCCGGACGGTGTCTGCGACCTGGTCGTCGACGGCGTCCTGTCGGCCTCGGCCCGCACCACCGGTGGGGACGTGCTGGTCGTCGACCTGGCGACCGGGTCGGCGCAGACCCGGCCCGGTCCGGTCGGGACGGTGCGCTTCGACGGCCTGCCCGACCGCGACAAGGTCCTCGAGCTGTGGCTGCCCTGGAACGAGCGCACCGAGCTGGTGGCGCTGCGGACGGACGCCCCCGTCGAGGCGGTGCCCGCGGGCGGACGCCGGGTGTGGCTGCACCACGGCAGCTCGATCAGCCACGGCTCGAACGCCGCCAGCCCCACGGGGACGTGGCCGGCGCTCGCCGCCTCGCGAGGCGGCGTCGAGCTCGTCAACCTCGGCCTGGGCGGCAGCGCGCTGCTCGACCCCTTCACCGCGCGGGTCATGCGCGACACCCCCGCCGACCTCGTCAGCGTCAAGATCGGCATCAACCTGGTGAACACCGACGTCATGCGCCGGCGCGCGTTCGGCCCGGCCGTGCACGGGTTCCTCGACACGGTCCGGGAGGGCCACCCGACGACGCCGTTGCTCGTCGTGACGCCGATCCTGTGCCCCGTGCACGAGCAGGTCCCGGGCCCGAGCGCGATGGACGTCGAGGCCCTGCGCGCCGGGACCGTCCGCTTCGTGGCCACCGGCGACCCGGCCGAGGTCGCCGCCGGGAAGCTGACGCTGCAGGTCGTCCGCGCCGAGCTGGCCCGCATCGTCGCGCAGCGGGCGGCGGACGACCCGCACCTGCACCTGCTCGACGGCCTCGCCCTCTACGGCGCCGCCGACGCCGACGAGCTGCCGCTGCCCGACCAGCTGCACCCGGACGCGGCGACCCACCGCCGCATCGGCGAGCGCTTCGCGGCCCTCGCCTTCGGCCCCGACGGCCCCTTCCGCGCGCCGTCCTGACGCGACGTCCGGGACGCGTCCGGACGCGCGCCCTAGTGGCCGCGGACGACGCGGACGCGGGCGGTCACGGCGTGGACGACCGGCGTGCCGTCGGCGTCCACGAGCCGGACGGCGGCGCGCACGACCGCCTCGCCCGGGGAGTACCGGGCGGCCGGTCCGGGGACGGCGGCCCGCCAGGGCTGCCGCGTCCCGTCGCAGACGACCGTCGACGCCCCGCCGCGGACCGTGCCGAAGCCCTGCACGGCCGTCGACCGGCCGCGGCTCTGGGTCACGTCACCGCTGACCGTCACGGTCGTGCCGGCCGGCGCGGTGCAGGTGAGGGACCCGCTGACGGCGGCGGACCGGCCGTCCAGCGCCACGGCGTCGACCTGCACGCGGGCGGACGCCGGGACGGCCGACGCCGTCGTGGCACCCGCCAGCCGTCCGGTCCCGCTCAGGGTCAGCGTCCTCGGCGCGCCCTGGTCGACCGGGCCGTCCGGCGTGCCGTAGGGGGCGACGTCCGCGACCTGCACGAGGTAGGTGGTGCCGGCCTCGAGCAGGAGCGAGCCGTCCTGGCTGCCCTCGTCGCGCAGCACGCAGTCGAGCGAGCGCGGACCCTCGGCGGTGAGCTCGGCGACCTGCGTGGCGCCCTCGATGCGCAGGTGCGGCCGGCTCGTCTCGGGTCCGCCGAGCACGATCGGCTCCGCCGGCACGAACCGGTACCAGACGCTGCGGAACGGCCCGGTGACCGGCACGTTCCAGCCGCACAGGTCGCCGCCGACCTCCCCGCGGTCGTCCGGCGAGCTCGTCGCCATCGAGCGGTCGGCCGCGTCGGTGAACGGCAGGGAGGTGATCGTCGTGGCCGTGGCCCGGTCGTCGTTGGCCGGGCGGCGGCCGTCGGTGGCGGTGAGGTGCAGCGGGAGCGTCCGGCCGTGGTCGAGCACGACCCCCGGCGTCCAGTCGGCTGCGACGAGGAAGGCGACGACGAGCAGGCCCTCGGACCCGACCAGCCGCGGACCGGTCTGGCTCAGCCCGGTGCGGGTCGCGCACTCCAGCACCTCGCCGGTCGTCGGCGAGACGAGCGCGAGCCCGCCGGCCATGGGCGTCGCGTCGCGGCCCTGCGCCCAGGTCGGCTGGGTGCGGGCGAGCACGGTCGTCGGCGTGGCCGGGCGCAGGAGCACCCAGTGCGGCGCCGCGATGTCCCCGCCCGGGACGCACGCCCTGGCCACCGCGCGGCCGGCGTCGTCGGTAGCGCGCTCGGCGACGTCGGACAGGACGCCGTAGGCGCTGGTCGTCGCGGGCAGCGAGGTGACGACCGCGGCGCCGGCGGGCGTCCGGGTGTCGGGGACCTCCTGCGCCTGCGCCGGTGACGAGGTGACCGCCGACGACGCGACGGTCGCGGCGAGGACGAGGGCGGACAGGACGGCGGCTGCTGTGCGCATGCGGGGCACCTCTCTCGACCAGCGCCCGTCGGCACTGGAGTAGTCACTTCTGCTCATCGCTCCCTGGTCATCGGCACGCGTCCGCCAGACCTGAGGGGTTCTCAGTGACCAGTTCCGGTGGCCACCCGGCCCAGCGCGCAGCGCCGCAGGAACGGCCGCACCGGACGTCCACGAGTGGGCACCCGCGACGTACGGTCAGGCGCATGACCCTGACCCCCGTGAACCTGGGCCGCACCGGCCTGCGCGTGTCCCCGCTGTGCCTGGGGACCATGAACTTCGGGCCGCAGACGAGCGAGCCCGACAGCCACGCCATCCTCGACGCCGCGGCCGCGGCGGGCGTCAACTTCGTCGACACCGCCAACGTCTACGGCTGGAGGAAGGGCGAGGGCTGGACCGAGACGATCCTCGGCAGCTGGTTCGCGCAGGGCGGCGGCCGTCGCGAGCAGACCGTCCTCGCGACCAAGCTCTACGGCTCGATGGGCGACGGCCCCAACCAGACCGGCCTGTCGGCGCTCGCGATCCGCCAGCAGTGCGACGCCTCGCTGCGCCGGATGCAGACCGACTACATCGACCTGTACCAGATGCACCACATCGACCGGTCCGCCCCGTGGGACGAGCTGTGGGAGGCGTTCGACGTCCTCAAGCAGCAGGGCAAGATCCTCTACGTCGGGTCGAGCAACTTCCCCGGCTGGGCGCTGGCGCAGGGCAACGAGCGGGCGCACGCGCGTGGCTCCGTCGGCCTGGTCAGCGAGCAGAGCTACTACAACCTGCTCCGCCGCACGGTCGAGCTCGAGGTCGTCCCGGCCTGCCAGGCGTACGGCATCGGCCTGATCCCGTGGTCGCCGCTGGAGCAGGGCCTGCTGGGCGGCATCCTGCGCAAGCAGCAGGAGGGCCGCTCCGCCGACCCGCGCCAGCTCGAGAAGCTCGAGGCGAACCGTCCGGCCGTCGAGGCGTACGAGGCGTTCTGCGACGAGCTCGGCGAGCAGCCGGCCGACGTCGGGCTGGCCTGGCTGCTGCACCAGCCCGCGGTCACCGCGCCGATCATCGGCCCGCGCACGCTCGAGCAGCTGCAGGGGACGCTGCGGGTGCCCGAGATCGTCCTGGACGAGGCTGCTCTCGCCCGTCTCGACGAGATCTTCCCCGGCCCCGGCGGCCCCGCGCCCGAGGCGTACGCGTGGTGACGGGGCGCCTGGCCCGGGCCCTGCTCGGCGCGGCCGTCGCCGGGACGGGCCTGCTCGCCACGCCGGGGACCGCCACCGCGGGCTCCGGTCCCGTCGCCGCCGAGCCCGCCCGCCTGCGCATCAGCGTCAGCCCGGCGACCGTCGCCGTCGGGCAGAGCGCGCGGGTGTGCGTCCGCACGCAGCCCGGCGAGCAGGTCGCCGTGCACGCCTACACGCTGCCGAGCCGCACCTACCGGGTCGTCCGCACCGGCGCGTCGGCGAGCACGCTGCCGTGCTGGTCGGTGCGCCCGGGCGCCGACACCCGCCTGTACGCCTCGGTCATCGGCGGACCGGCGTCCCGCAGCTCGGCGAGCACCGTCCTGCAGGTGCGGCGTCCCGCCGCCGGCTGCTCGGCCACCGCGCCGCTGTTCGCGCCGGCCGACAGCGCGCAGTGCCTGTTCCGGGCGGTGCAGCGCCGTGACCGGACGACGGCGCTGCACTACGCCGACGCGCCCGTCGTCGGGCAGCTGCTGGCCTGGCGGGCGCAGGGCGAGCTGCCGTGGCGGTGGAGCGGCTGCGGCGAGCCGCTGCTCCTGCCCGCCGGCGGGATCTCGTGCTTCTACGACGACCCGACGCCGGTCGGCGCCGGGCACGGCGTCACGATCGAGCTGGGCGTCAGCAGGGCGCACCGCGTGACGGCGCTCGAGACGATCGGCTGAGCCGCCCGCGCGCCGTCCCGACCGCGCTCGCGCGCACCGCGTGCTGGCGGGGCGGGACGGGTCGGCTCAGGTCGGCAGGAGCGTGCGCACCGTCCGCAGCGCCACCGACATGGTGGCGAGGTCGGGCCGCTCGACGGCCAGCACCTCGGTGAGCGTCGTCCGGGCGCGGCTCAGGCCCTCGACGTGGGCCACCTCCCACGCCGAGATCGCCTCCTGCGCCGGCGCCCCGGGCGGTGAGCCGCGCAGCACGTCGGCGGTGAGGCCGGCGAGCGCCGCGTACAGGTCGTAGCGCAGCGACGCCCGGGCCAGCGCCGACCAGCGGTCGGTGCGGTCCAGGGTGCTGATCGCGGTGAGCAGCGGGTCGACGTCGAGCCGGGCGGACAGCGCGAAGTACGTCCGCGCGACCTCCTCCGGCGACCGCTGCGTCGCCTCGGCCACCGCCACGACGTCGAGCAGCGAGAAGGCGTTGAGCAGCGCCGACGTCCGCAGCGCCAGGGCGTCCGGCAGCCCGGCCGCGACGAGCCGGTCGGTGCGGCGGCGCAGCCGGTCGGCCTCCGAGCCGTCGAGCAGCTCGGGCACCCGCGGGGCGAGGTCGGCGACCGACGGGCCGAAGCGGGCGATCTCGGCGGGCACGTCGAGGGTCGAGCGCCGCGCCTGCAGCAGCCAGCGGACGGAGCGGTCGAGCAGCCGGCGGGTCATGAGCAGCACGGGCACCTGGGCCTGCGGCGGCAGGGCCTCGGCGGCGGTCCACAGCCCCGGCACGTCGAACACCTCGCGGGCCACCGCGTAGGCCCGGACCACGTCGACCGGGGTCGCCCCGGTCTCCTCCGTGGCGCGGAACACGAAGGTCATGCCACCGCGCTCGACGACGTCGTTCACGACCGTCGTGCAGATGATCTGCCGACGCAGCGGGTGCGCGTCCAGGCCGCCGACCCGCTGGGCGAGCCGCTCCGGGAAGTAGCCGCGCAGCGAGCCGGTCGACCAGGCGTCCTCGGGGAGCGCCGACTCGAGCAGGTCACCGCGCAGCACGATCTTGGCGTAGCCCATGAGCAGCGACAGCTCGGGCGAGACGAGCCCGGCGCCGGCCGCGCCGCGCTGCTCGAGCACCGCGTCCGACGGCAGCGCGTCCAGCCCGCGGTCGAGCACCCCGCGGGCCTCCAGCGACGCCAGGAAGCGCGCGTGCACCTGCCGCATCGACGGGGCCTGCACGCGCGCGACGCCGAGCGCGAGGTTCTGCCCGGAGCTGTCGCGCAGCACCCGGCGGGCGACGTCGTCGGTGAGCTCGGCGAGCAGCACGTCCCGCTCGGCGACGCCGACCCCCGCCTGCTGCAGCGCGATCTTGAAGTTGACCTCGTGGTCGGAGGTGTCGACGCCCGCGGAGTTGTCGATGGCGTCGGTGTTCAGCCGGCCGCCGGACAGCGCGACCTGCACCCGCCCGAGCTGGGTGAGCCCGAGGTTGCCGCCCTCGCCGACCACCCGCGCGCGCAGCTGGTCGCCGTCCACGCGGACCCCGTCGTTCGCCCGGTCGCTGACCTCGGCGTGCGTCTCGGTCGAGGCCTTGACGTAGGTGCCGATGCCACCGTTCCAGAGCAGGTCGACCGGCGCGGTGAGGACGGCCCGGACGAGCTCCTGCGGCGTCAGCGCCGTGACGTCGTCGGCGAGCTGCAGCCGCGCCCGGACCTGCGGGGTGATCGGCACCGACTTGGCCGTCCGCGGGTGCACGCCGCCGCCGGGCGACAGCAGCGCGGGGTCGTAGTCGGCCCAGGACGAGCGCGGCAGCGCGAACAGCCGCTGCCGCTCGGCGTGCGCGACCGCCGGATCGGGGTCGGGGTCGAGGAACACGTGCCGGTGGTCGAACGCGGCCACCAGGCGCAGGGAGGTCGACAGCAGCATCCCGTTGCCGAACACGTCGCCGGACATGTCGCCGATCCCGACGGCGGTGACCGGCTCGCGGTCGACGTCGACGCCGAGCTCGCGGAAGTGCCGACGCACCGACTCCCACGCACCGCGGGCGGTGATGCCCATCGCCTTGTGGTCGTAGCCGGCCGACCCGCCGGAGGCGAAGGCGTCGCCGAGCCAGAAGCCGTACTCGGCGGCCACCGCGTTCGCGGTGTCGGAGAACGTCGCGGTGCCCTTGTCGGCGGCCACCACGAGGTAGGTGTCGTCCCCGTCGCGCCGGCGGACGTCCGGCGGCGGGACGACCTGGCCGTCGACGAGGTTGTCGGTGACGTCGAGCAGCCCGCGGACGAAGCCGCGGTAGCACGCCAGCCCCTCGGCCAGCCAGGCCGCCCGGTCGACGGCCGGGTCGGGCAGCCGCTTGCCGATGAACCCGCCCTTGGCACCGGTCGGGACGATGACGGCGTTCTTCACCGTCTGCGCCTTGACCAGCCCGAACACCTCGGTCCGGAAGTCCTCGCGCCGGTCCGACCAGCGCAGCCCGCCGCGGGCGACCCCGCCGTAGCGCAGGTGGACGCCCTCGAAGCGCGGGCTGTAGACCCAGATCTCGTGCGCCGGACGGGGCTGCGGCAGGTGCGGCACCTGCCGCGGCGCGAGCTTGAGCGAGACGTGCTCGCGGTCCTGCCACCAGTTCGTCCGCTGCGTGGCGCGCACCAGCTGCAGCAGCGCGCGCAGGATCCGGTCGGCGTCCAGGCTCTCGACGTCCTCGAGCGCCGCGACGAGGCGCGCGTCGAGCTCGTCGGCGCCCGACCCGTCACCGGTCGGTGCGAGCAGCGCCTCGAACAGCTCGACGAGCAGCGCGGCGACGCCGGCGTGCGCGACGAGGACGTCGAGCACGTACTGCAGGCTGTAGGTCGTCGACGTCTGGCGCAGGTAGGTCGCGTAGGCGCGCAGCACGAGCACCGAGCGCCACGGCATGCGCGCCCGCGTGACGAGGGCGTTCAGGCCGTCGACCTCGACCCGGCCGGCCCAGGCCGCCGCGAGCGCCTGCTCGAGCAGCGGGTCCGCGCGGCCGTCCGGCACGGCGCTGCCCGGCCGGTAGCGCAGCCCCAGGTCGTAGACCCAGCGCGAGCGGCCGTCCCAGTCGAGCTCGTAGGGCCGCTCGTCGAGGACGTCGACCCCCAGCGACTGCAGCACCGGCAGCACGTCCGACAGCGACAGCGGCGCGAGCCGGTACACCTTCAGCCGCAGCGCCCCGGGAGCACCGTCGCCGTCGTAGGTGCTCGTCGACAGCGGCGCGTCCGGCGACAGCTCAGCCACCCGCTGCAGGTCGACGAGGGCCGTCGAGGCCGGGAAGTCCTCCTTGTACGCCTCGGGGAACGCCCCGCCGTGCTCGCGCAGCAGCGCTGCGGCGGCGGCCGGGTCGGCGCTGGCGCGCGCGGCGTCGACGAGGTCGTCGGGCCACGAGCGGGCGGCGGCCGCGAGCCGCGCCTCGAGCTGCGCGTCGTCGACCTCGGGCAGCACGGCCGGCGGCCGGACGCGGACGACGAAGTGCACGCGGGCGAGCACCGACTCGGTGACGTGGACGGTGAAGTCGACGCTGGACGCGCGGAACGTCCGGCGCAGCTCGCCCTCGATCGCGAGCCGCACGTCGGTCGTGTAGCGGTCGCGCGGCAGGTACACCAGCGCCGAGACCGCGCGCCGGCCCTCGTCGCGGCGCAGGAACAGGCGCAGCTGACGACGCTCGCGCAGCCGCAGGACCGACGTCGCGATGCGGGTGAGGTCCTCGACGCCGGTCTGGAACAGCTCGTCGCGCGGGAAGGTCTCGAGGATGGCGAGCAGGTCACGTCCGTCGTGGCTGTTCGGCCAGAAGCCCGACAGGGCGAGCGCGCCCGTGACCTTGCGCCGCACGACCGGCGTGCGGCGGGCGGCCTCGGCGTAGGCGGACGGCGCGAACAGGCCCACCGAGCGCAGCACGCCGCCGGGCGCGCCGTCGGCTGCGCCTCCCGTCGGGGGCAGACCTCCGGTCGGGGGCAGCTCGACGCCCACGACGTCGAGGTAGCCGGGCCGGTGCACGGGCGAGCGGGTGCCGGCCTTGCTCACCGACAGCCGGCCCCGCTGCGGCCCCAGCACCTCGTCGCGCAGCGAGCCGCCGTCGAGCAGCGGGTCGGCGCCGAGCTCGGCCGGCAGGGCGTCCCGGTCGCGCAGCAGCCCGCGGGCGCTGCCCTCGACCGCCTGCAGCGTGCCGTCGGGGCCGGGCCGCAGCGCGAGCTGGCCGAGCAGGGTGAAGCTCCCCTCGGCGAGCCACCGCAGCAGGTCGGCGACCTCGGCGTCGTCGGTCCGCTCGCCGCGGCTGCCGAGCCGCTCGGCCGCGGCCAGCAGCTCGCGCCGCATGGCGGCCTCGTCTTCGTGCGCGACCCGGACGGCCGCGAGCACCCGGCGGGCGTCGTCCTCGAGCCCGTCGAGCTCGGGGTGGCCCTCGAGCTCGAGGTGGATCCACGACTCGGTCTCGCCGCTGCCGACCTCCAGCAGCTGCCCGTCGGCGTCGCGCTGCACGGGCAGCTGCGGGTGCACGAGCAGCTGCACGGCCGCGCCACGGCGGACGACCTCGGCGGTGAGCGAGTCGACGAGGAACGGCATGTCGTCGGTGACCACGTCGAGCACCGCGGGCTGGCCCGGCCGGACGCTGACCACCGTCCCGCCCGGCCGCCGGGAGCCGGCGAGCCC
>CAXTFU010000097.1:0-1830 GCA_964243385.1 uncultured bacterium | reverse complement strand
CGCCGGATCGTGCCCCGCCAGGTCCTCGGGGGCGAGGCCGGCGAAGTAGCCGGGCAGCAGCGCCGCCACCGGTGCCGGCGCCTGCGCCGCCGCCCGCGCGAGCAGGTCCTCCCCCGCTCCCGTCCCTGCGACCGCGCTCATCGTCCGACCTCCGCCCCCGGACCCCGTCGGCCGGCTGCCGTGCAGCCCACCACAGTCGGGCGGGCGACCGGCGGCGCGGCGCACGCCCCGTCGGGTGCACACTGCCTCAGCGTGGACCTCAACAGCGACCTCGGCGAGGGCTTCGGCTCGTGGACGCTCGGCGACGACGAGGCGCTGCTCGACGTGGTGACCAGCGCGAACGTCGCCTGCGGCTTCCACGCCGGCGACGCGTCGATCATGCGGCGCACCTGCGACGCCGCCGCGTCCCGGGGCGTGGCGATCGGCGCGCAGGTCGGCTACCGCGACCTGCCCGGCTTCGGCCGCCGCTTCATCGACGTCGAGCCCGACGCGCTGAGCGCGGACGTCGTCTACCAGCTCGGCGCGCTCGACGCCTTCGCCCGCATCGCCGGCACCCGGGTGCGCTACGTCAAGCCGCACGGCGCCCTCTACCACGCGGTGGTCACCCACGAGGCGCAGGCCGCGGCCGTCGTGCGTGCCGTCGTCGAGGTCGACCGGACGCTGCCCGTGCTGGGACTGCCGGGGTCGGTGCTCCTGCAGCGCGCGGAGCAGGCCGGCCTGCGCACGGTGGACGAGGCGTTCGCCGACCGCGCCTACACGCCCCAGGGGACGCTGGTGCCGCGGCGGCAGCCCGGCGCCGTGCTGCACGACGCCGACGAGATCGCCCGGCGCTGCGTGGCCCTGGCGACCGGACGCCCGGTGGCCGACGTCGACGGGGGGCCGCTGCTGCTCGCGCCCGCGTCGATCTGCGTGCACGGCGACACGCCCGGCGCCGTCGTGATCGCCCGGGCCGTCCGCGCCGCGCTGACGGGGGCCGGCGTCGCGCTGCGGGCGTTCGCGGACGACGGCCCCGGCAGGTGAGCGGCCGGTGAGGGTCGGGTGAGGCTGCTGCCCTGCGGCTCGGCGGCGGTGCTCGTCGAGCTCGACGCGCTGGCGGACGTCCTCGCGCTGCACGCCGCCCTGCAGGACGAGCCGCTGCCGGGCGTGACCGAGCTGGTGCCGGCGAGCCGGACCGTGCTGCTCGTGCTCGACCCGGCGGTGACCTCGCCGGCCGTCGTCGCCGAGGCCGTCCGCCGCGTGCGGCCGGGCAGCTCCCGCCCGTCCCGCACCGAGGTCGTGGAGGTGCCCGTGGTCTACGACGGGGACGACCTGGACGACGCCGCGACCGCCGTCGGGTGCTCGACCGACGAGCTCGTGCGCCGGCACACCGAGCACGAGTGGACGGTCGCCTTCTGCGGCTTCGCCCCCGGCTTCGGCTACCTGGTGCAGCCGGGCGGCAGCTGGGACGTGCCGCGCCGCGCCTCGCCGCGCACGCGCGTCCCGGCCGGCTCGGTGGCACTCGCCGGTGCGTACGCCGGCGTCTACCCGCGCGCGTCGCCCGGCGGCTGGCAGCTCGTCGGCCGCACCGACGTCGCCGCGTTCGACCTGTCCCGCGAGCCGGCGGCGCTGCTGCGCCCCGGCGTGCGCGTCCGCTTCACCCGCGTCCCGTGACCGGCACGCGCACCCTCACCGTCCTCGCGCCCGGGCCGTCCACGACGGTGCAGGACGAGGGCCGGCGCGGGCAGGCCGCGCTCGGCATCGGGCGCTCGGGCGCCTGCGACCGCGCGGCGGCGCGGCTCGCCAACCGGCTCGTCGGCAATGCCGTCGACGCGGCGGTGCTCGAGGTGACGT
>CAXTFU010000096.1:11302-14309 GCA_964243385.1 uncultured bacterium | reverse complement strand
CGGGGCCGAGGTCGTCCTCGAGGAACTCGCGCACCTCGCGGCCGCGCTCGCCGACCAGGGCGATGACCGACACGTCGGCCTCGCTGTTGCGGGCGACCATCGACAGCAGGCTCGACTTGCCGACGCCCGAGCCGGCGAAGATGCCCAGGCGCTGGCCGCGGCCCACCGGGACGAGGGTGTCCAGGGCGCGCACGCCGAGCGCCAGCGGCTGCGAGACGCGGGCGCGGCGCAGCGGGTGCGGCGGGGTGCCGGCGACGCCGGACTGGGGGAGGTGGTCCAGCGACGGGCCGTCGTCGACGGGCCGGCCCAGGCCGTCCAGCACCCGGCCGAGCAGCTCGCTGCCGAGGCCGACCGTGAGCGGGCCGCCGGTGGCCGTGACGGACGCGCCGGCGCGGACGCCCTGCAGCGTGCCGAACGGCATGCAGACGAGCCCGCCCTCGCGCAGCGCGACGACCTCGGCGGGCAGCGGGGTGCCGCCCACGTCGACGACGACGGCCTCGCCGATCGCGGCGTCCAGCCCCTCGACCTCGAGGTTGAGGCCGACGACGCGGCGCACGCGCCCGGTGACCAGCGGCTGCGCCGCGCGCAGCACCTGCTCGAGCCGGGCGCTCACCGCAGCACCGCCGCGACGCGCTCCAGGGCCGGGCCGACCTGCGCGTCGATGTGCCGTCCGGCCGACTCGACGACGCAGCCGCCGGGCTCGACGGACGGGTCGGCGACCAGGACGACCTCGCGGCCGGCGGTGACGGCCCCGAGGCTCCCGAGGTCGGCGACGTCGTCGGGGTGCAGGCGCACGGTGGCCGGGCAGCCGTCCGGGGCGAGCGCGAGGGCGCGGGCGATCGCCTCGGCGCCGCGGTCGGCGGACAGGGCGAGCTCGCGGCCCACGACGGCACGGGCGATCGACACGGCGAGGTCGGCGACGACGTCCTCGACGTCGGCGAGCACGAGCTGCTCCGAGCGGCGGAACGCGTCGGCGGCGCCGAGCAGCACGCGGACCGCCTCGTCGACGCGGGCGCTGCGGTGCTGCTCCTCCGCCAGGCGGGTGCGCTCGGTGGCGGCGGCCGTTCGGGCGGCGTCGGCGGCCGCGGCAGCCCGGCCGGCGGCGTAGCCCTCGGCGTGACCGGTGGCGCGCCCGGCCTCGACGGCGGCGCGCCGGGCCCGCTCGACGACGTCGACGAGCATCGGGTCGGTGAGGCGCGCGTCGACCCCGCCCTGCGGCGCGAAGGCGGTGCTGCGCAGCTCGGCGTCCATCCGGGCGGGGCGGGCCGTGTCGGCGTCGCCGCCGCGCAGGACGGTGCCGCGCACGAGGCCGTCAGACCACGTACTCATCGCTGTCCCCTCGGCTCAGCAGGATCTGGCCGGACTCCTCGAGCGAGCGGATCGTCGCGATGATCTTGGCCTGGGCCTCCTCGACCGTGCTGAGGCGCACCGCGCCGAGCATGTCGATCTCGTCGGCGAGGTTGGCCGCCGCGCGCTCGGAGACGTTTGCCATGATCTTGCCGCGGACGTCCTGGCTGACGCCCTTGAGCGCCGTCGCGAGCTCCTTGCTGTCGACCGAGCGCAGCACCAGCTGCACCGAGCGGTCGTCCAGCGTGGTGATGTCCTCGAACATGAACATCTGGCTGCGGACCTCCTCGGCGAGCGCGGGGTCGCGCCGCTCGAGGCCCTCCAGGATGAGCCGCTCGGTGGCCCGGTCGGAGTGGTTGATGATGTCGACGAGCGGCTTGAGGCCGCCGGCGGCGGAGGCGTCGGTCGACTGCAGCACCGACGACAGCTTGCGCTCGAGGATCGCCTCGACCCGCCGCACCACGTCCGGCGAGGTGGTCTCCATGACGGCGACGCGGTGCGCGACGTCGGCCTGCAGGTCGTCCGGCATGCCGCTGATGACGATGGCGGCCTGGTCGGCGCGCATGTGCGCCAGCACGAGCGCGACCGTCTGGGGGTGCTCGTCCTGCAGGAAGGACAGGACCTGGCGGGCGTCGGCGCGGCGCAGGAACTCGAACGGCATCTCGACGAGCGAGGCCTTCATCCGGTCCAGCAGCTCGGCCGCGCGGTCGCCGCCGAGGGTGGCCTCCAGGACCTCGCGGGCGAAGTCCATGCCGCCCTGGGCGTAGTAGCGGCGGGCGCTCGCGAGGGTCTGGAACTCCTCGAACACCGCGTCGACGGTCTCGGCCGGCACGCCCTGCATGCGGGCGACCTCGCTGAGGACCTCCTCGACCTCGCTCTCGCGCAGGCCCTTCAGGACGGCGGCGGACTTCTCCTTGCCGAGCTGGACGAGCAGGACGGCGGCCTTCTGCGCGCCGGTGAGCTCTTCGACCTTCAGCACGTCAGCTCCGCCGATCGGCGAGCCAGCCGCGGAGCAGCTGGGCGACCTCGTCGGGCTGGCGCTCCACGAGGTCGGTGACCTCGGCCTGGACGGCGACGCGGCGCGCCTCCTCCGGGGTGACGGCCGCCTCGAGGGCGAGCTGCTGCGCCGCCTCGAGCATCGCGCGCTCCTCGGCGTCGATCGCCGACAGCTGCATGGCCTCGAGCTCGAGGTCGGGCAGGTCGAGCGGCGTCCGCTTGTCGCGGCGCATGACGCGCAGGGCGTACAGGACCATCAGGCCGACGAGCAGCATCACGCCGACCGTCCGGCCGAGGGCCCAGCGCTGCGCGCTCTTCTCGGCCGCCTCGAGCTCGGCGAACTCGGCGGCGGCGTCCTTGGCGGCCGTCTTGTCGAACGCCAGGCGGCTCACCTCGACGACGTCGCCGCGCTCGGGGTCGAGCCCGGCCGCGGCCGTCACCAGCTGCTGGACCTTGGCGGTGGTGATGGCGGGGTCGGCGCCGGCGTCCAGCACGACCGCGACCGACAGGCGCTGCACGGCACCGGGCGCCGAGGTCGCGTTCTCGGTGGTCTTGCCGACCGCGTAGACCCGCTCGTTCTGCTCCTTGTTGTAGGTGCTGTCCCCGCCCTCGGGCGTCGTGACGTTCTCCGGGCCGAGGACGCCGCCGACGACGGCGCCGGTGC
>CAXTFU010000096.1:0-11292 GCA_964243385.1 uncultured bacterium | reverse complement strand
CTCGCCGCCGATCTTCTCGCTGACGACGGGGGCCTTCTTGTCGGTCTCGAAGGTCTCGGTCGTCGTCTCGCGGCGGTCGAAGTCGAGGTCGGCGCTGACCCGGACGACGGCCTTGCCGCTGCCGACGAGCGGCGTGAGCATCTGCTCCACCGAGCCCTGCAGGTCCTGCTCGAAGCTGGCGGTCTGCACGGCGCGGGTGTCGCTCATCGCGGCGCCGCCGTCCTCGCCGCTGGTCGACAGGACCGTGCCCTTGGAGTCGGCGACGGTGACCCGGTCGTGCTCGAGGCCCTCGACGCTGGAGGCGACGAGGTTCACGATCGCCTGCACCTGGCCGGAGGTCATGGTCGTGCCGGCCTTGGTCTTGAGCAGCACCGAGGCGGTCGGCTTGCGGCCGTCCTCGGAGAACAGGCTCTCCTCCGGCATGACGAGGTGCACGGTGGTGGCCTCGACGCCGTCGATCGAGCCGATCGTCTTGGACAGCTCGCCCTCGAGGGCGCGCTGGTAGTCGACCCGCTGGCGGAACTCCGAGGTGGTCACGCCCTGCTCGTCGAGCAGCTCGTAGCCGGCCTCGCCGGCCTCGGGCAGCCCGGCGGCCGACAGGTCCAGGCGCAGCTGGTAGACGTCGGCCTGCGGGACGAGCACGGTGCTGCCGCCGTCGGCCAGCTCGTACGGCGTGCCGCGGGTCGTGAGCTCCTCGGTGATGGCGGCGGCGTCCGAGGACGCCAGGTTCGTGAACACCGGCACGAGCGCCGGCTTGGTGGCCCAGGACGTGAACAGCAGGCCGCCGAGCAGCAGCGCGACCAGGGCCAGGCCGGTGATGGCCTTCTGGCCGGCGGTGAAGCCGCTGAGCGTCGTCCGCGCGGCGGCGGAGGCCTTGGACAGGGCAGTGGGCATCAGACCGGCATCCGCATGATCTCGGTGAACGCCTCGACGGCCTTGTTGCGCACGGCGACGGTGAGCTCGGTCGCGACCGAGGCCTCGGTGCTGGCGATCATGTAGTCGTGGATGTCCTGCAGGTCACCCGTGGCGGCCTGGACGGCCAGCGTGTCGGAGGTGTCGTGCAGGCCCTGGAGCTTCTCGAGGTTGGCCGTGACCAGGTTCCCGAAGCCCTCGCCCGAGCCGGACACCGCGTCGGTGCCGGGCAGCGACGGGAGCGCGGGCAGGCCGGCGACGGCGGCCAGACCGGGCAGGTCGGAGACGGAGGAGATCGACTCGATGCTCATGCGCGCTTCCCGAGCTGCAGTGCGGAGGTGTAGGCCTCCTGGGCGGACTTCACCACGGACAGGTTGGCCTGGTAGCCGCGCTGGGCGATCATGAGCTGCGTCATCTGGTCGCCGAGGTCGATGTCCGGCACCTTGACGTTGCCGTCCGCGTCGGCCAGCGGGTGGTCCGGCTGGTACACGGTGCGGCCGGCGGCGTCGCCGAACATCGCACCGGTGACGCGGACGCCCTCGGGGGAGCCGTAGCTCTCGGCCTGCGCGACCACCATGCGGGCGCGGAAGGCGTCCTCGCTCGTCCGCGAGACGTTGTTGATGTTGGCGATGTTGTCGGACACCGCGTCGAGCCACTTGCGGGTCGCCCGCAGGCCGGACCCCGCCACGTCGAAGGCACCGAACATGGACATCAGCGGCCCCCGATGGCGGTGCGCATGCCGTTGAACTTGTTGGTCAGGGCGGTGATCGTGAGTTGGTAGCGCAGGCCGGTCTCGGCCGAGGCCAGCGTCTCCTCGTCGAGGTTGACGTTGTTGCCGTCGATGCGCGTCGGCTGCAGCGACCGGGCGACGCTCGGGGCGTCGGTCGGCGGGCGGCCCTCGGCGGCGGCGTCGCGCAGGCTCGCCTCGAAGTCGACCTTGCCGGCCAGGAAGCGGGGGGTCTCGATGTTCGCGATGTTGTCCGCGATGGTCCGCTGGCGCAGGGACAGGCCGCGCAGCGCGGAGTGCAGGACGCCCTCGACGCCGTTCACCGCCGGGCTCCGGCGGACAGGGCGAGCACAGCACGGTCACCACTGGCGAGCACAGCACGGTCACCACTGGCGAGCACAGCACGGTCACGAGCAACAGGAGCCGACACCGTCGACCCTCCTCAGCGTTCGAGTGGGCGGTCGACCGCCGGTCCGTGGCGGTCTGGGTCGAGCGATCCGTTGCTCAGCAGGTTCTTCGGCAGACGGCCCAGTCCCTTGAGGGCTGCTCGGCCCAGTCGTCCCGCGACGACCGGCTCCTCTCCGGCCGGCTGCGGCGTCCGGGCGCGGGCCTCAACACCGGACCGGGCGTGCCGATGCACAGGGCACGTGTCGCAGCTGCCCGCTGCGGCCTCGAGACCCCGCGGAGCGCTCCATGCCAGCCGTCCGGACGTACGCCGTCCCCGTCCCGGTGCCGCACCCCAAGCAGGTCCGTGACCTGTTCCTCGGCCTGACCGGCAAGGACATCGAGGTCGGCCCGGTGAACCCCGTCGTCCCCGGCCGGGACCCCGCCGTCGTCGCGGTGTTCGTCACCGACAAGACCGCCACCGGCGCCGCGGTGGCCTGCGACCTGGCGCTCGCCGCGTACGCCGGCGCCGCCCTCGGCCTGGTCCCGCTGCCGCGCGCGCAGGAGGCGATCGAGAGCGGCGTGCTGCCCGAGGACCTGGCGGAGAACTTCGCCGAGGTCGTCAACGTCATGGCGTCGGTGTTCAACGAGCAGCCCGAGGCGCCGCACCTGAAGCTCTACAAGGTGTTCGCGGTGGGCGAGAAGCTGCCCAGCGACGTGGCCGCGAGCCTCGGCTACGTCGTGCGCCGCCTCGACCTGCAGGTGGACGTGTCCGGGTACGGCGCCGGCCGCCTGTCGTCGGTGAGCATCGGCTGAGCGGCCGCTCGTCCCCGCCCGGCGCGCCGCTCCCGGCTGACGCGTCGAGCCGACCGGTCGAGGACCGCCCGGGCCCGACCCGCTGACGGAGCTCCCGCCGTCCGCCCCCTCCAGACTCGCAGAACAGGACCGCTGACGTGCGCGACGCCATCCCCTTCAACCGCCCGCACCTCTCCGGCCGCGAGCCGGCCTACATGCTGGACGCGGTGGCGCGCGGACACATCTCGGGCGACGGCCACTACACGCGGTCCTGCCACCGGCGCCTGGAGGGCCTGACGGGCGCGACGCGTGCGCTGCTCACCACCAGCTGCACGCACGCGCTCGAGATGGCCGCGCTGCTGCTCGACCTCCGGCCCGGGGACGAGGTGATCATGCCGTCGTTCACGTTCGTCTCGACCGCGAACGCCTTCACCCTGCGAGGCGCCGTGCCGGTCTTCGTCGACGTCCGTCCCGACACCTTGAACCTCGACGAGACGCAGATCGAGCGCCACCTGACCCCGCGCACCCGGGCCATCGTCGTCGTGCACTACGCCGGCGTCGCGTGCGAGATGGACACCATCCTCGACATCGGGGCGCGGCACGGGATCCCCGTCATCGAGGACAACGCCCACGGGCTCGGCGCCACCTACCGCGGGCGCGCGCTGGGGTCCCTCGGCGCCATGGCGACGCAGAGCTTCCACGAGACCAAGAACATCCAGTGCGGCGAGGGTGGTGCGCTGCTCCTCAACCAGGAGCGGCTGGTCGAGCGGGCAGAGGTCCTGCGCGAGAAGGGCACGAACCGGAGCCAGTTCTTCCGGGGGCAGGTCGACAAGTACACCTGGGTCGACCAGGGCTCGAGCTACCTGCCGTCCGACCTGCTCGCGGCCTACCTGCTCGCGCAGCTCGAGGCGTTCGACGACATCCAGCAGCAGCGCATGCGCATCTGGACGCGCTACCACGAGGAGCTGGCCGACTGGGCGGAGGCGGCCGGCGTCGGGCAGCCGACGGTGCCCGAGCACTGCGGGCACCCGGCCCACCTGTACTACCTGCTGATGCCGGACCTGGAGACCCGCTCGGAGTTCATCGCCCACCTCGCGCGCAACGGCGTCCAAGCCGTCTTCCACTACGTCCCGCTGCACAGCTCGCCGGAGGGGCGGCGGCTGACCGGTCGCCCGGTGCACTGCCCGGTCACGGACGACGTCAGCGATCGTCTCGTCCGCCTGCCCCTCTACGCCGGGCTGCGCCACGAGGACCAGGAGCGCGTGGTCGACGCGAGCCGCAGCTTCGGGCGGTCACCCGTAGGCGCCGGCAGGTAGGTACGGGGTCGGCGGGCGGGTCATCCCGCGCACGCACCACGAGGGGCCGGGGCCCAGCTCGAGGCCGGCCTCCGCGACGACGTCGACCGCCCAGTGCTGGTCGGCGGTCAACCACTGCACGGAGAGCTCGGGAGCGGACGCCTCCGCGAGCGAGCACCACAGCAGCTCGGCGGCCACCTCGTCGCTCGTCGCGGCGAGGCACTGCACGCCCGAGGCGCTGCCGACGGCGTAGCCGCGTCCGGCGGGGGCGTCGACCACGTGCAGGGCGGCGCCGGCGTCGCCGTGGACGCAGAGGTCCGGCCCCAGCGCGGCGCCGCGCACCTGGCGAGCGACGTCCTGGACGAACTCCGCATGCCGTGCGTAGTCGCCCTCGCTGACGAGCCCGGCGCGCGGGACGCGCTCCCTGCGCAGGCGGCCGGCAGCGCGGAAGGCCGGGAGCAGGCGGAAGCCGGCCCGGCGGTAGCTCGCGAGGGCCTTGGGGTCCTGGCTGGCCAGGATGGTCCCGCGACCGCACCCGGCCGCGGACACCAGGACGGCACGGAGCAGCTCGCGTCCGATGCCGTGCCCCTGCAGGTCGGTCCGGACGGTGAGCAGGCTCAGGAACCACAGGTCGTCCCGCACCGAGGCGAGCGCCACGCCCGCGATCGCCCCGTCCGCGTCCTCGGCGACGAACGCGGAGCCCGGGTCGTGCTGCAGGAAGTGCCGGATCCTGCGGGCGCCCCACTCGACCGACGCCGGCGTGTTCTCCTCCGGGAAGGAGCCCCCGAACGCGCGAGACGCTGCCCGGAAGGCGTGGAAGGAGGACTGCTGCGCGTCCAGGACGTCGGCCGCGGTCATGGGGCGCACCGTCACGGTCATGCGCGTCGACCCGTCGGGGTCAGCGCCGCCGCACCGCCGTCGGCAACCGCCCACCCCCGTCGCCACCTCCCCGGGACGGCGCCGGGAGCGCTGGTCATGCTGAGCACGAGGTCGTCCACACCCCCATCACACTGCGCGTCGACGGTGCTCCCGGACCGCGACGCCGTCGACGGGCGTCCCGACCGCGGTCAGCCTGCCACTGCGCGGTCCCGGCTGCAGCGCCGAGGCAGGGGGCGGCCGGGCACGACGGCCCCGCTGCAGCTGACGGGCGAGGTGCCCGTCAGGCGCTCCTGCTGGCGTCCCAGTCGACGGTCGAGCCGGGGACGGTGACCAGCGTCATCCCGACCCCGGCCACCAGGCTGCTGCGGGAGGCCAGGAAGCACACCCCGGACAGGCTGTCCGGTCCGGAGGTCCGGCGCAGCTCCGGGCCCTGGAGCATCGGCGCCGCGGCGGCATCGGCCCCGGACTCGCGCAGGCACCCCTGCAGCGGCGTCAGGAAGCCAGGCGTCAGGCGCACGTCGTTGCTCAGCGCGAGCACCAGCTCGCCGGTGGCCATCGAGATGCCCTGCCGCCAGGCCGTCGCCGGGTCCACGCCCGGGTCGAAGCGGGCGGACACCACGTCCTCCGCGAGCGCATCGAGGACGTGCCGCGTCTCGTCGGTCGACGCGTTGTCCACGACGATCGCCTCGATCCGCCCGACGTGACCGCACTCCGCCAGCACCGACCGCAGGGTCTCGACGGTGGAGTCCGCGCGGTCGTCCACGGCGAGGACGACCGAGAGCAGAGGCGCGGCGTCGGACGTGTCCGCCGTCGCCCGCGGTGCCGGGACGGCGAGCCCGTGCTGCGCGAGGAGCGCGTCGTGCTGCCTCGTGGTGCCGCCGGCCCGGTGCAGCTGCAGGAGCGCGTCGTCGAGCAGGCCGAGGACCTGGGACGGCGCCACCGCCGGAGCCCGCGCCGGCGTCGCTGCGTCGGCGGCCGCGTACACGTCCTGCAGCTGCGCCTGCCACGCCTGGCCGCAGTGCGCTGCCCGGATCGAGCTGGACAGCTCCTGCCCCACGGACCTGCGGTGCGCGCGATCGTCGAGCAGGCGGCCGAGGACCGACCGGTACTCCTCGACCGTCGCCGCCGTGATCCACCCGCTGCGGAGGCCGGGGGAGTCGGCGGACAGGACCGCCAGCTCCTGCTGCGGCAGGAAGGTCAGCGCCGGGAGGCCGTGCAGGCCGGACTCGAGCAGCGAGGTGGGAGAACCGAAGGGGTAGGAGTCGAGGTAGACGTCAGCGCTCGCGTGCAGCAGCTGGAGGTCGTCGAGGTAGCCGAGTGCGCGGACGCGACCACCGGTCCGCTCAGCCGCCTCGGCCCACGCGGGGAGGGCGGCGTCCGGCCCTGCGGCGAGCAGGACCAGGTCCTCGCGCTGCTCGAGGACCGGCAGGACGAGGTCGAGCAGGGAGAGCCCGGGTGCGATCGCCCCGTACTTGTACGGCGAGGCCACGGTCAGCAGCACCGTGACGTCGTCGGGCAGGCCCAGCTGCCTGCGCGCCGCTGCGGGGGCGGGACGCGTGGACGGCTCCGTGAGGGGGAGCGGCAGCCGGACGATCCGCTCGGGGTCGACCCCGCGACGCTCCAGGGCGATCTGGTCGCCGGTGTCCCGCAGCTGGACGACGAGGTCGGCGGCGCAGGTGCCGATCCAGAAGACGTGGTCGGCGTGGTTGACCAGCACCGTGCGCGGGCCGCTGCAGCCGTGGGCCCGACCGGCGAAGGCGACGGCCGCGACCACGTCGTACGGGTGCACGTGCAGGACGACGACGTCCGCGTCGCCCGCCAGCGCGCGCAGGGCGCCGGCGCGCTCCAGCAGCGTGGGCTGCTCGAGGGCGTGCACCTGGCCGCCGCGGGCGCGCGCGGCGGCGGCCAGGGCGGCCGGTGCGTGCTGCTGCTCGGTCAGCACGACGTCGTGCCGGCTGTCCGGGTCCTGCTCCATCCAGCGCCAGGCCAGCCTGGTGTGGCCGCCGACGCCGTGCGCTCCGGTCAGCACGTGCAGGACGCGGCGGCGGGTCCCCACCCGCGGCCGGGACGCGATCGCCGGCTGGAGCCGCCGGCCGATGCGCTCGAGCAGCTGCTCGAGCGCAGGACTGGCGAACAGGCCGGTGTGGTCGTACCAGGCCCAGTCCGCAGCCGCCCGGGCCGTGCGCAGGGCCTGCTCGTCGTCGTCCCCGGCAGCGCAGCGGACCGCGTCCCGCTCCAGGCGGCGGAAGCGCTGCAGGTTGTCGGTGAGCGCGTCCCGGACGTCCGGCGCCGTGCCGGGCAGGCTCGGGCTCAGGGCGGCGGCGTGCGCCTCGAGGTAGGCGTGTCCGGAGGCGGCGCAGGGCTCGAGGTGCGCGCCTTCGGCCCACTCGTTCCAGGCGTTGACGAAGACCACGGGATCCGCATCGCGTGCCCGGACCCGCTCGACCACCGTCCGCAGCCACCGCCCGTAGCCCTCGGGGCTCGCGCCCCGCAGCACGGTCGCGTCGTCGGCGCGGCGCGCGGTGTTGTCCCACCGCGGCGTGACGCCCGGGAACCGGCGGTAGGGGACGTCCGGCTTGGCGAGCATGGCGTCGACCGTGGCGTCGTAGTCGGTGACGTAGCGGGGCGCGAGCGCCGGGTCCGGCGCGGGCAGCCGGCCCCAGTCCGGCTGGAACTCGACGGCCGCGTCGAAGCCGATGTCGGCCGGGTCGCCGGTCTCACCCGCGAAGCCGCTCTCGACGCGGACGAGCATCAGCTCCCCGACGCCGGCCTGACGGGCTCGACGCCGCCACAGCGCGGCCGTCCTCGCCGGATCGGGCAGGGCAGCCGCCCGGTAGACCAGGAACACGGGCTTGCCGTCGATGCGCACGTAGCGCGGGTCCTGGAAGCACTCGAGCAGGTAGCGGATGTGCTCCTCGTCATCGGCCTGCGAGTACGTCTGCTCGACGAGCAGCGCACCGCTGCTGCCGTTCCAGCGCGACCGCCAGTCCTCGTTCGCCCAGCACAGCGCGAAGGGGAGGTCGGGTGAGCCGCTGGCCCTGACCTGCTCGAAGGGCCGCTCGAGCAGGCGCCGGCCCTCGAACCAGTAGTGGTAGTAGACGAAGCCGTCGATGCCGTACTGCTGCGCCAGCTGCGCCTGTGCGGCCTGGACCTCGGGCACCCGCAGGTCGTAGAAGCCGAGGTCGGCCGGCAGGTGGGGCTGGTGGTGCCCCGGGTACGAGGGGGTCGCCCGCGTGACGTTGGTCCACTCGGTGAAGCCGGGACCCCACCACTGGTCGTTCTCCGGGACGGGGTGGAACTGCGGCAGGTAGAACGCCAGCGCGCGGACGCGGTCGGCGGCAGCCGTCGTGGCCGGGGGAGGGCGGAGCGCCGTCTCCCCGGGTGTCCGGGCGCCGTCGAGCGGGGCGGCCCGCTGCGTGGTCGCGTCCTGACGTCGTGCTCGGCTCGCTCGTCCCATGCCGGCTCATCGGCCGGGCGCGCGCGGCCGTGAGCCACGGGCAGGGCCGGGTCGTCGACGCCGGCTCAGCCCCGGTCGTCCAGGAAGGTGCCGGAACCGGCCGCCGTGCCGGTGGTCCGGACCGCCCGCAGCTGGCGCTCGGCGTCCTCCGCCGCGCTGGTCAGGTCCGCCACGAGGTCCTGCGCCGCGGCGTGCAGCTGCTGCGCTCGTGCGGCCAGGGACGGGGGCAGGGGTGCGCCGACGTCCGGGACGAACGCGACCACCTCGTGCGTCCGCCCGTCGCTCACCGCGCGGCGCTGCTCGGCGAGGTGCTGGGCGAAGCGCTCGAGGCAGTCCTGCCAGGCCTCGGCGACGGTCGTGCTCATGCGCCGGCCGTCCTCATCCGCCCGCCGGGATCATGCGCCGGTCGTCGCCGCGAGCGCCGCGGTCCGCCACGCGTCGCGCAGCGGCTCGACGAGCTCGCGGCAGGAGACGACGCGCGCGCGGTCCTTGCGCAGGTTCGCCGTGACCAGCTCGGCGTGCAGGAAGCCGTAGAGGGCCGCGAGCTGCTGCGCCCCGTCCCACCGCGTGACGTCCAGGCTGGTGCGCAGCTCCAGCACGATCTGCTGGGCGTGGATGAGCTCCTCGCCGGCGCGGGCCACGTCGCCGGACCCGAGCGCCTGCTCGGCCGTGACGAGGTCGCGCACCAGGCGGTCGTAGAGCATGAGGAGCAGCCGGGCGGGCGACGCCGTGCTGACGGCGTTGTTCGCGTAGTGGCTTCGTGCGGCGAGGGTCTGTGCGGAGCTCATGCCCGTCAACTCCACTTCGGGAGGCCGGCGAGCTGGCCGGACAGCCAGTCGCCCTGTGTCTTGGCAGCACCCAGCGCCGTCTCGAGGCCGGCGTACTGCCGCTTCAGCGACTTCTCCCGCAGCGACAGCCGGGCGTCCCAGCTCGAGATGTTCGTCTTGAGGTCCAGCACCTGCGCCTCGCGGCTGCTCACCGCGGAGGCGATCAGGCCCGGGCCGGCCTCCGCGGTCTTGCTGCGCGACGCGCCGTCACCCAGGTCGTAGAGCCGACCGGCGAGCCCGTCCTTGCCCAGCGTCTGCTGGACCCCGGCGGGGTCCTTGGCGACCGCGGCCAGGAACTTGGTCCGGTCGAAGCTCACGGTGCCGTCCCGGGCGACGCTGACGCCGGAGACGCCGGCGCTCACGCTGCCGTCCCCGATCACGGCGCTGCTGAGGCGGTCCCGCAGGCTGCGGACGTCGTTGGCGCCGTACAGCTGGCCCTTGCGCTTGGTCTCCAGGTCGTAGGACGTCAGCCGGCCGACCTCCGACTTGGCGGCGTTGATGGCCTCGACGAGCCCGGCGACCTGCGTCGCGAGCCCCTCCGGGTCGCTCTTCACGTCGATCGTCGCGGGCGGCTGGGCCCAGGTGCCGTCCGCGTTCCTGGTGTCGGCCTTGGCCAGGGTCAGGGTGACGCCGGGCAGCAGGTCGCTGATGGTGTTGCTGGACCGGGTGACGACCTGGCCGAAGACCTCGAGCTCGGCGTCCTGCCCCGCGCTGACGGTGGCGACGGCGCCGAGGGCCGTGGAGGCGAAGGGGTCCACCCCGCCGGTGGCGCTGTCGCGCACCGTGATGGCCTTGGACCCGCCGGTGGAGCTGGACTGGAGGCTGAGCTTGACCTGGCCGTCACCCAGCCGGACGACGGTGGCGCCCACGCCCGCCGCCGAGCGGTTGATGGCGGCGGCGATCGCGCTCAGGCTGCCGTCGCCGACGTCGACCTCGGTGGCGGCGCCGCCGCCCTTCGCGAGGAAGATCTTGGTGCCGGGAGCGAGCACGGCGCTCGTGGCGTCGGCCCAGGCGCCGGTGCTCCGCGAGGAGGAGGCGGTGGCGAGCTTCGCCACGTTGAACGACAGCTGCCCCTGCGCGGCGCCGGCGGTGGAGGCGACCGTCACGCGCGCCGCGTCGCTGGAGGTGGCGGTCGTGAGCTGCCAGCCCTTGTCGGTGCGCAGCTTGTCCGCAGCCGTGGCGACCGCCAGGAACTTCGTGTTCAGGCCGCGCAGCGCGCTGATGCCGCTCTCGACGTTGCTCTGCTTGGTCTGCAGGCGCGCCTGGGGCTGGCGCTCGAGCTGCATGAGCTGGCTGATGATGTCACTGGTGTTGAGCCCGGAGATCAGTCCGTCGACGCTCGCCATGGTGCTCCTCGTGCGGTGCGGTCAGTCGTGGGGAGGTGCGGGGGCGGGTGACCGGCGGCAGCCCGCAGGCTGCCGCCGGTCACGGCGCGCTGGTCTAGCGGAGCAGGCTCAGGACGCCCTGGGGCGCCTGGTTGGCCTGGGCGAGCATGGCGGTGCCGGCCTGGGACAGGATCTGCGACCGGGTGAAGGCCATCATCTCCTTGGCCATGTCGGTGTCGCGGATGCGGGACTCGCTGGCGGCGAGGTTCTCGGAGGCGACGCCGAGGTTGGCGATGGTGTGCTCGAGGCGGTTCTGGACCGCACCGAGCTCGGCCCGCTGACCCGACACGGTCTCGATCGCGTCGTTGATCTTGGTGATCGCGCTCGCGGCCGCGGCCACGCTCGAGGACACGTCGATGCCGTAGGTCGAGGACTCGCCGAACGAGGCGGTGGTCTGCGCCGAGACGGTGGTGACGCCGGAGGCGTTCGTGCTGGACGAGCCCGTCGCGTTGAAGGCGACGCCGAGGGCGCCGCCGCGCATGTCGGAGATGCTGATCGACAGGCTCTGGCCCTCGTTGGCGCCGACCTGGAAGGTCAGGTCCTTGGTGGTGCTGGCGGCGGTGGCGGTGGTGGCGTTGCCGGACAGGAGCTTCTGGGTGTTGAACTCGGTGCTGCTGCCGATGCGGTTGAG
>CAXTFU010000095.1:6087-14496 GCA_964243385.1 uncultured bacterium | reverse complement strand
CTGCCGGACGGCGGCGGGCCGCGCCGCGGCAGGTCTGCGGCGCACCGGAGCGACCGCGCCGGCCGGACGGCGGCGGGCCGCGCCGTCAGAGGCTCGCGGCCGGCTGCTCCCACCGGGGCAGCCGGGCGCGCAGGGCGGCGACGGCCGGGCCGAGCACGACGACGACGAGCAGCGTCCCGACTCCGAGGTCGGCGCCGCCGAGCCAGCCGACGAGCGCGCCAGCGCCCTGCAGCAGGTTGTAGCCCCAGCGGAACGGGACGGGCGGGTCGACGCTCAGGGCTGCCGCCTCGGCCGGTCCGGCGCCGGTGGCGGTGTTGAGGTAGCCGGCGACGCCGACCGCCAGCACCGGCAGCGCGAGCACGAGCAGCAGCGAGCGGACCAGCGGCGACGAGGGCTCGGCCGTCACCGCCAGGCCGACCGACACCGACGCGCCGACGAGCACCGTCTGCACGATCGTGCCCGCGCCCGGACGGGTGCCGCGCGACCAGGCCAGGGCCACGAGCACCACCCCGACCAGGGTGTTCACGAGCGCGAAGTCCCAGCCCGAAGCGCGCGAGACGCCGGTCACGAAGGTCGAGTACCCGTCCGATCCGAAGGCCGCACGCAGCAGCAGGACGACGCCCGCGGCGAGCACGAGGCACGACGTGAACAGCTGCGCCCACCGTCCGCCTGTCATCCGCTCACCCTGCCGCACGCCCGGTAGCGTGCGGTGACCGCAGGGGTCGTCGTCCGACGGCCCGGCTCCCGTCCGTCAAGGAGAACCCTCGTGCAGCGCACCCTCGTCCTCGTCAAGCCCGACGGCGTCCGCCGCGGCCTCGCCGGCGAGGTCATCTCGCGGCTCGAGCAGAAGGGGCTGACGCTCGTGGCGATGGAGCTGCGCACGCTGGACCGTGCCACCGCCGAGGAGCACTACGGCGAGCACCGGGAGCGCCCGTTCTTCGGCGAGCTCGTCGAGTTCATCACCGGCGGCCCGCTCGTCGCCCTCGTCGTCGAGGGCCCCAACGCCGTCGCCGGCACCCGCCGCCTCATGGGCGTCACGAACCCGACCGAGGCCACGCCCGGCTCGATCCGCGGCGACTACGCCCTCGAGATCGGCCAGAACCTCGTCCACGGCAGCGACTCCGAGCAGTCGGCCGCGCGCGAGATCGGCATCTTCTTCCCGAACCTCTAGCCGGTCCCCGGGCGGCGCGTCGCCGCCCGGCCGCACCGCACCTGCCCCGCACGACCGGCCACCTCTCGCACGACCGGAAGGCCAGCGCACCTCACATGGCGAGCAGCACGTCGTCGATGTCCTTCCTCGGCCGTGACCTCGCGGTCGACCTCGGCACCGCGAACACCCTCGTCTACGTCCGCGGGCGCGGCGTCGTCCTCAACGAGCCGTCGGTCGTGGCGATCGACACCAAGACCGGCGGCATCGTCGCGGTCGGCACCGAGGCCAAGCGCATGATCGGCCGCACGCCGGCGAACATCGAGGCGATCCGGCCGCTGCGCGACGGGGTCATCGCCGACTTCGAGACCACCGAGCGGATGCTGCGCTACTTCATCCAGAAGGTGCACCGCCGCCGGTACTTCACCAAGCCGCGCATCGTCGTCTGCGTGCCGAGCGGCATCACCGGCGTCGAGCAGCGAGCCGTCAAGGACGCCGGCTACCAGGCGGGCGCTCGCCGCGTCTACATCATCGAGGAGCCGATGGCCGCCGCCATCGGCGCCGGGCTGCCGGTGCACGAGCCGACCGGCAACATGGTCGTCGACATCGGCGGCGGCACCACCGAGGTGGCGGTCATCTCGCTCGGCGGCATCGTGACGAGCCAGTCGATCCGCACCGGCGGCGACCGCCTCGACCAGGCGATCATCACGTACGTCAAGAAGGAGTACTCGCTGATGCTCGGCGAGCGCACCGCCGAGGACATCAAGATCGCGGTCGGGTCGGCGTTCCCGATGCCGGACGAGCCGCACGCCGAGATCCGCGGCCGCGACCTCGTCTCGGGCCTGCCCAAGATTATCGTCGTGAGCGCCGAGGAGATCCGCAAGGCGCTCGAGGAGCCGGTGAACGCGATCATCGACTCGGTCAAGACGACCCTCGACAAGTGCCCGCCCGAGCTGGCGAGCGACATCATGGACCGCGGCATCGTGCTTACCGGCGGTGGTGCGCTGCTCAAGGGGCTGGACGAGCGGCTGCGGCACGAGACGGCGATGCCGATCCACATCGCCGACAACCCGCTGGACTCCGTGGCCATCGGCTCGGGCAGGTGCGTGGAGGAGTTCGAGGCCCTCAAGCAGGTCCTCATCTCCGAGCCGCGCTCCTAGGGACGTGCGCGGCCCCCGCCTGCTGCTCGTCCTGCTGCTGCTCACGGCGTTCACGCTCACCGCCCTGGACGCCCGGTCCGGCGAGGGCTCGCCGTTCGACGCCCTCCGCCGCGGCGCGGACGCCGTGCTGGGGCCCGTGCAGTCGGCGGTCGGCGGCGTCGTGCACGCCGCCCGCGACCTCGTCGACGGCGACTCCGGCGCCGCCGCCGAGCTGCGCGCCGACAACGACGGGCTGCGCCGCGAGCTCGTCCGGTCCGAGGAGGCCAGGCGTCGCGTGGGCGAGCTGGACGCCCTGCTCGAGCTCGCCGACAGCGGCCGCTACCCGATGGTCCCTGCCCGGGTCACCGCGGCCGGCTCGTCGTTCGGCTTCGAGTCGACGGTGACCATCGACGCCGGGAGCACCGACGGCGTGGAGCCCGGCCAGACGGTGATCGCCGGCGACGGCCTGCTCGGACGGACGCTGCGCGTCGGTCCGTTCACCTCGACCGTCCTGCTGCTCACCGACCCCGGCTTCACCGTCGGCGCCCGCCTCACCCGCGCCGGCACGGTCGGGCTCGCCGCCGGTGACGGCCGCGAGCTGGTGCTGACCCTCGTCCAGGGCCGTCGTGCACGCGAGGGCGACGCCCTGCTGACGACCGGCTCGGACACCTTCGTGCCGGGCGTCCCGGTCGGACGGGTGACCTCCGTCGACGCCGGCGCCGGCGCGCTCGTCACGACCGCCACCGTGCGGCCGTTCGCCGACGTCCGGTCGGTCGACCTCGTCGGTGTGGTCACCGCGCCGCCGCGTGGCACGCCGCGGGTGCGGATCGAGCCGCCGTGACGCTGCGCCGGGTGCTGCTCGGCGTCGCGACGGTCGTGCCCGCGCTGCTGCTCCAGACGACCGTGCTCGCCCGCCTGCCGCTGCCGGGGGGAGCGCCCGACCTGCTGCTCGTGCTCGTGGTCGCCTTCGCGCTGGCCGAGGGACCGCTGTCGGGGACCGTCCACGGCTTCGCGGCCGGGCTGCTCGCCGACCTCGGCGCCGACCACGAGCTGGGCCGCACCGCGCTGGTGCTCGCCCTGGTCGGCTACGTCGCCGGGCTCGTGCACGACGAGCCCTCCTACGGGGGCGGCGACCGGTCGACGGTGCGCCCCTTCCTGGTCGTCGGGCTGTGCGCGCTGGGCGCCGTGTCGGTCTACGCGGCCGAGGGGCTGCTGCTCGGCGACGCGCGGGTGACGGGCGGTGCCTACCTGGCCGCTCTGGTCGGCACGGTCCCCTACTGTGTGCTCCTCACCCCGTTCGTCGTCCCGGTGGTGGGCAGCCTGGTCCGTCGTCTCGACCGGGACCCGCTCCGGCGGTGACGCGCGGGCGTCCGCTGTCGATGGGTGTCACGTGGTGCGTGCTCAGGGCCTGCGGTCGCAGGCGGACGACCGCGCGCGGCTGCGGCTGTTCGTCCTGCGGGTGTTCGTCCTCGCCCTGCTGGTGACCCTGTTCGGCCGCCTGTGGTTCCTGCAGGTGCTCGGCGGCGAGGACTACGCCGTCGCCGCCAGCGCCAACCGGGTCCGCCCCGTCGTCGAGACGGCGCCGCGCGGCGAGGTGCTCGACGCGCGCGGGAAGTCGCTCGTGCGCAACCGCACGGCGCTCGTCGTGTCGGTCAGCCGCTCGACGCTGCTCCGGCAGCCGGACGACGGCCTCGCCGTGCTCGAGCGGCTCGCGGCGGTGGTCGGCCGTCCAGCCGACGAGCTGTCGCAGGCCATCACGCCCTGCGGCGGCGACGTGCAGCCGCCGTGCTGGCGCGGCTCGCCGTACCAGCCGGTCCCCGTGGCCGAGTACGACGCCGGCGACCGCGCCGGGCTCACCCGCGTGCTGCGCATCGAGGAGCGGCGCGAGGACTTCCCCGGCGTGCGGGCCGAGTTCGCCGCCGTCCGCGACTACCCGCGCGGCACGCTGGCCGCGCACCTGCTCGGCTACCTGGGGCCGATCAGCCCGCAGGAGATGAAGGAGCCGGAGTACGAGGGCGTCGCCTCGACCGCGCTGGTCGGGCGGGCCGGCGTCGAGGCCACCTACGACGAGGCGCTGCGCGGGCGCGACGGCGTCACGCAGCTGCTCGTCGACCGGATGGGCGCGGTCACCGGGACGCAGCGCCGCACGCCGCCGACCTCCGGCGACACCCTCGTCCTGTCGATCGACGGGCACGTGCAGGGCGTCGCCGAGCGGGCGCTGCAGCGCGCGATCGACCAGGCCCGGACGCTGCGCGCCCGCGGCTCGGGCCGACCGCTCGAGGCCGACTCGGGCTCGGTCGTCGTCATGGAGGCCAAGACCGGACGGGTCGTCGCGCTCGCGAGCTACCCGTCGTACGACCCGTCGGTGTTCGTCGGCGGCGCCTCGCCCGCGGCCTACGCCGAGCTGGTGGACGAGGAGCGCGGAGCGCCGCTGGTGTTCCGGGCGATCCAGGGCGCGTACGCGCCGGCGTCGACGTTCAAGGTCATCTCGACGATCGGCGCGGTGCAGGGCGGCGACTACCCGCTCGACGGCCGCTACCCGTGCCCCGGCGTCTTCGGCCCCACCGGGCAGCGCAACTTCGACTCCGCCGCCCTCGGGACGATCGACCTGCGCCAGGCGCTCGTGAAGTCCTGCGACACGATCTTCTACAAGTTCGGCTACGAGCAGTGGCTGCGCGACGGCGGCAACCGTCCGGTCGAGCAGCCGAAGGACCCGATGGTGCGCATGGCGCAGGCCTTCGGGCTCGGCACGCGCACCGGGGTCGACCTGCCGGCCGAGCGGCGCGGCGCCATCGCCGACCGCGCGTACAAGCAGTCGCTGTGGGAGGACACGAAGGCCAACCGCTGCAAGGGCGCGGTGAACGAGGCGCTGTCGGACGAGCGCCGGCGCGCCAACCGGGAGTACTGCGAGGACGGCAACCGCTACCGCGGCGGTGACGCCACGAACTTCGCCATCGGCCAGGGCGACACGCTGGTCACCCCGCTGCAGCTGGCCACCGTGTACGCGGCGATCGCGAACGGCGGCAAGGTCCTCGAGCCGCACGTGGCCCGGGCGCTCGTCTCGCCGACGGGCACGGTCCGCGAGATCGCGCCGAAGGTGCGCTCGACGGTGCCGGTCGACCGCGAGGTGCTCGACTACGTCCGCGAGGCGCTGGCCGGGGTGACCCAGCCGGGCGGGACCGCCGCCGGAGCCTTCGCCGGCTCGCCCGTCGCGGTCGCCGGCAAGACCGGCACCGGCGAGGTCGCCGGCAAGCAGGACACCTCGTGGTTCGCGTCCTTCGCGCCGGCCGAGGCCCCCGAGCTCGTCGTCGTCGGGATGGTCAGCCAGGGCGGCACCGGCGGCACCGTCGCGGCGCCCATGGTGCGCGAGGTCTACGACGGCATCTACGGCAAGGGAGGCCTGCCCGGCGGGAAGCTCCCCGCGAAGCTCCCGTCCACCGCGTTCGACGCGCTGCCCGCCGGGACGGCGCGGTGAGCGGCGTGCTGTCGCCCGTCCGCCTCGGGCGCCGCGATGCCGGACTGCGCGAGCGGGCCACGGGGCACGACTCGGCGCTGCGGCGGCTCGACTGGGTGCTGGCCCTCGCCGTGCTCGCGCTCATCGCGATGGGCTCGTTGCTGGTGTGGTCCGCGACCCGGCAACGGATGCTCGACGCCGACCTCGACCCGCAGGCCTTCCTCAAGCGGCACCTCATCAACGCGGTCATCGGCATGACGCTCGCCAGCGTCGCGACGCTCGTCGACTACCGGTCGCTGCAGGCGTACGCCCCGGTCGTCTACCTCGCCTCGTGCGCGGGGCTCGTCGCCGTGCTCACGCCGCTCGGCTCGACCATCAACGGCGCGCACTCCTGGATCGTGCTCGGCGGCGGCTTCCAGGTGCAGCCGGCCGAGCTCGCGAAGGTCGCCCTCGTGGTCGGCATGGCGATGCTGCTGGCCGACGTCCGCTCGTCCGACAGCGGGCCGCGCGACACCGACGTGCTGCTCGTGCTGGCGCTGGCAGCCGTCCCGATGGCGCTGATCATGCTGCAGCCCGACCTCGGGACCGTCCTGGTGCTCGTGTTCATCGTCCTGGCGGTGCTCGCGGTCTCCGGTGCGCCGGCCCGGTGGATCGGCGGGCTGCTCGTCGCCGGCGTCCTCGTGTGCGTGACGGCCGTCCAGGTCGGCGTGCTCGACGAGTACCAGGTCGACCGGTTCGCGGCGTTCGCCAACCCTGAGCTCGACCCGCGCGGGGTCGGCTACAACACCAACCAGGCCCGCATCGCGATCGGCTCCGGCGGACTGCTCGGCAAGGGCCTGTTCGAGGGGTCGCAGACGGCCGGGCGCTTCATCCCCGAGCAGCAGACCGACTTCATCTTCACCGTGGCGGGGGAGGAGCTCGGCCTGGTCGGCGCCTCGGTGCTGCTCGCGCTGCTCGGCGTCGTGCTCTGGCGCGGCCTGCGCATCGCCTCCCGCTCGCCCGACCCCTTCGGCCGCCTCGTCGCGGCCGGGGTCGTGGCCTGGTTCGCCTTCCAGAGCTTCGTCAACATCGGCATGACGCTCGGGATCATGCCGGTGACCGGCCTGCCCCTGCCGTTCGTCTCCTACGGCGGCTCGGCGATGTTCGCCAACCTCGTCGCCATCGGCCTGCTGCAGAACGTGCACCTCGGCTCGCGCGAGCTGTAGGGCTCGGCCGGGTCCCGCGGTGCGGGAAGGGGCGCCCAAGGTGCCGCTGCCAGGGGCATGATCACGCCCGGATCGTCGAGCGTTTCGGGCGTCGAGGTTCCCCGGACGGCGTGATCATGCCGATCCCGGTGATCATGCCAGTCGCTGGGATCAGGACCGTGCGTGGTCGTGCCACTCGCGGATCGTGCAGGGCGGCGACGGTCGAGCCGGTGCGCCTCAGGCGGCCTGGGCGGCGTCGAGGAGCTGGCGGTGCCGCTCGGCGATGCGCCGGACGACGTCGGGCTGCCGGCGCCGCAGCTCGAACCAGGTGATCCGCTCGGTGTGCCAGCCCAGCGCCTGCGTGCGCTCGTCCCGACGGCGGTCCTTGGCGACCATCGCCGGCCGCGCATGTGCCGCCTTGCCGTCGACCTCCACGGCGAGCCGCACGTCGCGGTCGCCGAGGTCGAAGCGGGCGACGAGCCGCCCCGCGGCGTCGAACAGCTCGACCTGCGGCTCGAGCCGTGGCAACGCAGGCAGGAGCAGCCGGCGGGCGAGGGTCTCCGCGGCAGACTCCGCCCGGCCGTCCGCGGTGCGGACCGCCTCCCGAAGGGCCGGGGCGCCGGGTCGCGCCGCGCCCGCTCGCGCAGCGGCCGTGAGGCCGACCTCGTCGACGAGGCCGGCATGCAGCGCGCCGTCGACGGCGCAGGTCAGCGCGTCGGGCCGCAGGAGGTGGGCGCAGTCCGCCAGCGTCCGCACGGGACCGGTCACCCACAGGCCGCTGGGTCGGCGGACGACGTCCCGTCGCGTGAGCGCGCCGCGCCGGGGCGTGAGCCGGCGACCGGCGTGCGCCTGGACGGGGAGGCGGCGCGCCACGGCCACGTCGTCGAGCTGGTGCTCGCTGCGGCCCGCGGCCGGGTCGTCGTCGTCGATGAGCGGCAGCGACCAGACGCGCGCGGCCGTCCGCCCGCAGGCGACGGCGGTGAGCCGAGGTCGGCCCTCGGCCCCGGCGTGCTGCAGCTGCTGGGCACCACCCGCGGCCAGGACCGCGGCGTGGGCGCGCTGCTCCGCGTCCAGCAGGTAGCCGCCGTCGGCGTAGACCCCGCACCACAGGACCTGCCAGGTGCCGCGCCGCACGAGCGCGTCGACCTGTCCGGGCGACAGGTGCTGCAGCGCCTCGGCGCGCGTCCACACGCCGGAGGCGGCACTGCCCAGGGCGCTGAGGTCGGTCACGCGGAACACGCTCCTGCAGGCCGCACGGCCGCACCAGCCCGGCCACCGCGCCTGTGGACGGCGGGCTGGCGGCAGGCTCACGTCCAGTCGTCGCGCGTGTCGGGCGAGCCGAGCCGTTGGGCCGCCGACCCCGCGCCGCCGATCGGCTGTCGACCGCGCGCCGCCGATCGGCTGTCGACCGCGCGCCGCCGATCGGCCGTCGACCACAGCGCCGCCGCTGAACGCCGACCGCCGCTCCGCCGATCGACGGCCGAC
>CAXTFU010000095.1:0-5987 GCA_964243385.1 uncultured bacterium | reverse complement strand
CGACCACAGCGCCGCCGCTGAACGCCGACCGCCGCTCCGCCGATCGACGGCCGACCAACGCGCCGCCGATCGACCGCCGACCGCCGCGCCGCCGATCGACCGTCGACCTTCCGCCAGCCGTGCGGACGCCATGATCACCGACGCCGGGCTCGGGTGGACGGGGGCACGTAGCCTTGCCGCATGCCCGTCGAGAGCCTGTTCCCCCGTCTCGAGCCGCTGCTGCCCACCGTGCAGAAGCCGATCCAGTACGTCGGGGGCGAGCTGAACAGCCAGGTCAAGGACTGGGACGCGTGCGACGTCCGCTGGGCGATCATGTACCCGGACGCCTACGAGGTCGGGCTGCCGAACCAGGGCGTCATGATCCTGTACGAGGTGCTGAACGAGCAGCCGGGGGTGCTGGCCGAGCGCACGTACTCGGTGTGGCCGGACATGGCCGAGAAGATGCGCGCCGCGGGCGTGCCGCAGTTCACCGTCGACGGGCACCGTCCGGTCAGGGACTTCGACGTGCTCGGCATCAGCTTCTCGACCGAGCTGGGCTACACGAACATGCTCGAGGCGCTCGACCTCGCCGGCATCCCGCTGCACGCGCGGGACCGCGACGAGACGCACCCGATCGTGCTCGCCGGCGGGCACGCCGCGTTCAACCCGGAGCCGATCGCCGACTTCATCGACGCCGCGGTGCTCGGCGACGGCGAGCAGGCCGTGCTCGAGATGACGGCGGTCATCCGCCGGGCCAAGGCCGAGGGCGCCTCGCGCGAGGAGACGCTGCTGCGCCTCGCGCGGGCCGGCGGCGTGTACGTCCCGCGCTTCTACGACGTCGCCTACCTGCCGGACGGCCGCATCAGCCGTGTGGCGCCGAACCGCCCGGACGTCCCGTTCCGCGTGCACAAGCGGACGGTCATGGACCTCGACGAGTGGCCCTACCCCAAGCAGCCGCTCGTGCCGCTCGCCGAGACGGTGCACGAGCGCATGAGCGTGGAGATCTTCCGCGGCTGCACGCGCGGCTGCCGCTTCTGCCAGGCCGGCATGATCACGCGGCCGGTGCGCGAGCGCTCGCTCACCGGCATCGGCGAGATGGTCAAGGCCGGCCTGGACGCCACCGGCTACGAGGAGGTCGGCCTGCTCAGCCTCAGCAGCGCCGACCACAGCGAGATCGCCGACGTCGCGAAGGGCCTCGCGGACCGCTACGAGGGCACCCAGACGAGCCTGTCCCTGCCGAGCACCCGCGTCGACGCCTTCAACATCGACCTCGCGCAGGAGCTCAGCCGCAACGGCCGCCGCTCGGGGCTGACGTTCGCCCCCGAGGGCGGCTCGGAGCGGCTGCGCAAGGTCATCAACAAGATGGTCAGCAAGCAGGACCTCGTGGACACCGTGAACGCCGCGTACGGCGCGGGCTGGCGCCAGGTGAAGCTGTACTTCATGGTCGGCCTGCCGACCGAGACCGACGAGGACGTCCTCGAGATCGCCGAGATGGCGCGCGACGTCATCCGCGCCGGCCGGAGCACCACGGGCAGCCGCGACGTCCGCTGCACCGTGAGCATCGGCGGGTTCGTGCCCAAGCCGCACACGCCGTTCCAGTGGGCGAGCCAGCTCGACCACGAGACGACCGACCGGCGGCTCAAGCTGCTGCGCCAGGCGATCTCGTCCGACAAGAGCACCGCCAAGGCGATCGGCTACCGCTACCACGACGGCAAGCCCGGCATCGTCGAGGGGCTGCTGTCGCGCGGCGACCGCCGCATCGGCGCCGTCCTCGAGCAGGTCTGGCGCGACGGCGGGCGCTTCGACGGCTGGAGCGAGCACTTCTCCTACGACCGCTGGATGGCCGCCGCGCAGCAGGTCGGCATCGACGTCGCCTGGTACACGACCCGGGAGCGGGAGGAGAGCGAGGTCCTGCCCTGGGACCACCTCGACTCCGGGCTCGACAAGGAGTGGCTCTGGTCGGACTGGCAGGACGCGCTGGCCGAGCAGGACCTCGACGACTGCCGCTGGATCCCGTGCTTCGACTGCGGCGTGTGCCCGCAGATGGGCACCGACATCCAGATCGGCCCGACCGGCAAGACGCTGCTGCCGCTGAGCGTCGTGCAGAACCCCCTCGCCGCGACGGCGCCGCTGGCGGGCCAGCAGTAGTGGCTCGCAAGCTCCCGCCGGGAGCGCCGCCGCCGCCCGCGGTGCAGAAGCTGCGGCTGCGCTACACCAAGCGCGGACGGCTGCGCTTCACGAGCCACCGCGACATCGCGCGGGCCTTCGAGCGGGCGCTGCGGCGCGCGCAGGTGCCGATGGCGTACTCGGCCGGCTTCTCCCCTCACCCGAAGATCAGCTGGGTGGGGGCGGCGCCGACGGGCGTCGCGAGCGAGGCCGAGTACGTTGAGATCTCCGTCGCCGAGCGCGTCGACCTCGGGCTGCTGCAGGCGGCGCTGGACGAGAGCCTGCCCGCCGGCATCGACGTCGTCGACGTCGTCGAGGCACCGCCCGGGACGAACCTGCCCGACCGGGTCGAGGCCTCGTCGTGGGGGATCCGGCTGCCGCAGGTGCCGCTCGAGGACGTCGAGCGGGCCGTCGAGGCGTTCCTCGCGACCGACGTCCTGGTCGTCCAGCGGCTCATGAAGGACGGCGTCCGCGACCTCGACGCCCGCGCTGCGGTGGTCAGCATGCGCGCCGCCTGGGACGACACGGGTGTCCCCTGTGCGACACTCCTAGTGGTCGTGCGGCACGTGACGCCTGCTGTCCGACCCGACGACGTCCTCTCCGGGCTCCGGTCCGTGGCCGACCTCGTACCGCCGGTGCCTCCCGAGGCAACCCGGTACGCGCAGGGGCCGCTCACCGAGCACGGCGAGGTCGGAGACCCGCTCGCACCCGACCGGCTGACCGCCGACGGGGCAACGCGAGCAGTCCCCGACCCCGAGCAGGCCGTCGGCGGCGAACCGGCCCAGGCCCCCCTGGCCGGAGCGCACCTCTCCTGACTTCTCCGGCGTCGGCCGACCGGCCGACACCGGTACGACCCCCCACCCGGGTCGGTGCGATGCGTCACGCGCCGACCGGACCTGGAGACACGGTGCTCGACGAGCCCACGGACGGCACGACCCCCCCGAACGATCCCGCCGAGGCGGCACCGCCCCCGGCCAAGGCCCCCCGACGGCGCCGGGCCACCAAGGCCGCCGCCAGCCCGACCGCCCCTGCCGAGGCGAGCCCCGCGAGCAGCCCCGCGGAGGCGATCGCGGCTGCCGCGGACGCTGCCACCGGCGGTGCGGCGGACGACCGCGCGCAGGCCGCAGCGGCCGTCGGCGCCGAGGTGACCGCGACCGCCGTCGACGAGGGCGCGACGGGCAGCGCACCGGCCACCCCCGACGCGGCGTCCGACCCCGCGGACACCCCCGCGGTCGACGGCGAGGCCGCGGCGCCGGCCAAGCGCGTCCGCAAGGCGCCGGCGAAGCGCGCCGCCGCGCCGCGCAAGCGGGCGGCCAAGAAGGTCGCCGACGCCCCTGTCGAGCCTGCGCTCGACGTCCCCGACGCCCCCCTCCCGACCCCGTCGGCCGCCGCGACCGATCCGGCCGCGCCCGCCGAGGAGGTCCCCCTCACCGAGGAGGAGCTCGCCACGCAGGCCGCGCTGCTCGCGCTCGGCGAGCCCGTCGTGGACGCCGTCGAGGACCAGCCGGCAGTCGCCGAGGCGGCTGCTGACGAGGTCAGCGCTCCCGCGCTGGACACCGCCCCGGACACCTCTGCGCTGGACACGTCCGCCCCGGACACCTCTGCGCTCGACACTCCCGCGCCGGACGCCTCCGGGCTGGCCCCCGAGCTGCCGGCCCCGACCAAGCGCACCCGCACCCGGCGCGCGCCGGCCGTCGTCACCTTCCAGGCGCCCGAGCCGGTCGCCGAGCCCGCGGCCGCTCCGGCCGAGGAGGCCGACGAGGCCCCCGCCCCGCGCCGCCGTCGCCGCGCCGGGACGTCCGGTGCGCTCTCGCCGAGCGCCCTCGTCCCGCAGCTGCTCGAGCCCGTCCCCGCGCCGGCCGAGGCCGAGCTCGTCGCCCCCGAGGCCGACGTCGACGCCGACGACGACGAGGACGGCGCCGACCGCCCGCGCCGCCGCCGTCGCGGCCGCCGTGGCCGCGGGCCGCGCCGTCCCGAGGACGAGCTCGACGAGACCACGCCCGAGGACGAGGCCGCCGAGGCGTCCGCCGACGAGGTCGAGGTCGCCGTCACGGTCCTCGAGGACGACGCGTCCGAGCAGCCCGTCCCGGTCGACGAGGACGAGGCAGAGCGCGCCGACGCCGACGAGGACAGCCCGAGCGGCACCCGCCGCCGCCGGCGCCGGCGCCGCAGCGGCTCGTCGGAGGAGCCCGAGGAGGCGGCGCCCGTCGTCGTCCGCGAGCCCCGCGAGCCCCGCGAGCCGCGGGTCCGCAGCCGCACCGGTGCGACCAGCGCCGACGAGGACGGCGTGCGCGGCATCAGCGGCTCGACCCGCATGGCGGCCAAGCGCGTCCGCCGCCAGGAGGGCCGCGACTCCGGCCGCAAGCGGACGCCGATCCTGTCCGAGGCCGAGTTCCTCGCCCGCCGCGAGGCGGTCGACCGCACGATGATCGTCCGCCAGAAGGGTGACCGCACGCAGATCGCCGTGCTCGAGGACGGCATCCTCGTCGAGCACTACGTCACCAAGGCCAGCGCCCAGTCGTACGCCGGCAACGTCTACCTCGGGCGCGTGCAGAACGTGCTGCCCTCGATGGAGGCGGCGTTCGTCGACATCGGCAAGAGCCGCAACGCCGTCCTGTACGCCGGCGAGGTGAACTACGCCGGCGTCGGCGGTGGCAAGTCGCGCAGCATCGAGTCGGTGCTGAAGTCCGGCCAGGAGGTCCTGGTCCAGGTCAGCAAGGACCCGATCGGGCACAAGGGCGCGCGCCTCACCGGCCAGGTCAGCCTGCCGGGCCGCTACCTCGTCTACGTGCCCGAGGGCTCGATGACCGGGATCAGCCGCAAGCTGCCCGAGCCCGAGCGCGACCGCCTCAAGAAGATCCTCAAGAAGGTCGTGCCGGACGACGCGGGCGTCATCATCCGCACCGCCGCCGAGGGGGCCTCCGAGGAGGAGATCTCCGGCGACGTCCGCCGCCTGCAGGCGCAGTGGGAGGTCATCAAGGGCAAGGCCGAGAAGGGCGGCGCGCCGACGCTGCTGCACGCCGAGCCCGACCTGGTCATCCGCGTCGTCCGCGACGTCTTCAACGAGGACTTCACCTCGCTGGTCGTCCAGGGCGACAGCGAGTGGGACACCATCCGCGACTACGTCGAGTTCGTCGCGCCCGACCTCGCGCCGCGGCTCTCGCGACACACGTCCGAGAAGGACGTGTTCGCCGAGCACCGCGTCGACGAGCAGCTGCTCAAGGCGCTCGACCGCAAGGTCTACCTGCCGTCCGGCGGCTCGCTGGTCATCGACCGCACCGAGGCGATGGTCGTCATCGACGTCAACACCGGCAAGTTCGTCGGCAAGGGCGGCAACCTCGAGGAGACCGTCACCCGCAACAACCTCGAGGCCGCCGAGGAGATCGCCCGCCAGCTCCGGCTGCGCGACGTCGGCGGGATCATCGTCGTCGACTTCATCGACATGGTGCTCGAGAGCAACCGCGAGCTCGTCGTGCGGCGCCTGGTCGAGTGCCTGGGTCGCGACCGCACCAAGCACCAGGTCGCCGAGGTCACCTCGCTCGGGCTGGTGCAGATGACGCGCAAGCGCGTCGGCCAGGGCCTGCTCGAGTCCTTCAGCGAGCCGTGCGAGTCGTGCAACGGCCGGGGCGTGCACGTGCACCCCGAGCCCGTGGACGAGCGGCGCGGCAACGGCGGCGGCAACGGCAGCGGTGGTGGCGGCAACGGTGGCGGCGGTGGTGGTGGTGGCGGTGAGGACGCCCGGCGCGCCCCGCGCATCCGCGCCGCCAAGCCGCTGCCGCCGGACGCGCCCCGCCCCGGTGCGGGCATCGCCGCGCAGGCACCGGCCGACGGCGTGCCCGCCG
>CAXTFU010000094.1:0-14605 GCA_964243385.1 uncultured bacterium | reverse complement strand
GGCGCAGACCGCGGCGGCTGCCGAGACCGGCGCGCCGGCGCACGAGGCGGCGCCAGCCCGGAGGGCGGCTGCCGCGGGGACGCCTGCGCCTGGCCGGACGGCAGCTGCGGCGGGGACGCTCGCGCCTCCCCGGACGGCGCCTGCGGCGGGGACGCCTGCGCCTGCCCGGACGGCGGCCGCCCTGCAGCAGGCTGCGCGGAGTCCCGCCCCCGCCCGGACTCCTGCACCCGCCCGGACTCCTGCACCCGCCCGGACTCCTGCAACCGCCCGGACTCCCGCACCCGCCCGGACTCCCGCACCGACGGCGACGCCTGCACCGGCGCCCGCACCAGCTCCGGCTGCGTCGGCCGGGCCGGCCCGGCGAGGGAGCCCGGCTCCGTGCACCGCACCGGCCTCGAGCGGCGCGGCGCCGAGCCGGACCGCGAGCGCTCCACCTGCAGCGACGGCCGCGCCCACCGGTCGCACCGCCACCGGGGGTGGGGCACGGCGTCCGGCGGCTCGGCGCTCGACGGTCCCGTCCCTGGCGCCGCGGACCGCAACGGACGACGACGTCCTGGGTGCCGCGCCGGCCCGTCCGCAGGGACCTCCGCGGCTGCGCGTCGTCCCGCCTGCGGAGGACGTGCACGACGACGAGCTGAGCGACCGGACCGGCACGGACCTTGCAGGGGGACGCCGCTCCGGCGGCCGGACCGCTCGTGAGGGCCGCACCGTCGACGCCCGCACCGTCGACGACCGCTCCCACGGGCTCACCGGGCCCGCTTTCGACGACCTGCCGCACGACGACGTCCCGCACGACGACGTCCCGCACGACGACGTGGCGGAGCCCGACCTGCTCCACGACGACCTGGCGCACGACGACGATCACCTCGCCGACGCCGACGACCTGGCGCACGACGACGACGACCACCTCGCCGACGCCGATGACCACCTTCTCGCCGACGACCACCTGCCGGCCGACGACCTCCCCGGCGACGACCCCTTCACCGACGACCTGGCCGAGCCGCGCGACCTGGCCGAGCCGGGCGACGCCGACCAGCCCCACCACGACGCGGACGGCGACGGCGGCGCTCCCGACGGCGACGCCCCCGACGTCGACGCCCCGGACGTCGCACCTGCTGCCGCTCGGGTCCGCCGCGCCGCCGGGCAGCGGGCGGACTGGGCCGACGTGCTGTTCGGCGCGGCGCCCAGCACGCCCAGCACGCCCAGCACGCCCAGCACGCCGGCGCGCCGCCGCCCGCCGACCTAGCCGTGCGCCTCGTGACGTCCCGGCGCCGAGCCGGGGACAGGAGCGTGCGCCTGCTGGCGCTGGCCGTCGTCGTGCAGCTGGCCGCCGGCCTGCTGTCGGCCGCGCTGCTGTCCGAGCGGCCCGCAGCCGAGCCGAGCACGACCCAGGTGCGGGCCCGCGCCGTCCCCGTCGCGCCGGTGCAGGACCGGGCGAGCGCCGTCGAGGCCCTGCTCGAGCAGCGCGCCGCCGCGGTGCTCGCCGCTGACCGCGAGGCGTTCCTCGCGGGCGTCGACCCTGCTGCGGAGCAGCTGCTCGCGCGGCAGGTCGCGCTGTTCGACGCGCTGTCCGAGGTCCCGCTCGCGAGCTGGTCCTACGTCCTGGACCGCACCTCGGCGAGCCCACCGGACGCGCGGCTCGACGCGGCGCACGGCCGCGGCCAGTGGTGGGCCCCGCAGGTGTCGCTGCAGTACGCGCTCGAAGGCGTCGACGCACGTCCGGTCAGCACCGACCAGCACCTGACGTTCGTGCTGCGCGAGGACCGGTGGCTGCTCGGCGCCGACGACGACTTCGCCCGGCACGGACGCGACACACCGCGCGCCCTCTGGGACCGCGGACCGGTCGTCGCGGTCCGCGACGGCGGGGCCCTGGTGCTCGGACGGCCGGACCAGGAGCCGCTGCTGCGCGAGGTCGCGGCCCTCACCGCTGCGGCGGTCCCCGTGGTGACGGCCGTCTGGGGACCGTGGTCGCAGCGCGTCGCCGTGCTGGTGCCGTCGAGCGCGGACGAGCTCGCGTCGATGCTCGGTGGCAGCGACGTGTCGCAGATCGCCGCGGTCGCCACCGCCGAGCTGCGCGGAGGCGCCGGCACGCACGACCCGACCGGCGACCGCGTCCTCATCAACCCGGAGACCTTCGGCGGGCTCGGCCAGCTCGGCCGGCGGGTCGTGCTCACGCACGAGGTCACCCACGTGGCCACGCGGCGGGCGAGCGGTCCGGCCGTCCCCGCCTGGCTCGCGGAGGGGTTCGCCGACCACGTCGGCTACCTCGACGTCGAGCTGCCGGTGTCCGTGTCGGCCCGGCACCTGGCCCGCGAGGTCCGCGCCGGCACGCTGCCCGCCGCCCTGCCGGACGCCGCGGCGTTCGACGGCAGCAGCCTCCGGCTGTCCGAGACCTACGAGGCGTCCTGGCTCGCGGTGCGGCTGCTCGTGCAGCAGCACGGGCTGCCCGCGGTCCTGCGGTTCTACCGGTCGGTCGGCGCCGCCCGCACCGGCACGCCCGAGGAGGCCGTCGAGCGCGGGCTGCGGGAGGTGCTCGGCACCAGCACCGCCGCGTTCACCGCCTCGTGGCGCGCCGCCGTCCAGCGGCAGCTGGGATGAGCCGTCGCCTCGTGCGGCTCGGTGCTGACCGTCGACCAGCGGTGGTCCTGGTGCTCCTGCTCGTCGCGCTGGGCGTGGCCGCGGCCCTCGCCGTCCCGTGGACGCCGCTGCCCGGGGCCGACCTGCGGCCGGACCCGTCCCGCGACTTCACCGCGACGCAGATCGCCCGCGAGGTCCGCTTCCACGACGCCCTGCGTCCCTGGTCCTACGCCTCGCTGGCCCTCGGGCTGGTCGTCGCGGCGGGGCTCGGCCTCACCCGGGCCGGAGCCCGCCTGGTGCAGGCGGTCGCCCGTCCGGTCGGCGGCGGCTGGGTGTGGCAGGTGCTGCTCGGCGTGCTCGCCACCACCGCCGTCGTCCGCCTCGTGACCCTGCCGCTGCGCGCGCGCAGCGAGCGCGTGCTGCGCGCGTACGGCCTGTCGACGCAGACCTGGCCGACGTGGGCGCTCGACGTCGTCAAGGGGGTGCTGGTGGACGCGGCGCTCACCGGCCTCGCGGTGCTCGCCCTCGTGGCGCTGGCCCGCCGGGCCCGCCGGGCGTGGTGGGCGTGGGGCGCGGCGGCCACCGCCGCCCTGGTGGTGGCGGGCTCGTTCGCCTACCCGCTCGTCGTCGAGCCGGTGTTCAACTCCTTCACCTCGCTGCCCGCCGGGGCGCTGCGCAGCGAGGTGCTCGACCTCGCGGCCCGCGACGGCGTGCCGGTCGACGACGTGCTCGTGGCCGACGCCTCCCGCCGCACCTCGTCGCTCAACGCGTACGTCAGCGGCTTCGGCGGCAGCCGCCGGATCGTGCTGTACGACACGCTCGTCGAGCGGGCGACCCCCGAGGAGGTCGCACTCGTCGTCGCCCACGAGCTCGGGCACGCCGACGAGCAGGACGTCCTGGTCGGCACGCTGCTCGGCGCGCTCGGCGCGGCTGCCGCCGTCTGCGGGCTCGCGCTGCTGCTGAGCTGGCGGCCGGTGCTGCGTCGCAGCGGCGCCGAGGGCATGCACGACCCGCGCATCGTCCCGCTGCTGCTCGCGCTCGTCGCGGTCGGGACGTTCGTCGCCGGCCCGGCCACCAACCTCGTGTCGCGGCGCATCGAGGCGCGCGCCGACGTCCACGCGCTGGACCTCACCCGCGACGCGCGCACGTTCGAGGACTCGCAGCGGCGGCTGGCGCTGTCGAACCTGTCCGACCTCGACCCGTCGCCGCTGGCGTACGCGCTGTTCTCGACGCACCCGAGCACGACCGAGCGGCTGGCGCTGGCCCGCGAGTGGGAGCGGCTGCGCGGGAGGCCGGCCGCCCCGTGAGGACGCTGGTCGTCACGAACGACTTCCCGCCGCGTCCGGGCGGCATCCAGGCGTACGTGCACAGCCTCGCCGTGCGGCAGCCGCCGGGGGAGGTCGTCGTCTACGCCTCGCAGTGGCGGGGCTCGGCGGCGTTCGACGCTGGGCAGCCGTTCCCCGTGGTGCGTCACCCGAGCTCGCTGCTGCTGCCCGTGCCGGACGCGCTGCGGCGCGTGCGCGACGTCGCCCGGGCCGAGGGCTGCGACCGGGTCTGGTTCGGGGCGGCGGCTCCGCTGGGGCTGCTCGCGCGTCCGCTCGGGCTCGAGCGCGCGGTCGCCTCGACGCACGGCCACGAGGTCGGCTGGGCGCTGCTGCCCGGCAGCCGGCAGGCGCTGCGGCGCATCGGCCGCGACGTCGACGTCGTCACCTACCTCGGCGACTACACCCGGCGGCGGCTCGCGCCGGCCCTCGGCGCCGGCGCGCACCTCGCGCAGCTGCCGAGCGGCGTGGACGCCACCGCCTTCCGCCCCGGCGCGGGCGGCCAGGAGGTCCGGCGGCGGCACGGGCTCGCGGACCGTCCGGTGGTGGTCTGCGTGTCGCGGCTCGTGCCGCGCAAGGGCCAGGACGTGCTCGTCCGGGCGCTGCCCGAGCTGCGCCGCCGGGTGCCGGGGACGGCCCTGCTGCTGGTGGGCGGCGGGCCGGACCTCCCGCGGCTGCGTCGCCTGGCCGCCGACCGCGGCGTCGCCGACCACGTCGTGCTGACGGGGTCGGTCGCCTGGGACGACCTGCCGGCGCACTACGACGCGGGGGACGTGTTCGCCATGCCCTGCCGCACCCGGCGGGCCGGTCTGGAGGTCGAGGGCCTCGGCATCGTCTTCCTGGAGGCGAGCGCGACCGGGCTGCCGGTCGTCGCCGGGCGCTCGGGCGGCTCGCCGGACGCCGTGCGGGACGGCGAGACGGGCCACCTCGTCGACGGCCGGTCGGTCGCGGCGGTCACCGACGCCGTCGCCGGGCTGCTGCAGGACCCGGTGCGGGCGCGCGCGATGGGTGCGGCCGGACGGGCCTGGGTCGAGCGGGACTGGCGCTGGGACGTGCTGGCGGGGCGGCTGCGCGGCCTGCTGCTCGGCGCGGGGGAGGCTCGGCGCTAGCCGGCGTACTCCCAGTGCCACGCCTCGGGCTTGCTGCCGCCGGCCTGGGCCCAGGAGGGGTGGAACCAGCCGAACGCCATGGCGTTCTCGGCCAGCCAGACGTGCTGGGGCGAGCCGAAGGTCTGGACGCCGTCGCACAGGTCGACCGCGACGCCCCAGCCGTGGTTGCTCGTGCCGGGCACGGCGGCCAGCGTCGGCTTGGCCTTGCGCACCGCGACCTGCTCGGGGTACGAGCGGTAGGAGTCGGTGACGCAGATCGGCTTGGCGAAGGTCTCGGCGTACTTCTTGCTCAGCGCGTCGAAGGCGGCGGCCGCGTCGGCGCGCAGCATGTGGCCGCTCGTGCCCCACAGCGGGCAGAGGGCGTCCTCCGGGATCGTGCCGTTCGGGAAGCCGGTGGTCGGACGGCCGCTGCAGGTGGCCTCGGGGCGAGGGGTCGCGGCGGCCATGAGCGCCTGCAGGGGCGGTGCGATCGAGCGGCGGGCGGCGATCGTCCGTGCCGCGGCGAGCGCGGCCTCCTGCTCGGCGGCGACCTGGGCCTTCGTCTGCGTCGCGAGCAGGGTGGCGGCCGCCTCGGCGACGCGGGCCTGGGCGTCGGCCACGGCGGCGTCGGCCGTGCGCTTGGCGGCCTCGGCGCGCGTGCGGGCGGCGGTCGCGGTGGCGCGGGCGGCCTCGGCGCGCTCGGCCGCGCGGTCCTGCGTCTGCTCGGCGGCGTGCAGGGCGTCGAGCTGGTCGTTGCGGTTGCCGCCGACGCGCGAGGCGACCGACAGCCCGTCGAACAGGGCGCGAGGGTCGTCGGACTCCATGAGGTCCGACAGGACCGACAGGCTGCGGTTGCCCACGCCCGTCCGGTACACCGAGCCGAGGTACTGCGACAGCGCCCGGCGGGACGCGGCGGTGGCGGCCTCGGCGGCCCGGAGCGCGGCCGCCTCCTTCTGGTAGGCGCGCTCGGCCTGCTCGGCGTGCCGGGTGGAGACCTGGAAGGTCTCGAGCGCCTTGACCGCACGGGCGTCGGCCTCGGCCTGGGCCGCCCGCTCGGCGGCGAGGGCCTCCGCGTCGCGGCGGGCCTGCGCCTGCAGCTGCGCGGCCGCACCGGGGCTCGGCAGGGCCGACGGCGCCGCCGAGGAGTCCGCCGCAGAGGCTGACGGCGACGGGGAGGAGGGCGAGGGCGAGGTCGCGAGCTCGGCGGCGGAGGCCGAGGTCGCCGTGCAGGCGACGACGACCGCCGCTCCCACGAGTGGCGTGCGCCACGCCCAGCCCACAGCCACGTCCTCCGTCACGGTCGTCCTGCGCCCGTCCGGACGGACGGCGCTGTTCGCTCTCAACGACCCATCGTCCCGGTGCGTGCCGACCGTAGGGGCGGCGACCGAAGATGGTCCTTTGTGATGAGCCTATTCGGCTCGGCCCCCGGACCGGTTCGTCAGCCGGCCGAGACGATGGTCACCACCCGGGCGCGACGGACCGGATCCGCCCACGACCGGGCGGTGGCGGCCAGGTGCAGGCCGCACAGCAGCAGCACCGGCACGCCCAGCAGGACCGGCAGCTCCCACCGTCCGGACGCGGTCGCCGCGCTCAGGACGATGCCGGTGCCGGCCGTCGGCACGGCGAGCCGGACGCTGGCCAGCAGCAGGGCCCCGGGCGGCGCCACGGTGTCGCGCGGGCCGCGCAGGTCGGCGCGCCGCGGGCGCTGCACCGACGTCCGCAGGGCGACGGCGACGACCACGGCCGTGCAGGCCAGCCCTGCGACGACCAGCGCGCAGAGCTCCGTCGCGGTCGGGGCGTCCGGGGTGCCCAGCGACGCCGTGAGGCAGCTCAGGCACAGGATCGTGAGGACCGTCTCGGCCAGGACGACCGCCTTGGCCCGCAGGGCGAGGGCGGGGTCGTGCGGCAGGCTCGCCAGCCAGAGCGCCCCGGAGCCGTCGAGGGCGAAGGCGTTGATGCCGAACAGCATGGCCGCCCCCGCGGCGACCAGCCCGGGCAGCACGACGAGCGAGGCCCACGGCGCCGCCGTGCCCGCGGCGACCAGCCCGGGCAGCAGCGCCAGGACGAGGGTCCCGCGCCGCAGCGCGGGCGTCCGCCAGACCGACGCCCGGTCGAGCGCGACCAGCTGCTGCAGCGGCCCCGAGCGCGCGGAGCGGCGGCGGAGCGGCCCGGTCAGCCGGTGCGCGCCCGCGTCGCCGGGCCGGCGCAGCGCCCAGCGGCAGGCCCGCGAGCCGGCGACCAGCCCCAGGGCGACGACCAGCAGCAGCACGCCGGTGACGGCGCCCCACCGTCCCAGATGACCGTCGCCGCCCGCGATGACGCCGTCGACCACCCGGCTCGACGGGCTGTGCGCCAGCACCTCGCCGGCCAGGCCGGCCCGCACGCCCAGGACGCACGCGCCGAGCAGCAGCGCCCCGGTGGCGGCGACGGCGCGGCGTCCGCCTGCGGTGCGCCGCAGGCCGACGACGACCCAGGCGACGGCCTGCCCGAGCACGGTGGCCGCGACGACGTAGGCCAGCGTGGTGGCCCCGCCCCGCACCAGGCTGCCGTCCAGGACGAGGCAGGAGGTGAGCGCCGCGAGCCCGACCAGCTGCAGCAGCCAGACGAGGTTCAGCGGTGCGAGCAGCAGGCCGGTGACGAAGGAGGTCCCTGGCCGCACGGGGAAGCTCACGAGCTGGTCGTCCGGGACCACCGCGGCGCCCCCTCCGGCGGCGAGCGGCGACAGGACGGCGAGCGCGCCGAACCCGAGGTAGCCGGCCGGCGCCAGCTCGAGGGCGGTGGCGAGCGACACGACGTCGAGCGCGGCTCCGGCGCGGGTGGCCTGGGCGAGCAGCCACAGGGCGGCCAGCGCGCCCAGGACGACGGCGAAGCGCAGGCCCGGCTCGCGGGCCATCTGCCAGCGCAGCGCGAGCAGCGCGCGGACCTGCCCGAGGGTGCCGGTCGGCCGCGGCCGGATGCGGACGCTCATGGGCGACGTCGGGCGCGCACGAACCGGCCGACCGTGCGCGCGTGGTCGGGACGGCCGCTCATGCGATGAGCGAGCGGTAGCGGGCCTCACCGTCCCGGCCGGTCAGCTCGCCCGCGGGCGCGGCGCCGACGACCCGCCCGCCGCGCAGGATGACGGCCTGCTCGCACGCGCGGACGGCGAGCTCGAGCAGGTGCGTGCTGACCAGGACGGCGGCGCCGGACGCGCGGGCCGCTGCCACGACCTCCAGCGTCGCGTCGACCCCGAGCGGGTCGACGCCGTCGAACGGCTCGTCGAGCAGCAGCAGCCGGGGCCGGTGGAAGGCGGCGAGCACCACGGAGAGCCGCCGGCTCATCCCGTGCGAGAGCCCCGCCGTGACCCGGTCGGCGGCCGGCCCGAGGTCGAAGCGCTCGAGCAGCTCCTGGGCGCGGGCCTCCCAGCGCCGCATGCCGCGCAGTCGCGCCGACAGCTGCAGGTGCTCCCACGGGGTCGCCCTGGGGACCAGGCCGCCGACGTCCGGGCAGTAGCCGACCGACGCGCGGACTCCCGCCGGATCGGTGGCCGCGTCGCGACCGTCGACCCGCACGGTGCCGGCGCTCGGCGGGAGCACCCCGGCGAGCACGCGCATGGTCGTCGACTTCCCGGCCCCGTTGCGGCCGACCAGCGCCACGCTGCTGCCCCCGCCCACCGACAGGTCGAACCCGCCGACGGCCCGCACGGGACCGAAGTCGACGACGATGCCCTCGGCGACGAGCAGGGCAGGAGCGGCGGGTCGCGTGATCGGTGCGTCCTCCGGACGGCGGGACGTGCTGCGCGGACCTCGAGGATGCCCGATCCGGCGGCCGCTCGCACCCCGTCGCCCGGGGCCGCGCGGCGGTGGTCGCCCGCTCTCGCGGTCCGCCGCCGCGGGGCAGCGGGGCAGCGGGGCAGCGGGGCAGCGGGGCAGCGGGGCAGCGGGGCAGGGGCGACTAGCTGCGACCGCCGGTGTACAGGGACTCGACGGCGTCCGCGCACTGCGCCATGACGACCGAGCGCTTGAGCTTCAGCGAGGGGGTGATCTGGCCGCCCTGCTCGGTCCAGTCCTCGGGCAGGACGGTGAACTTGCGGATCGCCTCGGCCCGGGAGACCGCGAGGTTCGCGTCGTCGACCGCGCGCTGGAGCTCGGCCAGCAGGTCGGGGTCGTCGACGAGGTCGGCGGAGGTCGTCCCGGCCGGCTTGCCGTTGCGCTCGGCCCAGGCCGGCACGGCCTCGGGGTCCAGCGTGATGAGGCAGGCGATGAACGGCTTCTGGTCGCCGACGACCATGCACTGGCTGACCAGCGGGTGGGCACGCAGGCGGTCCTCGAGCACGGCGGGGGCGACGTTCTTGCCGCCCGCGGTCACGATGATCTCCTTCTTGCGGCCGGTGATCCGCAGGAAGCCGCGGTCGTCGAGCTCGCCGAGGTCGCCGGTGGCGAACCAGCCGTCGCGCAGGACCTCGGCCGTGGCCTGGTCGTCGTGCCAGTAGCCGGTGAACACCTGGTCGCCGTGCACGAGGATCTCGCCGTCGTCGGCGGTGCGCACCGAGGTGCCCGGCAGGGGCTTGCCGACCGTGCCGATGAGGATGTCGCCCGGCAGGTTCACCGTGCTGGGGGCGCTCGTCTCGGTGAGCCCGTAGCCCTCGAGGATCGTGATGCCGATGCCGCGGAAGAAGTGGCCGAGCCGCGCGCCGAGCGGAGCGCCGCCGGACACCGCGTACTGGATCTTCCCGCCCATGGCGGCGCGCAGCTTGCCGTAGACGAGCCGGTCGAACAGGGCGTGCTGCAGCTTCAGCGGCAGGCCGGCACCGCCGCGCTCCTGGGCCTGCGACCAGGCGATGGCGACCGCCTCGGCGCGGTCGAAGATGGCGCCCTTGCCGTCGCCGTGCGCCTTCTGCTTCGCGCTGTTGTAGACCTTCTCGAACACCCGCGGCACCGACAGCAGGAACGTCGGCTGGAACTCCGACAGGTCGGGCAGCAGCGTCTTGATGTCGGCCGTGTGCCCCAGCTTCGAGCGGCTCTCGACGCACGCGACCTGCACGAAGCGCGCGAACACGTGCGCGAGCGGCAGGAACAGCAGCGTGCTGCCGCTGCCGTCGAACAGCTCCGGGAGCATCGCCCGCGGCGCCCGGCAGACCGTCAGCAGGTTGCGGTGCGTGAGCGTGCAGCCCTTGGGGCGGCCGGTGGTGCCGGACGTGTAGATGATCGTGGCCAGGCTGTCGGGGGTGAGCGACGCGCGGCGGGCCTCGAGCTCGCGCTGCGGCACCTCCCGGCCGGCGGCGAGCAGCTCGTCCAGGCCGCCGGCGTCCAGCTGCCACGAGCTGCGCAGCTCGGGCAGCTGGTCGCGCACGCTGTCGAGCTGGGCCGAGTGCTCGGCCGACTCGAGCACGACCGCGACGGCCCCGGAGTCGCCGAGGTTCCACTGCAGCTGCTCGGCCGACGAGGTCTCGTAGATCGGGACGGTGACCGCGCCGGCGGTCCAGATCGCGTAGTCGCAGAGCGTCCACTCGTAGCGGGTCTTGCTCATGAGGCCGACCCGGTCGCCCGGACCGACGCCGCTCGCGATGAGGCCGGCGGCCACCGCGCTGACCTCGCTGGCGAACTCCTTGGCCGTCACGGGGGACCACCGGCCGTCCGCCTTGCGGGAGAACAGCACCTCGTCGGGCGAGGTGGCGGCGTGGTCGCGGACGGCGTCGGTGAGCGCCGCCGTCGGCGCGATCGTCACGGCCGCGGGGGTGGTGGACTCCTGCACGTGGACTCCTCGAACGGGAGAGGTTGGCCGGGCCGACCCTACTCGGCGGCCCTCGCCCGGCCGGTCCCGATCGCGTGACGGCCGGGCGCCCGTGACGGTCAAGCCGGGACGCGTCCGTGCCGATCAGGCTCCCGTGGCGGACGCGACCGACGCAGGGCCCCGGTGCCTGCAGTGCCGAGCGGCGCTGCGGCCGGACGCGCCGTGGTGCTCGCAGTGCTGGACGCCCGTGTCCGCCGCCGTCCCCGCCGCGGCGGAGCCGCCGCCCCTGATCGGCGTCCCGGCCCAGGCCGGTCCGCGCGACGACGCTCCGTCCGCGCCGCCGGGCGCCCTGCCCGGCCCGCTCGACGTCGCGCCGTCCGCGGCGACGGGTGCCCTGCCCGGCCCGCTCGACGTCGCGCCGGCCACCGGGACAGGCGCACCCGCCCCGTCCGGCACCTGGCCCTGCTCCTGCGGCGGCCGGACGTCGCTGGACCAGGACGTCTGCGCCTCCTGCGGCGCTGCCTTCCTGGCAGACCTGCGGGACGGCCCGCCGGCCCTCGTCGTGCCCGGCGTCGGCGACCTGGTGGCGCTGTCGTCCGCGGCCCGCGCCGGCCTCGCCTTCACCGTCGTGCTGTGCTTCCTGGCCGTCTTCGCGTCCGTCTGCCTGCTGCTGTCCTGACCCGCCGCCCCCGGCGGTCCGGGTGGCCGCGGGCTCCACGTCCGGCGCCGGACGTGGAGTACTAGCCTCAGGCGCCATGGCCGACCTCGCGAGCAGCACCATCACCATCTCGGCGCCGCCCGAGCAGGTGCTGGCCGTGATCGCCGACATCGACCGCTATCCCGAGTGGACCGGCCAGATCCGGAGCGCCGAGGTGCTCGAGCAGGACGGCGACGGCCGGCCCCGCCGCGCCCGGTTCGTCATGGACGCCGGGGTCCTCAAGGACGAGTACGAGCTGCAGTACGCCTGGAACCCCACGGGCGTCTCGTGGGAGCTCGTCGGCAAGAGCACGGTGCAGAAGTCGCAGGTCGGCTCGTACGCGCTGGCGCCGCAGGGCGGTGCCACCGAGGTCACCTACGCGCTCGCCGTCGACATCGCCATGCCGATGCTCGGCATGCTCAAGCGCAAGGCCGAGAAGATGATCATGGACTCGGCCCTCAAGGAGCTCAAGAAGCGCGTCGAGCAGCTTTGCCGCTAGACCAGGGGGCGGGCGTGCGCGTCCTGCTGTTCACGGGCAAGGGCGGCGTCGGCAAGACGACCGCTGCCGCAGCGACCGCCGCAGCCGCGGCCGCGCGCGGGAGCAAGACGCTCGTGCTGTCCACCGACCCGGCGCACTCGCTGTCCGACGCCCTCGGCGTGCCGCTGACCGGCGTGCCGACCGAGGTCGACACCGGCCTGTACGCCCTGCAGGTCGACACGCAGGCCGCCTTCGAGCGCACCTGGCGCCACGTGCAGGGCTATCTGCTCGAGCTGCTCGAGCGGGCCGGGGTCGACGCCCTGCAGGCCGAGGAGCTCACGGTGCTGCCCGGCGCCGAGGAGGTCCTCGCGCTGCTCGAGCTGACCCGCCAGGTCACGACCGGCCCGTGGGACCTCGTCGTCGTCGACTGCGCGCCGACCGGCGAGACGCTGCGGCTGCTGGCCCTGCCCGAGGCGCTCACCTGGTACGTCGAGAAGGTCTTCCCCGCGCAGCGCCGGGCGCTGCGCGCCGTCCGTCCGCTGCTCTCGCGGGTGTCCGGGCCGGCCGTGCCGCGCGACGACCTGTTCGACGCGGTCGAGCGGCTGCACCGCCAGCTGCTGCAGGTCCGCGCGGTGCTCACCGCCGCCTCGACCTCGGTGCGGGTCGTGCTGACGCCCGAGGCGGTCGTCGTCGCCGAGGCCCGCCGCACCCTCACCTCGCTCGCCCTCTACGGCTACCGCGTCGACGCCCTCGTCGCGAACCGCGTCTTCCCGGTCGGCTCGCACGACGCGTTCCTCGCCGGCTGGGTCGAGGCGCAGGCCCGCCAGCTCGAGCTGGTCCGCGAGATGGCGCCGGGGCTGCCCGTCCACCTGTCGCCCTACCGGCCGAGCGAGCCGGTCGGCCTGGCCGCGCTCACCGACCTCGGCCGCGTGCTGTACGGCGACGCCGACCCGGGCGGCGACACGCAGGTCGAGGACCTCGTCGCGGTCGGGCGCACCGCCGACGGCTTCGAGCTCTCGCTCGTGCTGCCGCTCGCCCGCCACGAGGACCTGTCGCTGAGCCGCAGCGGCGACGAGCTCGTCGTCACCGTCGCCGGGCACCGCCGGGTGCTCGGCCTGCCGAGCGCGCTGCGGCGCTGCACGGTGGCCGGCGCCGTCCTGGCCGACGGGCACCTGCGGGTGCGGTTCGAGCCCGACCCGGCGCTGTGGAGGTCGCAGTGACGGCGGGCGACCAGCCGGTGGGCAGCGCCGCCGACGAGGCCGCGCGCCTGTTCGCCGCGGTCGAGCAGTGGGCGCGTGCCCGCACGAGCGGAGCCGGCAGCGAGCACCTCGCGACCGGCTCGGCCGAGTGCACCGTCTGTCCCCTGTGCTCGGGCGTCTCGCTGCTGCGCCAGGTGCAGCCGGAGACCGTCGAGCACCTGCTGGACGCGGCCGCGTCGGTGGTCGCGGCGCTGCGCAGCGCCGTCGTGCCGCCGACGTCGCCCGACGACCCCGTGCGCGCGCACCGGGTCGAGCACATCGACGTGCGGGAGGGCTGAGTGCTCACGATCGGCGTGGACGTCGGCGGGACGAAGGTCGCCGCGGGCCTGGTGGACGAGGACGGCACGATCCTGCGCCGCACCCGCCGGCCCACGCCGTCGTCGTCGCCGGAGGACGTCGAGAGCATCGTCGCGGCCTGCGTCGCCGAGCTGCGCGAGGGCGTCGAGGTCGAGGCCGTCGGCATCGGTGCCGCCGGCTTCATCACCGCCGACCGCTCGACCGTGCTCGTCGCGCCGAACCTGTCGTGGCGCGACGAGCCGCTGCGCGACGGCGTGTCCGAGCGCGTCGGCCTGCCGGTGGTCGTCGAGAACGACGCGAACGCCGCGGCCTGGGCGGAGTACCGGTTCGGCGCCGGACGCGGTGAGCGGCACCTCGTGCTCGTCACGGTCGGGACGGGCATCGGCGGCGGGATCGTGCTCGACGGCGCGCTGTACCGCGGCCGCTTCGGCATCGGCGCGGAGTTCGGCCACATGCAGGTCGTCGTCGGCGGACGTCGCTGCGGCTGCGGCCAGCACGGCTGCTGGGAGCAGTACTGCTCCGGCCGTGCGCTGCTGCACGAGGCGCGCGAGATCGCCGACGTCCGGCGGGCCCACGGCAAGCGGCTGCTCGAGCTCGGCGGCGGACGTCCCGAGGGCATCGAGGCCATCGAGGTCACCCAGGCCGCCCGCGAGGGCGACCAGGCGGCGCTGGACTGCTTCGAGGAGGTCGGGACCTGGCTCGGTCAGGGGCTCGCCGACCTCGCGGCCGTCCTGGACCCCGGGGCCTTCGTCATCGGCGGCGGGGTGTCGGACGCCGGTGAGCTGCTGCTCGTGCCGGCCCGCGCCGCGTACGTGGATCGGCTCACCGGGACGGGGGCCCGGCCGCTGGCCGACATCCGGCTCGCCGAGCTCGGCAACGACGCGGGCGTGGTGGGAGCCGCCGACCTGGCCCGCGACCGCTAGCCGGTTGAGTCACCCTTTGCTAGGTTCCGTGTACTGACGGTGAGCAGAGGTCGAGACCATGACGAACACGCCCCGCCCCGCGCCCCCTGCGCCGGCCACTGCGACCGATCCGGCGCGGACGGAGCCCGTCCTGACCGGGCCTGCACCGGCGGAGCCCGCGCCGGCGGAGCCTGCACCGACGGCCCAGGCGGCGGCCCAGGCGGCGGTCGGCGCCGGGCCGCTGCCGTGCTGCCGCCGTCCGATGACCAGCAT
>CAXTFU010000093.1:0-14777 GCA_964243385.1 uncultured bacterium | reverse complement strand
GCGTCGGCGTCGGCGTCGGCGTCGGCGTCGGCGCAGACTTACTGCACGACCGTCAATTGCGCACACCGCACGAGACCGCGGCTCTGCAACCGCCCTGCCGGCACCTGCGCGCGACCGTCGGCGCGGACCGCGACGACGGTCGCGCCGCGGAGCCGCGCGGCCTCCATGCACGACCGTCACCTCGTTATGGCCGACGGGCGACGACGCGCCGCTGCACCCGTTCCAGGCAGCGCGGGACGAAGCTCCGGTCGGGCGCCTAGGGCCGTGCCGGGGCAACCGGCCGGTCTATGGGGACTCGACTGGCCGGTCGTTCGCCCCTCTAAGTAAGCCCGCCACCCGACGTTGCAACCTGCGCCTGCGGTCATGCGGCCCGCCGCCGCGCTGCCGACCGGACCCGCGCGGCGGCCGCGGTTAGGTTCGGGGCGGCCAGCATCGCCGCCAGCGCCCGGACAGCCAACGCTCGACGGGCGAAGCGAGCACGCGCCGTTTCCCTCCGTAGGTCCGAGCCCGCCCTCTGCGGACTGCCCGGGCCTCGGCCGAGCGGAGCAACGGGGGCTGCGCTTCCCAGCCACGGTCCGGACATGTGGCTTCTGCTGTGCGGCCCGCCTCGGAAACGCGCCGGGGCGAGCCACACGTCCTGAAGCGGTGCGACCGCTGTCCGGCAGTTGATCGCTCACCGGGACGCCGGCGTTTGGCAGCCGCGCAGGTGCAGGTCATGTCCCTGCCCTCACTTGAGAGCGACCGGGCTGGCAGCGCAAGCGCCTTGCCTGGCCTCCTTCGACAGATGCGATCCCCTCCGAACCCGATCCGCACGGCAACTCAAGCGTCTGGGCGCCGCGGTGATGTTGCACCGAAGTACCTCGGACGGTACCTTGGAACGTGAGGCAAGACCTAAGAGATCCCCAGGAGGACTGTTGCTCGACATCGACATGACGGAGGTGACCCTTGTGGTTCCCTTGACAAGCCTGAGAGACGTGTACGCCTTCGCGGCGTCCCTCCACAGCAACGACGGCGAGGAGCCCACAACGGAAACGGAGGAGGAGTCCAGTCCGAGGGACGCTCCTCGTCAACGGGCCGCCGCTGGCTTCGAAGCTGCCACCGTCCGCAAGAACTACCTCGGTGGCCACAGTGACGTGTGGCGCCCGTTTCTGCATGAGCTGGCCAACAACGCCGGCGAGTGGGTTGAGTGGACCGTGCTCTGCAACGCCATCGACCGGAGCCCCCGTCAGGCGTCCGGGATGCTCGGAGCCGCCGAGCGCCGCTGCAAGCAGCAGCCGCCGTATGAGAAGGCGTACGAGGACGGGGAGCACTGGTTCCGCATGCCGGTCGAGGTAGCCGGCTTGGTCAGGGAGCTCGAGGGCGACGTGTAGAGCCGTCGGCACCGGCCGGAGGAGGACACCGCGTCCGTCACCGCGCGGGATCCTCGCGGTCGAGCGCAGGAGCCGGCACCGTCAATCGTGGCTTGGCGCGCGCCGTCCTGGCCGCAGTCCGGGTGCCAGCACCGTGACACGGCGCGCTCTCGCCGCGACGGCGCCGGCCACCAGCCCTCACGGCGTGGCCCGTGGGCACGCCCGAACTGCTCCGCCGCAGGCCGTCGATCACCGCCGGGACGACCTCGCCGAACTTCACGTGACCCCTGGCCTCCGCGGCCGCCGTCTCCTGCTACTGGCCGTCAAGAGCAGACGGCATCGACCCACCGGCGCGGCCAACACGGCCGACGGCGCCTTCGACAAGGTGGTCGGCCCGGCTGCGACGTCGGCGTCCACGCGAGGCCACGAGATCTTCCGCTCGTTCCGGCAGCTCCCGGTGCTCGCGTCCAGCCCCTCGAAGGTTCGGTCCAGCACCCGCAGAACCGGCCAGAGGCATTCCGTCGACCGGCAGACCCAGCTGCCTGAAGGGCCCCGCCGAAGCCGCGCAGGCCTCCGGGAACGCCTGCTCCCCCAGCCGAGCAAGATGTGTACTTGGTCGTCCGGCGACGCCGCCCACGTGAGTACTTGCACGAGCTCGCGCGAGCGGTGGCCGCTAAGAAGGCCGCGGTCGTCGACCTATAGGCGTGTACGGGGTGAAGAAGCTGACCGGCGAGCAGACAGGCTCTAGGGAGAGGTGATCTCTCCGCATATCAGCAACGCCGCGGCGTGCGGGCGGGCCACCTCCGCCGGGGAGAGGACCCGCTCGGTCCGTCAGTCGACCGCCGACGGTGGTGCAGCTGGTCGGCCGGACCGTGGTCCTGGCGACGGGCGGATGCCACCGGCTGGTCTGCGACGGCGCACTCAGGTGTCGGAGCGGAGGGGGTGCACGACATGCTCGACCGTTAGCGAGGTGTCCCCGGCTGCCAGGTCCAGGAAGGATTCTTCGTCGGGCCGGACTGTCGCCAAGTAGGGCGCGGAGGTGAAGACGGCGGCGAAGCCCTCGACATCGTCGAACCAGATCTCCGTCATCCCGTCGTAGCGGGAATCAGGCATGCCCGGGACATCCAGCCCGAGTGAGTGGGACTGCACGTAGCGACGGACGTGCTGCTGCGAGGCGGGCAGGGACATGAAGAGAGCCGCGTGCCTGGTCCTGTGGTGGTCGACGAACTGCTGATGCGTGAGGTCCGGGTTGCGTCGGAGCATGGCCGTAAATTTGATCACGTGGTTCCTGTCTCTGGTCTTGCATGGATGCGATCGCCGTGAATCGCCCCGCCCGAAGTCGGTGGGGCGCAGGTCACGGACACCGCCCGCCGTGTCACAGGACGCCCGGAGGTGCCGCCTACCGACTGAAGGTCGTTCGCTGGTGCCGCCGCCGGCGAAGTCGGCCAGTGCAAGGCCTACGACCCGGCGCCGTTTCAAATGGAGGCGGAGATGCTGGTTGTTACGGTCCCGGACTTGCCACCGGCCTCGCTTCGTCCACGTGCGAGAGAGCAGGACCACGACCGAGTCGAGCGCCTCGCCGACGTCGAGGTCCTCTGCCGGCTAACCCGAATCTACACGTTGCAGACCGATCGGTCCAGTTGAGCGTGGCCAGGTCAGCCGACCGTCATCGCGTCTTCGGGCGGAGCGGATCCGGCGCCCACCGGTGAGTGTGCATGACGGGTACGGCCCCCCCGGCAGCGAACGACTCGGGGACGATGTGGCCTACACGGGGCGGCCCCGCGTGTCCGCCTCGTTTCGGTGCCCCGGCCGGCGCAAGCGCCACGCGCGGCGGTGTCGATGCGCCATCTGGCCCCGGCATGACGGCGCGGTCCGGCGCCGACCAGCTCGGCGCGGCAGCCCGCATGGGTTGAGTGACGGGTTCCGGTCTCGCCCGCTGCCGAGGAGTCCCGGTTGCGGCTTCTCAGCTTGGCGGTCGAGGACGCGCTCCTGCTGGACCGGCATGCCGCGGGGGCCGTCACGGCCGGGCGTTCCCTGGGCCGTGGGAGACTCACGACCGTTCGATGTCGAGGACGGCACGGCACCGCTTTACAGGTCGCGTGCTCGGGGTGGGTCCCGCGCGCTCCTCGCCGCGGTTGAGGGCGGCAGCCGCCTCGTCGCGAGGGGTCGTCGTCGGAGAAGGCAGCCGCTGGGGTGCGGGCTGCGACGCTCCGCGGCCCGCGGCTCGGCCGGACGGCACCTGTGATGCTCGCGACGTCCCGCTAGGCCGCCTGCCGACGTGCTTTCGAACGGTCGAGTCGCGGGCTGAGCCCCCCTAGGCGCTGCGGCGTTGCGATAGGGGCCTGGCGTCAGCCGGCCGCGCGGCGACCGGCGGCGTCGGCTTGAAGGCTCGCGTCGAACGCTTCGAGCCGGGCGCGCATGGCCTGCAGCTTCGCCGGATACTTCTCCGAAAGGTCGTAGGACTCCTCGGGGTCGCTGCTCAGGTGGTAGAGCTCGGGCATGCCCTCGCTGGCCGGCCAGTTCAGCAGTCCCTGGTGGCGCGTGGGGTTGGCGACCCGCCGCACGTGCAGCTTCCATTCCCCGTACCGGATGGCGTTGAGGGTGGTCGACTGGTAGTACGCGACGTCCACGTGCCTGGCCATGTTCGCCTTTGCGGCATCTACGGCGGCGAGGATCGCGTCCCGGGCAGCGAGGTCGCCAGCGTCGCCCTTGATCTGGTTGCGGGCCCGCGCCGCGAGCTGGTCGAGTAGGTCGCCGGCCGCGTGCTCCCGACCGGCTGCGAGCTCCGTTTCCGCCTTGGCCAGCCGCTCCTGCAGCCCTGCCGCAGCGTGCGGTGTTATCCGTCCCGAGCCCGCGTGCGTTTCGAGCAGCGCTGCGAGGTCTGCGAAGAAGGCCGGCCGCCTGCCGTCGAGCAGCGGCAGCAGGACGCGGCCGTCGACGAAAGCGTCGTCGCGGAGCTGGACTCCCGCCGCGGCGCAGAAGGTCGGCATGACGTCGGTGTGCGTGGTGACGCCGTCGTGGACGCGGCCCTGCCCGGACATCATCGCCGGCCAGTCCATGAGGAACGGGACCTTGATGCCGCCCTCGTAGGTCTCGCCCTTGCGCCCCTTGAGGCCGGCGGTGTCGCCGGCCCACCAGGGGCCGTTGTCGCTCGTGAAGACCACGACGGTGTTGTTGCGGATCGCCAGTTCGTCCAGCCGGGCCAGGAGGCGTCCGAGCAGCTGGTCCATCTCTTCGATCGAGCTGCCGTGCGGGCCTCCGGCGCTGCCCTGGTACTCCGAGGCGATCGGTTCGTGCGGCTGGCTGGGGGCGATGTAGGCCAGGAACGGCTCGGTGGCGTGCTGGCCGATCCACTCGATCGACTTCTCGAAGATCGACGCGTTGAGCCAGTTCTGCTCGTCGCCGTTGCCCGAGTCCTGCGTCAGGGATCCGGGGTAGGCGATCCGCTGCGTGATCGTCCGGTCCTCGTAGACCGGGATCGTCGGGTAGTCGTTCGAGTACGGGGTGCCGTACCAGCGGTCGAAGCCGTGCTCCATCGGGTGGAACCGCAGATCGGCCTCCGGATCGCCGAGGTGCCACTTGCCGAAGTGACCGGTGGCGTAGCCGGCTGTCTTGAGGTACTCCGGCAGGGTCGTCTCCCGCTGCGCGAGGCCGCGGCGGTCGCCGAGCGACACTGGGTTGAGCACGTCCGGCAGATTGACCCTCGGCGGCCACGAGCCGGTCAGCAGCGCCGCGCGCGCCGGCGTGCACAGCGGGCTGCCGGAGTAGTGCTCGGTGCAGCGGATGCCCCGCTCGCCCAGCCCGTCGATGTTCGGAGTCTTCAGGTACGGAGCGCCGTAGCTGGCCAGGTCGCCGTAGCCCTGGTCGTCGGTCATGATCAGGACGAAGTTCGGCCGGCTGCCGTACGCCGACGACGACTGCTGCGCCCATGCGCCGGTGGTGGGCAGCTGAGCGCCGACCGATGCGGCACCGGCCGTGACGGCGGCGGCCTTGAGGACGGTACGGCGGGTCAGGGCGCGCTCGGTCATGCTCCTCCTCCTGATGTGTGCTGTCTCGCCTCTGCGGCGACTTCCTCCCGAAGGGCCAGCAGGCCGGGCAGGAGGCGGTCGACGACGTCGGGGTGGGTCTCCGCGACGTTGAAGGCCTCCCGGGGGTCGGCGGACAGGTCGAAGAGCTGCGGCATGTAGGTCCTCGAATCGGCGCCGTAGCGGTAGTGCAGCTTCCAGGGGCCGCTGCGGACCGCGTTGAGGTACTGGTCGAAGAAGAGGTACACCGGGCCTCGCGGCGCCGGGCCGTCCTGGGTCAGGAGCGCGGACATGTCTTCCCCGTCGAGGTCCGCGGGCGCCTGCGCGCCAGCCAGGGCGCACAGGGTTGGGGTGAGATCGAGCAGGGAGCGCGGGGTGTCGTCGACGGTGCCCATCCGGCGGTCCAGCCAGGCGGCGATGAACGGCACTCGGACCCCGCCGTCCATCACCTCCGGCTTACGTCCGCGGCGGCGCTGGGTGCTGCCCTCGTACCGCGGGCCGTTGTCGCTGGTTACGATCACGAGCGTGTTGTCGTCGCGTCCGGCACGCCGCAGCTCCGTCAGCAGCCACTCCAGGGTGCGGTCGATCGTCTCGACGGTGTCGCCGTACCGGCCGGCTCCGGAGTTGCCGACGTAGCGGGGATCGGGCTCGTAGGGGAAGTGAGGTCCTAAGTGCGAGACCACAGCGAACAGCGGTGTTCGTCCGGGCACGGCGTGCGCGAATGCCGCGGCGGCCTCGGACATGCGGCGTGCGGCGAGGCCGATGTCGGTTGTCGGGTCGGCCTCGGTTCGCTGTTCGTACCAGGCCAGCGGAGTCGCGTCCGTGCCGTACAGGGTCCCCGAGAAGGCGTCGAAGCCCCTGTCCAACGGGTGCTGCCCAGGTCCGGACCCTAGGCGCCACTGCCCGAAGCACCCGGTCGCGTAGCCGGCGTCGTGCAGCGCCGCGGCGACGGTCGGCACGGCGGCCGGCAAGCCGTCCGGCGCGCCCGGGCTTACCGAAGCCGGCAACCCGTAGCGAGCGCCGTAACGACCGGTGAGCGCGCCGGCGCGAGCGGGGGTGTCAGTCGACCCCGGTGTGTACATGGCATCGAAACGCACTCCGTTCTCGGCGAGCCGGTTGCAGGTCCGCGTGCGTACCGAACGGCTGCCGTATGCGCCGATATCGCCGATCCCCAGGTCGTCCGCGATCACGAGTACGACGTCAGGCGGTCCGTGACCGGCCACTGGCTCACCTTCTCTGCAGGGCGTGCGAGACGGCCGCTCCGGCACGGCGGCGGCACCGGCTGGCCGGCGAGCCGCGAACGTACTGTCGTCGCCGCCCCGCGGCAACAGTCCGTATCCGGAGTGTCCTCGCCTTGAACAGGCGAGAAGGCCTTTGATCAAGGGGGATCCGTTGCGGTTTGCCCGGCCGGCCTCGCGTTCCGGGCGGTCACGGCCGTGGTCTTGGACGGGCTCGAGGGGTCGCGATCGGGCCGCTCGCGCTTGGCGACAGTCAGCCCTGAGCTGCCGGCGGCGATGATGGGATTGCAGCCTTGTCTCGAGGCACGGCGACCCCAGCCCGCCGGTCTCCCGGGCGTCGCATGGAGGATCGCCGCATGAGCGCTTGCTGTGGACCTTCGCCTCAGGGCTCGCCCGCCGTGCAGTCCGGCAGCGACCGACTCCTGCCCTTCGCTGTCCCGAACCGAGACCCGGAGGCCGTGGGCCGCAAGATGCTGCCGATCCCGGGTGGACGTTTCCGGATGGGCGGCGACGACGCCGAGCAGTTCCCGGCCGACGGCGAAGGCCCGGTCCGCACCGTCACGCTCAAGCCCTACCTCATCGATGCCACGGCGGTGACGAACGCCCAGTACGCCACCTTCGTCAAGGCCACCGGCTACGTGACCGACGCCGAGCGGTACGGCTGGTCCTACGTCTTCTCTGCGTTGCTGCACCCGGACGCGCGTTCGGCCGTGCTGCCCGGTGCCGTGCCTGGGGCTTCGTGGTGGCTGCCCGTCGCGCACGCCTCGTGGCGCCGCCCCGCCGGCCCGGGCTCGACCGTCGCCGACCGGCAGAACCATCCCGTCGTTCACGTGTCTTGGCGCGACGCAACCGCCTTCGCCGCCTGGGCCGGCAAGCGACTGCCCACGGAGGCCGAGTGGGAGTGCGCGGCCCGCGGTGGGCTCGACCAAGCGCGGTACCCGTGGGGGGACGAGCTCACGCCCAAGGGCAAGCACCGCTGCAACATCTGGCAGGGCACGTTCCCCCGCCACAACACCGCCGAGGACGGTCACCTGGGCACGGCGCCCGTGACGGAGTATCGACCGAACGCGTACGGTCTGCTGAACACCTCCGGCAATGTCTGGGAGTGGTGCGCCGACTGGTGGAGCACGAGCTGGCACGTTGACGAGACGGACGAGACTCGTATCGACCCCCGGGGCCCCGCAGCCGGCGGAGCCGGCGGAGCCAAGGTCGTGCGCGGCGGGTCCTATCTGTGCCATCGGTCCTACTGCAACCGCTACCGCGTTGCCGCTCGCACCTCCAATACCCCCGACAGCACTACCGGCCACACCGGCTTCCGTTGCGCCGGGCCCGTCTGAGCGCGTGCCGGCGTCCACGGGACACTGCGGCTTGCACGGCATCGCCATTCGCCGAGCCGGTCTTGAGTGGCCGCGCCGCTGGTGCGTGCGATTTACGGCGACAGTGGTCGTCGCTGACGACGAGCGCTGCATCCGATACGCGTCAGGACTGGCACGCTGTCTACGCCAGCCGGCGCAGCAGCGGCCGACCGCGGGTCGGCCGGGTTGACAACGCGATCGACCCGGTGCTCGGCGCGATTGCAGAGGCGCTGACGACAGCCGTCTCTCGGACGTGACCGCCGCCGGGGCCACGCTCCCGCTGACAGCAGTATGGCTCCGCCACGGCCTAGCGTTCGCCCGCGGTCGCCAAGACCGCCCGGACAATCGGGCGACTTGGGCACGACTGGCTTGGTCTGGATGATCGCCTGGCTCCGACCCTCGGCCGCTCCTATGCATGGAAACCCGCAGCGTCCGGACCGTCCTCGACCGAGCCGGTCACGGGTTCTTCGCATCCGCGGTGGCTTCGCCAGCACCGTTGCGGCGGCGCAGGCGTCGACCGGGTCGCCCTCACCTTGATGACGTCGGCTCCGCCGGTCTGGCCGGTCGACCCATAGATCGCGACGGCCCGGCTATCAGAAGGTGCCTAGGCCCGTGCGTGCGCACCGGTGCCTGCGACACCGACGCCGTCGACCTGTCCGTGGCTGCGCGCCCAGTCGACCAGGTCCTGGGTAGCCGCTGCTCGTCGCCGGGAGCGACGCGTCCGCCGTCTTGCGCACGACCTCGTCGGTGTGCTGACCGACGCCCGGTGTCTTGGCTGAGTCCGTCGGCCGCGCCCGGTGGTGCTGCTGACCGCGTCCGAGCGGGTAGCCGTAATCACATGCCAGTGCCTGCAAGGGCGCCCACCGCTGTCTCGTCCGACCTGCTCAGCCGGCCGCGCATCACCTATGCCGGCGCGGGCGGAAGACGACACGACGACCAAGACCACCGCGACGCCGACTGTCACCGGCGGGGGCCACTCACAGCGACACCACCACGCGGCGGTCGCACAGGGTCAGACCGCACGGGGCTCCGACGACATACCCAGCGTCAAGAAGCGGCTGCGGCCCTCGTCCGCCAGCACGGCCGCGAAGATGAGCCGGTGCCGGACCGGTGCGCCCGCGGGGACCACAGCGAAGCCGTGGACGTCGGTCTCCGGCGCAGGCCGCGCCCACCAAGCAGTGGACGCGATTCACTCCCACCGCCCATCCCGCCAACCCTGGCTGACCTCGTGCCGTGCTGGCTCGCGGCGAAGGGCTGCCGGCCCGTGCGCGAGTCGCTCAGGCGCTGGTCCTGACCTGGGCTGCGCGAGTCGGCGAGCGCGTCCGGACGCGGGAGGCCGACCGGTCGCCGTCCGCGGGACCACGCGTGCAGATGGGCGGTGCCCTCAGGAACCGCTCCGCAGGCCGGTGAGCTGCTCCATGTCGTACCGGCTGCGAAGGTCCGCGACCGCGGCCTCGCCGGGGTGCCCGTCGGTGGCGTCGAGAAGCGCGGCCAGCTCCGCGAAGTACCGCTCGTGCGCGGCGGCTGCGGAGGACTGGAAGAACATCACGGCCGGCTCGTCGGTCGCGTTGCCGAACGCGTGCGGGGTGCCGGGGGGCACGAACATGAACGAGCCGGGACCCCCGCGCAGGTAGGTCTGTCCGGTTGCGGAAGTCCACGCGTGCCAGTCCGGGACGGACCGGTCGACCGGTTCGAGCGCGAGCACGTCGAGGGAGCCGCTGACCACGTAGAAGATCTCCGCGCCCTCGGCGTGGACGTGTGCGCCGACGTCGTAGCGGGGCGGGACGACGACCTCGAACGTCGCCGCGAAGGCGCCCTGCGCCATCGTGGCCTTGACGGTGGCGTCGATGCCCTTGCCGACGATGCGGGGACCGCCGCCGGGCGGCAGCATGAGCGCGGTCACCGTCCGGTCCCGACCGGCGCCGACGCGTAGGAACCGGTCGCGAGCTCGTCGAGCAGCGTCGGCCCGGTCGGCTGCCAGCCCAGACCTCGGGCGAGCGCGTCGTCGACCTGCTGGTCGAGCAGCAGAGCGTCGGCGAGCGGCCCGAAGCGGTCTCGGGTCGCGCCCGGCTCCTCGGGGGCGACCCGCCCGTCCAGGCCCTGGCCGCGGCTCGCGGCGACGGCCACTTCGCGCATGGTCGGCGACGCGCCGTTCGCGGCGAGGTAGTAGGAGCCGGCGGGCGCGGCCGTCAGGGCCAGGACGTAGAGCCGGGCCAAGTCGTCGCGCAAGACGTTGCTGACGTGTTGGTCGCCGTCGCCGGGAAACAGCAGCGCGGGCAGGTCCTGCTGCGTACGGGGCCCGTGGGCCAGCGCTGCGGGGATGCCCCGGCCGTCGCCGTAGACGTTGCCGGGCGAGATCGCGACGGTGCGAATGTCGAGGCGCGCGGCCGCGCGGACGTCGCGAAGCATCGCGGGCCGCCACGCCACCAGAGGCGGCGGCGCGAACGGGGTGCGCTCGGTGACGTGCTGTCCCTGGCCGGGCGAGCCGTGGATCCAGGTGCCGTGGGTGTGCACGTGCGGGCGGCCGCTGCCGGCGAAGGCCGTGGTGACCGCGTTGAGCACCGCGCGGTCGACGGTGGCGCTCGTGGCGTCGTTGGGGGACGCGCAGTGCACCGCCCCGTCGACCTCCGCGAGCTGGGCGGTGAGCCAGCCGACGTTGGTGAGCTGGCCCTCCGCGAGCCGGGCGCCGGCGGCGGTGAGGCCGTCGGTGGTGGTGTCGGGTCGGACGGCGGCGGTCACCTGGTGGCCGGAGCTGAGCAGCGCGTCGAGGACGGCAGCACCGATGTAGCCGGTGCCGCCGGTGAGGAACAGGTGCATGGGGGTCTCCTTGGAGGGGTCCCGGCGGTCGCCGGGACAGGGGTGGGGGTCAGCGGGACCGGGGGCTCGGCGGGCGCTCGGCCGTGAAGCGTGTGAGGGCGGCGACCAGCTGCTGCGGCGTCTCCAGCTGGGGCAGGTGGCCGGTGTCGGGGAGCAGCTCGAAGCGCGCGCCGGGGATCGCCCGTGCGTAGGCGCGGCCGTAGTCGGGATCGACGATCTGGTCGCTGTCGCCCCAGAGCACGAGCGTCGGCAGGTTGACCGCGGCGAGCCGGTCGGCCAGCCCGGGGTCGGTCATGGACGGACAGCCTGGCTGGTCCCCGTACAGCGCCAGCGCGTCGCGGTTGGCGGCCATGACGGCCCGCTGGTCGTCGCTCAGCGTGGACGGGTCGATCCGGAAAGCGTCCGGGTTGTGCCAGCTGCGCTCAGCGAGCTGGTCGGGGGTGAGGGAGAAGAAGTCCGCGACGGGGTGTCCGGGCACGTCGATCCCGACCGCGTCGACCAGCACCAGGCCGCTGACGCTGGAAGAGCCGAGCAGGGCCATCTCGGCGGCGATCCAGCCGCCGATGGAGTTGCCCACGACGGTGACGTCGGTGAGGTCGAGCTCGGCCAGCAGGGCGGTGTAGAGCGGGGCGAGGCCTCGGATGTCGCGGAGGCCGGGCGGGCGGGGGGTGCCGGCGAACCCGGGGTGGGTCGGTGCGATGACCCGGGTGGCGTCGCCGGCGAGCAGCCGGGCGAGGCCGGCCACGGTCTGCGGCCCCCCGCCGCCGTGCAGCAGCAGCGTCGCGCGGCCGCTGCCCTGGTCGGTGTAGGTCACCTCCGTGGCTGAGTCGTCGTCCGTAAGGGGGACTGCGAGGGTGGCGGAGCGCAGGGAGTCGGTCATGAGGGTCCTCTGTAGTGGGACGACGGCGGCTCCGTCGACCTGCAGGCAGGCTATAGCAGCATGTTGATATAAGCAACCTGTAGTGGATGGACTGGCAAGGGCGCCGCAACCTGGGTGCCTTCGCCTGTCAGTGCAGCGGCTCCAGGTGCGGCGCCGCCGCGCTACGGACGCGGGACGGGCGAGGCTCGAGCTGGCGCTGGTTGGGTGGGACGCCCTGCGGTACCTGCACTAGTACCCCGACGCGTCCCTGCACGACCTGGCCGTGCTGACCTCCGGACGGATCGGTCGCGGGCAGCGCTGGGCGCGCCGGATGCTCCCAGCGCGGCCTCATCGAGCGCGTAGCGGCGCGTCGTCGCGCGGTCTGGGACCGCTGACGGAGAAGGGGCGCGGCTCCGCGCACCCAGAGCCGAGGTCCTCGATCAGATTCGGGCCGCGTAGTTGGGCCGGCTCGACGAGGAGGCTGGCGAGCACCTGCACGGTCCAGCGGCAGCGTGGCCGGCCCGCCCGGCGGCCGGCTGTGTTCCGTGGCGCAAGCGGCGTGCCCTCCCCGCCGTGATTCCCGTCCTCGCCCGCATCGCGTGGCCACCGGTGCCTGGCGCCCCGTACGTCGCGCGTCGTCGTGCTGACCACCTCGCCTCGACGGCACCCGGCGCCGTCACTCGGCGGCGGGCCGCCCGGACACGCATCGCCGTCCTCGCCCCCGCGAGCCGGAGGCGCTCGGCGCCGTCACCCGAGGGCACTTTCGACGCCAAGGTCGGGCGGGCCCTGCGCCGAAGCCAGGCGACGGTGCAGGCTCACGCGTCCCGGCTGCCGGCCACGCCTGACGCCGGCAACCGCGTCCGGGTGGCGATGCTCGCCCCGACGATGGCCTGGTCGGCGCGCCGGGTGGCGCTATCGCGCCCGGCGGGGCCTCGCCCTCCTGCTCAACGGGCCCCTGCCCCTCGCGGTGAGCGGCCTGGCCATGACACGGCCCGAACAGGCCGAGACCGATAAGTTTCACGGGGTCGGCCAAGGCCCTTGTCGCACCGGCTGGCCGCTGACCGGACGACGCCGCGGGGATTGCTGCAAGTCGGGCAATCGCGGCTGGCGGAAACGTCTCGCGGTCTCCGCGGTGCTGACGCCGATAGCGGGAGCCTCGGCCACGTGCGCCGACGCTGGCTTAGGCGGCTGTTCGCGTTTGAGCGGGTCTGCGCGATCGTTCGAGGCTCGTGGCCTCGACATGCTGGTGGTTTCTACGCCGTCCCGCTGATGAGGGCCACGAGCCCAGGTCCGACCGAACGACGTTGCTGCCCGCGTTGCCCTCGTTCAAGGTCCTGGACGTATAGCTCGGGGCCGACGGCGGCCGCCGGGCGCTGCTGGAGAGCCTCGCGACCGAGGGCGGCTGCCCAGCATGTGAAGTGTTGTGGCTGACCAAGGACCGGTCGAAGAGCCGGATCAAGAACCTGCCGCACGGACAGCTGCCGCTGCGGATGTGCGTCCGCAAGCGCCGCTTCCACTGCGCCGAGGCGGCTTGTCCGCGACGGTCGCTCACCGAAACGAGCGGCCAATTGCCGGCCCGCTCGCAGCTGCGACCCGCCTGCGCACGAAGATCAGCGCTGCGGCAAGCACTGACGAACCGGGCGATGAGCGAGGTCGGCAGCGGCTACGGCGTCGCCTGGTGGACCGTACACCGGGTGCTCGTCGCTGCGGCCGCGGACGTCCTGGGACCGGCCAAGCCGACTCCCGCGATCGGCACCGATGAGACCCGTGCAACCCGGCACGATACGCCAATTTGGTCCACAGCACCGGCGCCGCCGACGGCGGGTTCGTGCACTCTGCCCTCGCTCGAGATCATCGCCAACGCGCTGTGCCCCCGCTGGCAAGATCGGCCGCCCACCGACGACGCCGCAGCCCTGCTGAGCGACGGCGGCTCGGCCGTCTACAAGCCGACGGGGCTCCCCGACGGCACGCTCGCCTCGGTCGAGCTCGGCGGGCAGACCATCACCAGCAACCAGACGGCGGCGTCGGCGCCGGCTGCCGTCACCGCCATCGGCGTCCTCGCCGGCATCACCCAGGCCACCCGCCGCGACCCGAGCTGACGAAGGAGCGGGGTCCCGGCTGAGCAAGGACACGCAGGTGGCGGTGAACCCGGAGGCACGGCGGAGGCGATGACGGGACGGAACGGCCGCAGTCCTCGTCGCCCCCATGCGGGCGGGCAGGCAGGTCGGCGGGGCGGCGCGTCCGTGTTGCAACCAAGCCGTACTGAGAGCACGCAACAGCGGTTCCAGTCTCGACCGCCACGACGCGGGCGAGAGCCGAATCGGAGACGGCCACCGACGCGGGCACACCGCAATCACCATAGAGATCGGGCCGTCACTCTCGACTGCGGTCAGCACCCTGCACGTACCGCGAGGACGCACGGTTCCGCCGCCGCCAGGGCCCCAGTCGCCCGGGAGAGTTCCCGGTCCGCCGGGCGCCTTCGGCGCGAAGGGACCGCTCTGCAGACTGGTCCGAGGCAACCTGCGCCGCGCCGCCGTCGTCTTGGTGGAGGACGACGGGAGAACATATGCATGACGACGATCGACAGCAACTCGCTGCCTTCGTAGAACTACAGAGCAACCAGCTTATGCGCCTCGCGATGTTGCTGACCGCAGACCGGCACCGTGCCGAGGACCTGCTGCAGCAGACGCTAGAGCGGCTCGCCAAGCGCTGGAGAAGGGTCGACGACCCCGGCGCGTACTGCCGCACGGTCCTGGTGAACCTGGCGACCGACGCCTGGAGAGCCCGGCGGCGGCGTCCGGAGGCGCCGCTCGAAGCAGCACCGGAACTCGGGGCGGAGTCCTACGCGTTCGCGACCGTCGACCTGCGCCTTGGCCTGCTTGCCGCCCTTCGGACGCTGACCCCACGCCAGCGGGCCGTACTCGTCCTGCGGTACTTCGACGACCGCAGCGAGGCCGAGGCCGCGCTCCTGCTCCGAGTATCCGTCGGAACTGTGAAGAGCACGGCCTCCCGCACCCTCACCCAGCTCCGTGGGATGCCCGCCTTGCAGGAGCTGTTCCACCCCGCCGCGCACCAGACCACCTCAAGGAGCCACCTGTGAACGCCACTGACGAGATGTTCCTGTCCCACGCCCT
>CAXTFU010000092.1:0-14861 GCA_964243385.1 uncultured bacterium | reverse complement strand
GCCGCGACCTCCCCCACGGGCCGGTACACCTGAGGCCCCCGCCGCGTACGCGGGCGCAGGGGAAGTGCGTCAGCCGCCGGAGTGGAAGGCGCCAACGTCGTCGGGGGGCGTGGGGTCGTCGCGGTCGCGCAGCCAGTGCTCGGGCAGGACCACGTGGCGGGGGCCCTGCACGTGGCCGCGCGGCAGCGACTCCGAGCCCGGCGGCAGCTCGGCGGACGGGTCGAGGGCGTCGAGCAGCTCGTCGAGCTCGGCGAGCGACGACGCCATGGCGAGCGCCTTGCGGGCCGCGCCGCCGACCGGGTAGCCGGTGAGGTACCAGCCGGTGTGGCGGCGGAAGTCGCGGACCGCGAAGCCCTCGTCGCCGCGGGCCTCGACGAGCGCCCGGGCGTGCCGCTTCATCACCGGCGCGACCTCGCCGATCGTCGGCGGGGCGGACGGAGCCCGTCCGGCGAAGGCGTCGGCGAGGTCGCGGAACAGCCACGGGCGGCCGAGGCAGCCGCGGCCGACGACGACGCCGTCGCAGCCGGTCTCGGCCATCATCCGCAGCGCGTCCGCGGCGGTCCAGATGTCGCCGTTGCCGAGCACCGGGACGCTCGTGAGCGTCTCCTTGAGGATCGCGATCTTCGTCCAGTCAGCGCGTCCGGAGTAGAACTGCTCGGCGGTGCGGGCGTGCAGCGCGACGGCCGCGGCGCCCTCGTCCTGCGCCCGGCGGCCGGCCTCGAGGTAGGTCGGGTGCTCGTCGTCGACGCCGAGGCGCATCTTCACGGTGACCGGCACCGCCCCGGCGGCCCGCACGGCCGAGCGCACGAGCAGGCCGAACAGCACGGGGTGGGCCGGCAGCGCCGAGCCGCCGCCGCGTCGCGTCACCTTCGGCGACGGGCAGCCGACGTTGAGATCGACGTGGTCGACGCCGTCCTCGTCGACGAGCTTGCGCACCGCCGCCCCGACGACGTCCGGGTTCGTCGCGTAGAGCTGGATGCTGCGCACCGTCTCGTCGGCGCCGAACGACGCCCGCCGGTTCGTCGTCTCGTTGACCTCGAGCAGCGCGCGGGCCGAGACCATCTCGCTGACGTACAGGCCCGCGCCGTACGAGCGGCACAGCGAGCGGTAGGCGGCGTTCGTGACGCCGGCCATCGGGGCGAGGACGACGGGCAGGTCGACCTCGAGCGGGCCGATCTTCAGCGCGGCGGTCATGACGCCCACAGGTCGGTGAGCGCGACGTCGAGCTCGGCGAGCAGCGCGCGCAGCAGGGGCAGCGACAGGCCGATGACGTTGCCGGGGTCGCCGTCGATCCCGTCGACGAACGGGGCCGAGCGGCCGTCGAGGGTGAAGGCGCCGGCGACGTGCAGCGGCTCGCCGCTGGCGACGTACGCCGCGACCTCCGCGTCGCTGGGCGTCCCGAAGCGGACCTCGGTCGCGCCGACGCCCGACGCCGTGCGGCCGGACGCCACGTCGACGACGGTGTGCCCGGTCAGCAGCGTGCCCGTACGGCCGCGCATGGCCTGCCAGCGGGCGGTCGCCTCCGCGGCGTCGGCCGGCTTGCCGAGCATCCGGCCGTCGAGCAGCAGCATCGAGTCGCAGCCGACGACCAGGCCGTCGCGGCGGCCGGCGGCCACGACCTGCGCCTTGCGCCGGGCGAGCTCCTGCACGTGGGCCCGCGGCTCGCTCGCCTCGACCTGCGACTCGTCGACGTCGCTGACGACGACCTCGGGGTCGAAGCCGGCGTCGCGCAGCAGGCGCAGCCGCGCCGGCGAGGCGCTGGCGAGCACGAGCGGGACGGCGGTCACGCCGCACCACGGTACCGGTCGGCGGTCAGCCCACGGAGGTGTAGGCCACCACACCGCGCCGCACGGCGTCGACCGCCTTGCGCGTGGTGCGCCGCAGGTCGCTGCCGGCGGGCGACAGCTCCTCCGCGACGAGGGCCACCTGCCCGAGCAGGTCGACGAGCTGCTTGCACCAGCGGACGAAGTCGCCCGCGGTGAGGTCGGGGTCGTCGTCCAGCACCTGCTCGAGCCGCACGCCGGAGGCCCAGCGCCACGTCGCCCAGGCGAAGCCGTGGTCGGGCCGGTGCAGGAACTGCACACCGCTCCCGCGCTCGACCTCGGCCAGGCGCGACCACAGCGCGTCCATCTCCGTGAGCGCGGTCTGCACCGCCCCGGACGGCACGACCGGGTTCGACTCGTCGGGTCGCCGGCTCGTGTAGACGAGCGAGGACACGACGGCGGCCAGCTCGGCCGGGCCGAGGTCGTCCAGGAGCCCGGCGCGCAGGCTCTCGACGGCGAGCAGGTCGGACTCGCTGTAGACCCGCGCCAGCGACTGCCCGGCGGTCGTGACGGTCTCGCCGTCGAGGTAGCCCAGGCCGTCGAGGACGCTGCAGACCCGGTCGAAGGTGCGGGCGATCGACGAGGTCTTGCCCGCGACGCGGCGCTCGAGGGCGTCGGTCTCGCCGCGCAGGCGCTGCCACCGCTCGGCCCAGCGCAGGTGCGACTCGCGGTCGTCGCAGCCGTGCACGGGGTGGCGGCGCAGGGCGGCGCGCAGCGACGCCAGCTGCTCGTCGTCCGCGGCAGCCGAGCGCCGGCGTCCGCGCTCGGGCGCAGGGGCGTCGACCTCGCGCAGCGCGGCCGCGAGCTCGCGCCGGGCCGCCGGGACCCGGTGGTTGAAGCCCTTGGGCACGCGCAGCCGGCCGACGGGCTCGACGGCCACCGGGAAGTCGGCGAGCGACAGCCGTCCGGCCCACCGGTCCTCGGTGACGACCAGCGGGTGCGCCTCGCCGTTGGCGACGCCCGGGTCGATGACGACGGCGAGCCCGTGCCGCCGGCCGTTCGGCACCCGCACGACGTCGCCGATCTTGAGCTGCTCGAGCGAGGCGGCCGCGGCGGCCTTGCGCGACGCCGCACCGCTGCGGCTGAGGTCGCCCTCGCGCCGCTTCAGCTCGGCGCGCAACCGGGCGTACTCGTCGACGTCGCCGAGGTGGCACGTCATCGACGCGCGGTAGCCCTCGAGGCCCTCGAGGTTGCGGCTGATCTGCCGGGCGATGCCGACCACCGAGGCGTCGGCCTGGAACTGCGCGAAGGAGCTCTCGAGCAGCGTCCGGGCCTGCTCGCGCCCGAGCGCGCCGACCAGGTTGACGGCCATGTTGTAGGAGGGCCGGAAGCTCGACCGCAGCGGGTAGGTGCGCGTCGAGGCGAGGCCGGCGAGGGTGCGCGGGTCCATCCCCGGCTGCCACAGCACGACGGCGTGGCCCTCGACGTCGATGCCGCGCCGGCCCGCGCGGCCGGTCAGCTGGGTGTACTCGCCGGGCGTGACGTCGGCGTGCGTCTCGCCGTTCCACTTCGTGAGCCTCTCGAGCACGACCGAGCGGGCCGGCATGTTGATGCCGAGCGCCAGGGTCTCGGTGGCGAACACCGCCTTGACGAGCCCGTCGACGAACAGCTCCTCGACGACCTCCTTGAAGGTGGGCAGCATCCCGGCGTGGTGCGCGGCGAAGCCGCGTTGCAGCCCGTCGAGCCACTCCCAGTAGCCGAGCACGCGCAGGTCCTCGCGGGGCAGCGTGCTCGTGCGCCGCTCGACGTGCCGGCGCACGCGCTCGGACTCCTCCGCGGTGTTGAGCCGCAGCCCCGAGCGGACGCACTGCTCGACCGCCGCCGCGCAGCCCGCGCGGCTGAAGATGAACGTGATCGCCGGCAGCAGCCCCTGGCTGTCGAGCCGGGTGAGGACGTCGGGCCGGCTCACCACGGGCCGCCGGGAGCCGGACGGGCCGGTGCGCCCCGCCCTCCCCCGGACCGGCAGGCGCCCCTCGTCACGGGCGAGCCGCTCGAGCTGCGGGTTCACCTCGCCGGTGCGACCGCCCGGTCCGGGCTCGCCGCCGACGAACAGGTCGTACAGCCTCGTGCCGACCAGGACGTGCTGCCACAGCGGGACGGGGCGGTGCTCCTCGACGACGACCTCGGTGTCACCGCGGACCGTCCCGAGCCACTCGCCGAACTCCTCGGCGTTGCTCACCGTCGCCGACAGCGAGGTGACCTGCACGTCGTCCGGCAGGTGGATGATCACCTCTTCCCAGACGGCGCCGCGCTCGCGGTCGGCGAGGTAGTGCACCTCGTCCATGATCACGTGCGCGAGCCCGCGCAGGCGGTCGCCGCCGGCCTCGCGACCGCGGGCGTAGAGCATGTTGCGCAGGACCTCGGTCGTCATGACCACGACGTCCGCGTCGCCGTTGACGGCGTTGTCGCCGGTCAGCAGGCCGACCCGCTCGGCGCCGTAGCGCGCGACCAGGTCGTTGTACTTCTGGTTCGACAGCGCCTTGATCGGCGTCGTGTAGAAGCACTTGCGGCCCTCGCGCAGCGCGAGGTGCACCGCGAACTCGCCGACGACCGTCTTGCCCGCACCCGTCGGCGCGGCCACCAGCACGCCGCGCCCGGCCTCGAGCGCGGCGCAGGCGGTGCGCTGGAAGGCGTCCAGCCCGAACGGGTAGCCGGTCTCGAACTCGGTCAGCGCCGGGCCGGACTGGTTGCGGCGGAAGGCCGCGTAGCGCTCCGCGGGCGAGGCCGCCTCGGTGGTCACCGCACGAGGCTACGTGGCAGCGCCCGAGCCGGCGCACCGACTCGCTGACCAGCGCCTACAGGCCGGACGGCCGGTCGTCGACGTACGACGTCTCGTCGTCGTCGAGCCGCTCCAGCGCCTGCGCCCCGGGCTCGACGGCCGCGCGCCGGCGCTGTCCGCGCTCGCGCAGGCGTCCGATGACGATGCAGCCCTCGTACAGGACGTACAGCGGCCCGGCCATCGCCATGAAGGTGAACGGGTCCTGCGACGGCGTCAGGACGGCCGAGGCGACCGCGATCGCCACGATCATCCCGCGCCGCCACGAGCGCATCTTCGCGGTCGGGAACAGCCCCACGAAGTTCAGGAACAGCACGATGACCGGGAACAGGAACGCGACGCCGAAGCCCAGCAGGGTGAGCGTGACGAACGACAGGTAGCTCTGGATCGAAGGCAGCGTCACGATGCCGTCGCCGCCGAAGGTGAGCAGGAACTCCAGGCCGCGCGAGATCGTGAAGTACGCGAACACGGTGCCCGTGACGAACAGGACCAGCGAGGCGCCGAGGAACGCGGCTGCGTAGCGCTTCTCCTTGCGGTGCAGCGCCGGCGTGATGAAGGCGCCGAGCTGGTACAGCCAGACCGGCGACGACGCGATGACGCCGGCGATGAACGAGATGCGCAGCGAGACGGCGAACTGCTCGAACGGTCCGAAGGCGTAGAGCTTGCACTGCTGGCCGGTGGTCTCGGCGGCGAGCCGCGCGACGTCGGTGGAGCAGTACGGCCGCTTGATGAGGTCGAACACCTGCTCCCGGAAGACCAGTGCCACGATCACGCAGACCGCCAGCGCCACCAGCGAGATGCCGAGGCGGTTGCGCAGCTCGCGGATGTGGTCGATGAGGGCCATGCGGCCGTCGGCGGCGACCTCGGCGGAGGTCTTGCGGCGCTTGAGCCTGCCGCCCGGGCGCCGCACGGGCAGCGCCACCTAGGGCAGGCGGGGGTCGGCGCCCGGCGCCGGCGGGACGCCCGGGACCGGCGGCACGGGCGGCTGCGAGGCGATGGTGCGGTCGTAGACGGCGCGGTCGTGGGCACCCTGGTCGTACGCGGGGGTGCTCGGCGCGTCGTCGTCGCGCAGGCCCTTGGTCTCGGCCTTGAAGATGCGCAGGCTCCGGCCCAGGGAGCGAGAGGCCTCCGGGAGGCGCTTGGCCCCGAAGAGCACCATGATCACGATCACGACCAGGACGAGCTCCCAGCCACCGGGCAAGTTCACGGACGGGCTCCTCTTCGTGGGGACGACAGCGTCACGTTACGCCCCACGCGGGGCACGTGGCCCGCCCTCCGCGGGAACAGGCGGTGAACCAGGCCTCGCCGCCAGCCCTCCGGCACCTGTCGCAGCGGCGTACGCCGCGCGCGGGTCGTCCCGAGCGGGTGCGCCGAGCGGTCCCGCGGCCTGCGCCTGCGCGAGCGCATCCGTGGCCCGGCCGACCGTCTCGCCGGCGGCCGTGACGGCGCGGCCGAGGGCCCGGACGCGGCGCCAGAGGCCCAGCACGAGCACCGCCAGCACGGCGAGGGCGACCAGCGCGATCGCGAGGTCGAGCAGGATCCACGTCACGGCGTGGACGGTAGCGGAGCGGGCGTCAGGTCCCGGTGCTGGCGGGGGCGCCGGCGACGGCGGCCAGCAGGTCGGTGGTGCCGAGGTGCAGCGCGAAGTCGAGCAGGTCGTCGTAGCTCAGCCGAGGGCCGCTGCGCTCCTCGAGCGCCTCCGCGGGCAGCTCCCACACCTGGGCGGGCACGCCGCCCGAGACCAGCAGCGACACGACGTGGTCGTCGGCCGGCTTGCGCACCTCGTCCAGGCAGGTGGTGCAGGTGAACGCGTAGTACGACAGCGGCGCGTGGCTGCACACCATCAGACGCACGTCGGCCGGGGTGAGCTCGACCTCGCCGCACATCGGGCAGGACGCCTTGATCGTGGTCATGACCGTGCCTCTCCGTCGTGCCGCACCGACTGCGACACGAACGGGATCGGCAGCACACCGCCCCGCCTTGACCCCGGACCTGCGGCCCGTCCGTCAGGCCCCGTACGCGGCCAGCGCCGCCTGCGCGTCGGCCCGCACCTGCGCCGCCAGGTCGGCCGGCGCGAGCACCCGGCCGCGGCCGCCGAGCCGCAGCGCGAGCCGCCGCACCCAGCCCGGGTCGGAGGCCCGCAGCGTCACCACCAGGCTGCCGTCGTCCTGCTCGGCGACCGTCTCGCAGGGGTGGTAGTCGGCGACCCACGCGGCCGCCGGCGTGAGCGCCAGCGTGACGAGCAGGTCGTCCGGACCGGGCCGGAACAGGCCCGACGAGACGTCGCGCGGCTCGACGCCCTCGGGCGGCGCCGACGGCGCGTCGAGCACGGCGAGGTCGGCGATGCGGTCCAGCCGGAACAGCCGGACGCCCTCGGCCCGGCGGCACCAGCCCTCGAGGTAGCTGCGCCCCTCGACGAGCAGCAGCCGCAGCGGGTCGACGTCGCGCTCGGTCGTCTCGTCGCGGCCGGGCACGTAGTAGCTCAGGTGCAGCCGCCGGCCCTGCTCGAGCGCGCTGCGGACGACCGGCAGCACGCGCGTCTCGCCCTCGACGGCGACCTCGACGCGGTGGGCAGGACCGGCGGCCGCACCCGCCGCCTGCTCGACCTTGGCGAGGGCCCGGTCGACGGCGTCTCGCTCGTCCAGGCCCGGCGTCTCGGCGAGCGCCCGCAGCGCGACGACGAGGGCGAGCGCCTCGTCGACGGTGAGCCGCAGCGGCCGGGTCACGCCCGCCGGCTCGAACAGCGTCACCGTGTCGCCCTCGAACTCGACGTCGATGAGGTCGCCCGGTCCGTGGCCCGGCAGGCCGCACACCCACAGCAGGTTGAGGTCCTTGCGCAGCCGGTCCTCGGTGATGCCGAACGTCGCGGCGACGTCGGCCAGGCGCACGCCCGGACGGGCCAGCAGGTACGGGACGAGCGCCAGCAGCCGGGGCAGCTGCCCGGACGTGCCGCCCGGCGGCGGGCCACCGCGCGCGGCGTCGGGGCGCGTCACGACGCCAGCTCCCGCAGGCGGGCGACGACGGCGTCCCGGGCCTGCGGCGGCGCGAGCACCACGGCGTCCGCGCCGTAGCCGGTCACCCGGTCGGCGAACCGCTCGGGGTCGGAGAAGCCGACGTCGACCACGCTCCAGCCGGGACGGTCGGGGTCGTCCGCCGTCGCCGCGGCCTCGCGGCGCAGCTCCCACCCGGCGCCGGGACGCAGCGCCACCCGGGCGGTGGCCCGCGGCTCGTCGACGGCCATCCGCCCGGCCATGGCGCGCAGGTCGACGCCGGGCGGCGGGACGACGGCGCCGGCCGGGCCGACCGCCTCGGCCGTCCCGACGATGCGGGACATGCGGAACACCCGCTCGGCGCCGCGGTCGGTGTCGTGCCCGACGAGGTACCAGCGGCCGCGCCAGGACACGACGCCCCACGGCTCGACCGAGCGGGTCTGCGGCGCGCTCGCACCCGAGGCGCGGTAGCCGAACCGGACGGCCCGGCCGTCGCGCACGGCGGCCAGGCAGCTCTCGAACGCCGGCTCGCTGGCCGCCACGCGCGGCTCGAGCGCGGCCGGCGGCCGCCCCGGCTCGACGCCCGCGGCCTGCAGCTTCAGCAGCGCGCTGCCCGTGGCGCCCGCGAGCGGGGCCGACTGCCACAGCCGGGCGGCCAGGCCGAGGGCGGTGGCCTCGTCCGGCTCCAGGACGATCTCGGGCAGCTCGTAGTCGCGCCGGGCGATGCGGTAGCCGGGCTCGTCGTCGTGGGCGCGGCTGTCGGTGCCCGTCTCGAGCGGGATGCCGAGCTCGCGCAGCTCCTCCTTGTCGCGCTCGAACATGCGGCGGAAGGACTCCTCCGACCCCGAGTCGTAGCCGGGCACGGCGGCGCGGATCTCCTGGACGCCCAGGAAGCGGCGGGTCACGAGCAGGCAGATGACCAGGTTGAGCAGCCGCTCGGTCTTCTTGGCGGACACGCGGCGACGTTAGCCTGCGCGGCGCCGCGCGCCCGTCGCCCACGCGCCGGGCCCGCTCCCGTCCGCGCCACCCGCCGGTCCCCGTGGTCGCAGGGGACGGCTCGGGACCGCCCTCGCACCCCGCCGCTCTAGCCTGGGCCGGTGCGGACGGCCGGGTGATCGCGTGGCGGCGCGGGACGGTCGTCGCACTGGGACGGTCCTGGCCCGGCGCCGTCGAGCTGTCGGTGCGGCTCGAGGACGGCTCGGTCGTCGACGCCCTCGCCCACCCCGTGCTCGTCGGGTCGCCCGAGCCCGGTGACGTCGTCCTGCTGAACGTCGCCGCCCTCGCCCTGGGGCTCGGCACGGGCGGCTACGCGCTGGTCGTGGCGCTGCCCGACCGCCTGCCGCCGGACGTCGAGGGCCCCGGGCACCTCGTCAAGGCGCGGTACACCCCCCTGCAGGCCGTCGTGCTGGGCGCCGACGAGCAGGACTCGGCGACGCACGCGCTGCTCGCCGACGGGGCGCCGCTGCCCCCGCCGGGGACGCCCGTGGTCGTGGCCGACCTGCACTCGTCGCTGCCGGCCGTGCTGGCGGGCGTGCTCGACGCGCGCCCCGGCACGCGGGTCGCCTACGTGATGACCGACGGCGGCGCGCTGCCGCTGTGGTTCAGCCGGACGGTGGCCGCGCTGCGGCCGCGGCTCGTCGGGACGGTGACCGTCGGGCAGGCGTTCGGCGGCGACCTCGAAGCCGTCACGCTGCACTCGGGGCTGCTCGCGGCGGTGCGGGTGCTCGGCGCCGAGGTCGTCGTGGTGACGCAGGGACCCGGCAACCTCGGCACCGGGACCACCTGGGGGTTCTCCGGCGTGGCCGCCGGTGAGGCGGTGAACGCCGCGACGGCGGTCGGCGCGCGCCCGGTCGCGGCGCTGCGGATGTCGCAGGCCGACCCCCGCCCGCGCCACCGGGGCGTCAGCCACCACAGCACGACCGCGTACGGGCGGGTCGCCCTCGCGCCGGCCGACGTCGTCGTCCCACGCTCGTGGGCCGGGCAGGTCGACCCGGCGCCGTTCGCGCGGCACCGGGTCGTCGAGGTCGACGACGCGGGCCTGCTCGAGGCGCTCGCGCCGTGGGCGCCGCTGCTGTCGACGATGGGGCGGGGACTGGCCGACGACCCGGTCGCCTTCCTCGCCGCCGCAGCAGCCGGCCGGCACGCGGTCGGGCTGCTGCAGGCGGGTGCGACCTAGCGGACGCCGAGCAGGTCGACCACGAAGACGAGCGTCTCGTTCGGGCCGATGGCGCCGCCTGCGCCGCGCGCGCCGTAGCCGAGCGCCGGCGGGATCGTCAGCCGGCGGCGTCCGCCGACCTTCATGCCGGCCACGCCCTCGTCCCAGCCGCGGATGACCATGCCCTGGCCGAGCCCGAAGGTGAAGGGCTCGCCGCGGTCCCAGGAGGCGTCGAACTCCTGGGAGTTCGACCAGGCGACGCCGACGTACTGCATGGTGCAGGTGGTGCCGGAGACGGCCTCGGGACCGTCGCCGACGGTGAGGTCCTCGATGACCAGCTCGGTCGGGGCAGGGCCGTCGGGGACGGTCACGGAGGGCTTGCTGGCAGCGGGGCTCGTCATGCGGCGAGCCTAGTCACATGCTCGCGATGAGCTTGTCGACGCGGTCGTCCACCGACCGGAACGGGTCCTTGCACAGCACCGTGCGCTGCGCCTGGTCGTTGAGCTTGAGGTGCACCCAGTCGACGGTGAAGTCGCGCCGCTTCTCCTGCGCGCACTTGATGAACTCGCCGCGCAGCCGCGCCCGGGTCGTCTGCGGCGGCACGGACTTCGCCTCGAACACCGCGAGGTCGGTCGTGGCGCGCTCGACCAGGCCCCTGTTCTCGAGCAGGTAGTACAGGCCGCGGTAGCGGTTGACGTCGTGGTAGGCGAGGTCCAGCTGCGCCACCCGCGGGCTCGACAGGGGCAGGTCGTGCTTGCCCCGGTAGCGCTCGATGAGCTGGTACTTCGTCACCCAGTCGATCTCGCGGTCGACGAGCGACAGGTCGCCGGTGTCGACCGCCTGCAGCGTCCGCCCCCACAGGTCGAGGACCTTGCGGACGGTGGCGTCGCCGCCCCGCCGGTCGATGAAGTCGGTCGCCTTGCTGTGGTACTCGCGCTGGATCTCGAGGGCGCTGGCCTCGCGGCCGTTGGCGAGCTTGACCTTGCGGCGACCGGTGATGTCGTGGCTGATCTCGCGGATCGCCCGGATCGGGTTCTCGAGCGTCAGGTCGCGCATGATGACGCCCGCCTCGATCATGCGCAGGACGAGGTCGGTGGCGCCGACCTTGAGCAGCGTCGTCGTCTCGCTCATGTTGCTGTCGCCGACGATGACGTGCAGCCGGCGGAAGCGCTCGGCGTCGGCGTGCGGCTCGTCGCGCGTGTTGATGATCGGCCGGCTGCGGGTCGTGGCGCTCGAGACGCCCTCCCAGATGTGCTCGGCGCGCTGGCTGACGCAGTAGACGGCCCCGCGCGGCGTCTGCAGCACCTTGCCGGCGCCGACGACGATCTGCCGGCTCACCAGGAACGGGATGAGGACGTCGGCGAGCCGCGAGAACTCGCCCTGGCGTCCGACCAGGTAGTTCTCGTGGCAGCCGTAGGAGTTGCCGGCGCTGTCGGTGTTGTTCTTGAACAGGTAGATGTCGCCGGCGATCCCCTCCTCGCGCAGCCGCCGCTCGGCGTCCATGAGCAGCCCCTCGAGGATGCGCTCGCCAGCCTTGTCGTGCGTCACGAGGTCGACCGCGCTGTCGCACTCCGGGGTCGCGTACTCGGGGTGCGAGCCGACGTCGAGGTAGAGCCGGGCGCCGTTGCGCAGGAACACGTTCGAGCTGCGGCCCCACGAGACGACCCGCCGGAACAGGTAGCGGGCGACCTCGTCCGGGGAGAGCCGGCGCTGCCCGCGGAAGGTGCAGGTCACCCCGTACTCGTTCTCGATGCCCATGATGCGGCGCTCCATCAGTCCTCCACCGCCACGACACCGAGCGTGTCACGTGCGACGCACGGCGTCGTCGATGAGACGTCCACAGGAACGGTTCGACGTCCATGGTCGTGCGGCCACCGGCGGGGACGCCGAACACCATCGGGCCAACTCATGCGCCAACCCTTGCACGGGTTGCCCTGTGTGGCTGACATCAGCGCGCCGCCTGGTCCCGCCGCCCCTCGGACTCGCCGCCGCCATCACGTGCGCTGTCCTCAGCGACGGCGCGGGCGTTCGGGGCGCGTGGCTGCTGACGCTCGGACCCGCACGACTCGTCGGCGTCCTGCTGGGAGGCGGCATGCTCGAGTCGTCGAGGCTGCGCCCCGACGTCCTCGCGACGTGACACTGCCGACGGACAAGCGCTAGAATCCTGTACATGAAGACCGTCAGCGTGGCGACAGTCCGTGAGCAGCTGAGCAAGTTCCTCGACGAGGTCGCGACGACCCACGAGCGGGTCACGGTCACCAGGAACGGCACGCCGGTCGCGGTGCTGATCAGCGTCGACGACCTGGAGTCGATGGAGGAGACGCTGTACTGGGCCGCCCAGGGGCGGGCCGCAGACGAGGCCGACGCGCCGAGCGTCGGCGCTGCCGTTGTCGCCGAGCTGGCGGAGCGGGTGGCCTCAGAGGGCGACCCGGCTGCCAGGCCCAAGGACGTCAAGGGCTGGGAGACCAGCGTGGGCAGGGACGTGGTGAGCCACGGGAGCATCACGAAGGGGGCCGACGCCTCGTCGATCCAGCAGACCCCGTGACGTACACGATCCTGTTCGCACCACCGGCACGACGAGCGATGAACAGGCTGCCCCTCGGCGTTGCTGCGGCAGCCGCCAACCTCATCTTCGACGACCTGTCCGAGAACCCGCAGCGGGTGGGCAAGCCTCTGCGGGCGCCGTTCGAGGGCGAGCACAGCGCACGGAGGGGCGACTACCGCATCCGCTACCGCATCGGCGACGAAGCCGTGACGATCCTGGCCATCGACCACCGGCGCGACGCATACCACAGCTAGTGCAGTCAGGGACGTACCTGCCACCTGGCGGTGGCGGTGCTCACGAGGGGCGTCCGACGGGACGCTCTTCGTCATGTCGGCAACCTTCGCTCCCCGCAGGTCGGGCTCGGGAGGCAGTCTCGACACTGCTCGGGGCAACATCGCGGCGGTCTCCTTCGAAGCACTGCGAGAGGTACGAGGCATCACGCGGTGGCCGCCCTCTGACGTCCTGCCGTTCGAGGTCACCTCCTGCGGGGAAGGCTCGTCGCAGCACTCCAGGAGCGGGCCGCACCCGCCGACCTCCTCGACACGGCGCGCCACACCCCGGTCGCCTGCGAATGCCCCCTCCCTCTCGCCCGGCTGCCAGCAGCCGGAAGGAGCCTGCGTGTCCGCACCGTCTCCGGTCGTCCGGCCCCAGCCGCGCACCCGCGTCCGCGGGCTGCTGCACGGGCTGGGCCGGTCGCGGGCGCTGCGCGGGCTCCTGCTCGTCGTCGCGCTCGCGGTCCCCGTCCTGACGCTGCCGTCGCTGCCCGCGCTCGACTGGTGGCCGGCGCTGCTGGGGCTCGCCCCCTGGGTCGTCGGCAAGTACGTCCTGTGCCCCCTGCGGTGGCACGCGCTGTCCGCGAGCGGCCAGACGCGCCGCTGGCACGTGCGCGCCTACGCCGAGGCCGAGCTGTGCGGCCTGCTGACGCCGGGTCACGTGGGCGCCGACGCCTGGCGGGTCCGCCGGCTCACCCGCAGCGGGATGACCGTGCCGGACGCCGTCGCGGAGGCCGGGCTCGACCGGCTCGTCGGCGCGATCGGGCTCGCCGCCTTCGTCGGGCTGTCCGCGACGGCGCTCCCGGGCCGGATGCTGCTGACGGCGCTGGGGCTCGCGGTCGCCGCGCTGGCCGTGGCGGTGCTCGTGGGACACCGGCGCCCCGACCTCGTCCCGCACCGCCCGCTCCCCCGCGGCCGCGCGCTGGTCGCCGGCATCGGACTGTCCGCCGGCTACCAGCTGTCGATCTGCCTGCTCCTGCTCGGGACCGTCGCGGCCACCGGGCACGCGCTCGGCCCGCTGGCCCTGCTCGGGGCGTTCGGGGCCAGCCAGCTCGCCGGCGCAGTGCCCGGCCCGCACGGGGCGAGCCCCCGCGACGCCGCCCTCGTCGTGGCCCTCGCCGGTCTCGGGCTGCCCTGGTCGGCTGCGCTCGGCGCGGTCGCCCTCAAGGCGGCGCTCGCCTGGCTGCCCGCCCTGCTGCTCGGCGGCGTGAGCCTGCTGCTCGCCCGCTGCCTCGTCCGGTACCGGCACCACCACGTGACCCCTCCTGCTGGCACCCCGATCGCCGCTGCGGCCTGAGAAAGGGCTTCGCATCCGCCCGTCCCGGGGTGACACTGGGCTCGTTCCGAGCGGCCGGGGGGTGGCCATGCACGAGGACGAGCGCGGGCGCGGTGTGGTGCGGCTGCTGGCGGTCGACCTGGCCGTGATCGCGGCCGGGATAGGCACGTACTTCGGGGTCCGGGGACTGACGGCCGGCAGTGCCGACGTCGCCGTCGACCACGCGCACGACGTGCTGGCGGTCGAGGCCGCGCTGGGGCTCGACGTCGAGGACGAGCTGCAGTCGCTGTCCGGGCAGTTCGACGTCGTCACCACGGCGATGAACTGGATCTACATCTGGGGCCACTGGCCGGTCATCGCCCTGACGCTGCTGTGGCTGGCGGTGCACGACCGCCGCGTCTTCCTGCGGCTGCGCAACGCGATGATCGCCTCGGGCCTGATGGGCCTGTGCGTCTACACGACGTGGCCGGTGGCACCGCCGCGGCTGGCCGGCCTCGGCATGGTCGACACCATCACCGAGCAGTCGCGGTCCTACCGGGTGCTGCAGCCGCCGGCGTTCGTGAACCAGTACGCCGCGATGCCGAGCCTGCACGTCGGGTGGGACCTCGTCGTGGGGCTCGCGCTGGTGGCCGCGGCGAGCTCGCTGGCCGTCCGCACCGTCGGGCGCCTCATGCCGGTGGTCATGGGGACGGCCACCGTGCTGACGGCCAACCACTACCTGCTCGACGTCCTCATCGGGGCGGCGTTCGGGCTCGCCGGCTGGGCCGTGGCGCTGCGGGTCGAGCACTGGCGCGACACCCGGGCCGCGTCGGCCCGCGGCGGGCCACCCGAGCCGTACGGCGCCGGGGCAGGTCGCGCCGGCCTGGTGCAGCCGACGGCGTCGGCAGCGCGCGAGGCGGGCGACGGTCGGACGGACGAGCAGACCGGCGAGCCGGCGGACGGGCCGGCCGACGGGCTGGCGGCCGCGCGGGCGGACGAGGCCCGGCGCCGTGCGCAGGCCGAGCGCATCCGGTCCGTCCAGCGG
>CAXTFU010000091.1:0-14930 GCA_964243385.1 uncultured bacterium | reverse complement strand
CGACGACCGTGCGGGTCACCGTCATGACGCTGCGCAAGAAGCTCGGCGAGCCCGGCGTGGTGCAGACGGTCGTGGGAGCCGGCTACCGCGTCGGCGAGCCGTGAGCTCGTCGCGCACCACCCTGCGGCTGCGCCTGACGCTCATCTACAGCTCGGTCGCGCTGACCGTCGGCCTGCTGCTCCTGCTGCTCGCGCTCGTGCTCGTCGACCGCGCCCTCACCGCCGGCTCGCTGCCGGGCAACGTGCCGGTGACGCTCACCCGCGGCGGGCGCTCGGTCGCGACGACGCTCGGGGCGATCCAGGACGACCTGCGCCGCTCGGCCCTGCGCTCGCTGCTCGGCCAGGGGCTGCTCGCCCTCGCCGTCGTCGGCGCGGTCGGCGTCGCCATGTCGTACGCCGTCGCCGGGCGCGTGCTCAGGCCGCTGCAGGAGATCACCGCCGCGGCGCAGCGCCTGTCGGTCGAGCGGCTCGACGCGCGGATCGACCTGGGCGGCCCGCAGGACGAGCTCAAGCAGCTGGCCGACACCTTCGACGACATGCTCGGCCGGCTGCAGCAGTCCTTCGATGCCCAGCGGCGCTTCGTGGCCGACGCCAGCCACGAGCTGCGCACGCCGCTGGCCGTCATGCGCACCGAGGTCGACGTCGCGCTCGCCGACCCGGACGCCTCCGTCGACGACCTGCGCGCCGCGGCGGCGGTCGTGCGGGACGCGACGATCCGCGCCGACCGGCTGGTCGACAGCCTGCTGCTGCTCGCCCGCAGCGACCGGCTGCAGGTCGACGGGCTCCCGCTGCGCGAGCGGGTCGAGCTGCCCGAGGTGGCGGCCGCGTCGCTGCGCGCGGTGGGCGCGGAGGTCGACGCGCGCGGCCTGCAGGTCGTGGCGACGTACGGGCCGGCGGCCGTGCTCGGCGACCGCGGGCTGCTCGAGCGCCTGGCCGGCAACCTCGTCGAGAACGCCGTCCGGCACAACGTCGACGGGGGCTGGCTGCGCGTCGACACGGCCACCGTCGAGGGCCGCGCGCGCCTCGCGGTCGAGAGCTCGGGGCCGGTCGTGTCGGCGGAGGAGGTGCCGACGCTGTTCGAGCCGTTCCGCCGGCACGGCACCGCCCGGACCGCGCGCACCGGTGCGGGGCTGGGGCTGGCCATCGTCCGCGCCGTCGCGCAGGTGCACGGCGGCACCGCGACGGCGGTGGCGCGTCCGTCCGGGGGGCTGACGGTGACCGTCGACCTCCCGCGCAGCGTCTGAGGACCAGCGCGGTCCGTCCGGGGGGACGGTGACCGTCGACCTCCCGCGCAGCGTCTGAGGACCGGCGCGGTCTGGTCCCTTCGGGCGGTCTTGCCGCCGAGGCGGTGACGTGGTCGAGTGCGCGTGGTGCAGTGCGCACTGCACCCTGTGCAGCACGCCGCACCCCCGGGCCTGCGGGACAGGGCCGCAGGACGCCGGGCCCGCCCGCTCCGGGCCCGGGACCACGCGCCCGACGCCGGGCTGCAGGACGGAGGACCGCACGCCCATGGGGACGAGCACCGAGCTGGACGCCCTGCTCCTGCTGACGGTCCTGGCCGTCGCGCTCGCCGGTGCGCTGGCGGTCTGGCTGGCCCGCGAGCTGACGCCGGCCCGGCCGTCCCTGCCGGCCGCGGACCGGCCGCCGGCCTCGGCCAGCCGCCTCGTGCCGGTCGGACGACAGCTCGAGCTCGAGGCGCGCCGCGGCGTGCTGGCCCTCGAGACCTGGCTGCGGACCAGGCCCCGCAGCCGGTAGCTCCGGGCGCTCGCGCAGGTGCCCCGTGGGCGATCGCACCACCGAAGGACTCCGTCCCGCCGGCCCCGGTCCGCGCTCACGAGGGGGGAGCACGGGCCGGGGCGTGGGGCGCGCGCGCCCGAGCCCGCGCGGTGAGGCCGGGCAGCAGGTCAGGCCGGGCAGCGGGTCAGGCCGGGCAGCAGGTCAGGCCGGCCAGCAGGTCAGGCCGGGCAGCAGGCCGGGCCGCAGGTCAGGTCGGTCAGCGGGTCAGCAGACGTGCCGTCCGGCCAGGCGCTGCCGGACCGGCGGCGCGCCCGGCGCGGCCCGGGCGAGCAGCACGTGCGGGGGGCTGCCGCCGTCGACCTCGACGAAGCCGAGCCGGCGGAGCAGCCGCACCGAACCGGCGTTGCCGGGCAGCACCTCGGCGGTCAGCCGCCGGACGCCGGCGGCCCGCTCGAGGACGGCGCACACCGCGCCCACCGCCTCGGTGCCGAGCCCCTGCCCGCGCGCGTCGGGCACCAGCGCGTAGGCGATCTCCTGGTCGCCGGACGGGCTGACCGGCCCGGCCGCGGACACCGTCCCGAGCGGCTCACCGGCGTGCTCGACGACCCACAACCCCCGCGCGTCTGCGCCCGCGGCGACGAAGCCGGTCAGCGCCACCCGGTCCTCGCCGGAGGGGAAGCCGGACGGGGAGCTGCTGGAGGGGGACCCGCCGGACAGCGGGTCGGGGCGGTGGGGAGCGTCGCTCGACTGGCCGAGCAGCGCCCGGGCGGACGCGAGGGTCGGCGGGCGCAGGACCAGCCGCTCGGTGCGCAGGACCGGGTCAGGCACCCGGCGGGTCCTGCGCGCCCGGCGTCCCGGACGCGGTCGGCTCGGCGGCAGTGGGCTCGGGCCCAGTCGGCTCGCTCGCAGTCGGCTCGGGCTCAGTCGGCTCGGGCTCAGTCGGCTCGGCCGCAGTCGGCTCGCTCGCGGTCGGCTCGGGCGCCGGCGGCTCGGGGAGGGCCTCGGCGAGCGCCGCCGCGACGCGCAGCACCTGCCACTCGCGGGCGCCGGACGCGCGCAGGGCCGCCGCGACGCTCGCCTCGTCGGACGGCTTTGGCGGCGTCCAGGCCAGCCGGCGGACGGCCTCGGGCTGCACGAGGTTCTCCGGCGGCATCTGCAGCTGCTCGGCGAGCGTGCCGACGACGGCCCGCGCGCGGGTCAGGCGCTTGGCGGCCACCGGGTCGCGCTCGGCCCAGCGGTTGGCCTGCGGCGGCCCGTCGCCGGCGGGCAGCGGGGACGGGAGCGCGTCGTCGGGCAGGGTCCGGGCGGCCTTGAGCGCGCCGAACCAGGTGTCGACGTGCCGCCGGGTCGAGCGCCCGCCGAACACCGGCAGCGCCATGAGGTCGGCGGCCGTCGGCGGGTCGGCCTGCACGGCGGCGACGATCGCGGCGTCGGGCAGGATGCGGCCCGGTGCGGTGTCGCGTCGGCGGGCCATCGCGTCGCGCACCTCCCACAGCGCCCGGACGGCGGCGAGCTGCCGGCGGTTGCGCATGCGGTGGATGCCGGACGTGCGCCGCCACGGGTCGACTCGCGGGGCGGGCGCGGGGGCCAGCCGGACCGCCTCGAACTCCTCGTGCGCCAGCTCGAGCTTGCCCTGCGCGACGAGCTCCTGCTCGAGCCGGTCGCGCAGCTCGACGAGCACCTCGACGTCGAGCGCGGCGTAGACCAGCCATGCCTCGGGCAGCGGCCGCGTCGACCAGTCGGCGGCCGAGTGGCCCTTCTCCAGCCGCAGCCCGAGGACGCGCTCGACCATCGCGCCGAGACCGACCCGCTCGAAGCCGGCGAGCCGCCCGGCCAGCTCGGTGTCGAAGACGCGGGTCGGGACGAGGCCGACCTCGGCGAGGCACGCGAGGTCCTGGCTGGCGGCGTGCAGCACCCACTCGTCGCCGGCGAGCGCGTCGGACAGCTGCGAGAGGTCCGGGCAGAGCAGCGGGTCGAGAAGGGCCGTGCCTGCTCCGCGGCGCCGCAGCTGCACGAGGTAGGCGCGCTGGCTGTAGCGGTAGCCGGACGCGCGCTCGGCGTCGACGGCGGTGGGGCCGTGACCGGCGGCGAAGCGCTCGACCACCCCTGCCAGCTCGGCGGCGGACGAGACGACCGGCGGGACCCCGTCGCGCGGGGCGAGGAGCAGCTCCACCGCGGGCTCGTCGCCGGGCACGCCCTCCTCATGACCCGGCAGGGTCGTCTTCACGAGCGGGAAGGGTACGGGGTCACGGCGTGTCGAGGGCTGCTGACCCGCCGGAGCGGGACCCGGGGGTCAGCCGCGTCAGCGGTGCAGCACCAGGTCGGCGTCGAGCGCCGGGGCGCCGGGGATCCGCCCCAGCCGCACGAGGTGGTCGTGCCGGTGCGGCGGCGCCGGCCGGCCGTAGAGGTAGCCCTGCACCGTGCGGCAGCCGAGGCGCCGCAGCACCTGCGCCTGCAGGGTCGTCTCGACGCCCTCGGCGATGACGTCGAGGTCGAGCGCAGCGGCGAGCTGCAGCACCGCGGCCGGCACGGCCTCCGCGCCGGTCCCCTCGCCGAGCCCGACGACGAAGCTGCGGTCGATCTTCAGCAGGTCGACCGGGAACCGGCGCAGGTAGCTCAGCGACGACCAGCCGGTCCCGAAGTCGTCCAGCGCGATGCGCATGCCGGCGTCGCGCAGCACCTGCAGGCGGGTGCCGACGCTCTCGTCGATGAGGACGCCCTCGGTCACCTCCAGCAGCACGCGCGACGGCTCGAGGCCCTCCTCACGCAGGACGGCGAGGATCCGGTGCGCGACGTCGGGCTCCTGCAGCGAGCGCCCGGAGGCGTTCACCGCGAGCTCGAGGGACTCCGCGCCGGGCACCGTGCGTGTCCACTGGGCGAGCTGGCGGGCCGCAGCCCGCAGCACCTGCACGTCGACCTGCACGACGAGCCCGGACGCCTCAGCAGCGGGCATCCACGCGTCCGGCCCGATCGGGAGGCCGCCCTCGGGGTGCCAGCGGGCGAGCGCCTCGAAGCCGATGAGGCGGTGCGTCGCCAGGTCGACGACGGGCTGCAGCCAGGCCACGAACTCCTGGTCGCGCACGGCCTCGGTGAGCCGGCGGCGGGTCTCCAGGCGCATGAGCAGCTCGGCCGACATCTCCGGCCGGTAGACCGACGCCGTCGCACCGCCCTGCGCCTTTGCGGCGTACATGGCGATGTCGGCGTGGCGCAGCAGCGCCGAGGGCAGGTCGGCGGGGGAGGCCGGCCCGGCCTGCTCGCTGGACGCGACGCCGATGCTGGCCCGCAGCAGCAGCTCCCCGGCCGACAGCGGCACGGCCCGGGGGAGCGAGCGCACCAGCCGGTCCAGCAGCGCGTCGGCGGGAGCCGCGGAGACGACGGCGAACTCGTCGCCGCCGAGCCGGGCCACCAGGTCGGCGGGGCCGGCGCCCGCGCGCAGGGCCTCGGCGACCTCCAGCAGCACGACGTCACCGACCTCGTGGCCCTCGGAGTCGTTGACGTGCTTGAAGTCGTCGAGGTCGATGAGCGCGACGCAGAACGGCCGGCCGTCGCGGGCGTCGGCCGCCAGCCGCTCGGCGAGGGCCGAGCGGTTGGCGAGCCCGGTGAGCGCGTCCGTGGTGGCCTGCCGCGAGAGCTGCAGCTCGCGGTTGCGCAGCCGCGCCGTCACCGTCTCGAGCTCGCGCACGAGCCCTGCGCCGCGCAGCGTCGTCAGCAGGAACATCGCACCGGCGGCTCCGGCGAAGGCGAGGACGTCGACGTGCGCGCCGCGCAGATGCTGCACGGCCATCATGCCGGGGGCCAGCAGGGCGGCGACGCCCAGCCCGATCCAGCGCAGCCGGGCGCCGCTGACGGTCGTGCGCACGGCCGGCGGGGGCTCGGTGAGGTGCATCATGCTCGGGTGCAGGGCCAGCGTGCCGACGGCGAAGTAGGAGATCACCCAGCCGAGGTCGATCAGGCCGCCGCTGCGGTAGGTGCCGTGCAGCGAGGCCAGGCCGTAGAAGGCGTCGCTGACGAGGTAGGCCGACATCGCGAGGGCCAGCAGCGCGTAGACGCCCGCGCGGGCGCGCCCGGCCGTCAGCCGCACCACCATGAGCAGCAGGACGAGGTCCAGCAGCGGGAAGCCGGCCGCCACGGCCCGGGCGAGCACGGTGTCGCCGGTCGAGGTGACGATCGGCTCGACGAGCCACTCCCAGGACAGCAGCGAGGCGGCGAGCGTCCAGATGCCGGCGTCCTGCCAGGCGACGGCGTCACGGACGCCGCCGCGGCGCAGCACCAGGACGAGGGCTGCGGCCATCACCGGGTAGCCGCTGGCGTACAGCGCGTCGGCCCAGGACGGGAACGGGGCCGCGCCCAGCGCGAGCTCGTAGGCGGAGTAGGCGAGGTCGCCGAGCGTCCACAGCAGCAGACCGGCGCCGAGCAGCACCCAGGGCGCCGGCCGGTGGGGCCGGTGCAGGCGCAGGCCGGCGCCGACGGCGCTGACGCACACCAGGCCGAAGACCGGGTAGACGGCCTCCTGCACGACGAGCGGGAGCACGAGGTACCCCAGGGCGCTGAGCACCCCGACCAGGCCGAAGGCGACCCAGGCTGCCGGCCGGCGCGCTGCTCCCGACGCGGCTGAGCGTACGGGGGGGCGTGCGGGCCGGTGCGCGCTCGTGCCTCGTCTGCGTCTCATGTCGAGGTCCGCTTCGGCGGTCCCCGGAGAGCACCGCATCCCCCGACCGGGTGTCCGTCGCTGCTCCGGCTGCCGCGCGAGAGGGCCCGGGCTGCCGCAGACGGCCTCAGCAGCGGGCGGTGCCCGTGTCCCGCCCGGTCGCCGGTCACGTCCGCAGGCCCGGCACCTCCGCTCGAGGGTCCGCGTGCCGACTAGCCTCCCGGCGTGTCGATCACGTGGGCGCAGGCCCTGGCATGGCGGATGCAGCGCCACCTGCTCGAGCCCGTCGGGGACGAGCCCGTCGCAGGCGTGGTGCGACGGCTCGGGGCGGTCCCGGCGAGTGACGACGGCCTGGCCGAGCTCGCCGTGCGGACGAGGCGGACCCGATCGCGGCGCGGCGAGCTCGCCGGTGCGCTCGCGGACGGGCACGTCGTCAAGGTGTTCGCCTTCCGAGGTGCCACGCACTACCTCTCGCCGGAGGACGGCGGCGCGTACCTGGCGCTGCGGGCGGCGGGCCGTCAGTGGGAGCTGCCGAGCTGGCAGCAGCACTACGGGCTAGAGCCGCAGGACTGGCCGGGCTTCCGCGAGACGGTGCGCGACGCGCTGTCGGACGGGCCGCGCACCCTGGACGAGCTGGGCGCTGCAGTGACGCGGACGTACCGGCACCTGCGGCAGGTCTTCGACGACGGAGCGGGCACGCTCGTCAAGCCGCTGATGTGGCAGGGGGACATGGCCTTCGGACCGCCGCGCGCCGGACGGGCCACCTTCCAGCGGCTCGACGACAACCCGCGCTGGGCGGGCGTCTGGGACCTCGACGACGCGGGACCGCACGCCGTCGCGTCCTACGTCGGCGCCTACGGGCCGACGACCCGCGCCCAGGTCCACTCCTGGCTCGGCGAGGGGCTGAGCGCCGGCCGCAAGCGCCTGGACGCGTGGCTCACCGGCCTGGCGGGCCGGCTGCAGCCGGTCGATGTCGAGGGCGAGACCGCCTACGTCCTCGCCGAGCACGTCGACGAGCTGCTGGCGGCGCGACCGGTCTCCGCCGTCCGCCTGCTGCCCGGACACGACCAGTGGGTCCTGGGACCGGGCACTCAGGACGAGCACGTGGTGCCGCCGGCGCACCGCACGCCCGTCACGCGCAAGGCGAACCTGGTGCTCGTCGGTGGGATCGTCAGCGGCACCTGGACGGCTGCCGGCGGTGAGCTGCAGGTGACGTGGTTCCCCGGGCAGGCCCGACCTCCGCAGGAGGCACTCGGGCAGGAGGTCTCGAGGCTTGCGAGCCTGCTCGACCGACCGCTGGGAGCGACCGTCGAGGTCGGCGAGCCCCCACGCGGTCCACGTCGTCGGGGCGGCTGAGCCCGTCGTCGCAGGGGGTCAGCCCGGGCGGACGACCGGCTGCCTGACCTGTGCCCATCGTTCGACGTTCGTCGAACACTGTGGCACGCTGCTGCGGTGCCCAAGACCCTCCCGGTGGTCGACACCACCGCCCCGGTCAGCTGCTCCACGCTGGCGTCCGGGCCCGTCGGGGCGCAGGACGCCCTCGAGATCGCGCTGCGGCTCAAGGCCCTGGCCGACCCGGTGCGCGTGCAGCTGATGTCGATGATCCTCGCCCAGCCCGGCACGGGCGTCTGCACCTGCGACCTCGCCCCGGCCGTCGGCGTCACCGAGGCGACCGCGAGCCACCACCTCAAGCAGCTGCGCGACGCCGGCCTCGTCGAGGGGACGCGCAAGGGCACGAACGTCTTCTACCGGCCCAGGCCGGACGCGCTCGGCGCGCTGTGCCGCATCCTCGACCCGACGTGCTGCTGACCCTGTGAGCGACGCCGTCCGCGAGGACCCCCTGCCCGGCACCGACCTCGACACCCCGGTGCTGGCCCGGCTGTCCGTGCTCGACCGGTACCTGCCGGTGTGGATCGTCGCCGCGATGGCCGTCGGGCTGCTGCTCGGCCGGGTCTTCGGCGGCCTGGACGACGCGCTCGACACGGTGCGGGTCGCCGACGTCAGCCTGCCGATCGCCGCCGGGCTGCTGCTCATGATGTACCCGGTGCTCGCCAAGGTCCGGTACGGCGAGCTGCAGACCGTGACCCGCGACCGCCGCCTGCTCGTCGCGAGCCTGGTCGTGAACTGGCTGGTCGCGCCCGCGGTGATGTTCGCGCTCGCCTGGGTGTTCCTGCCCGACCTGCCCGAGTACCGCACCGGGCTGATCGTCGTCGGGCTCGCCCGGTGCATCGCGATGGTGCTGATCTGGAACGACCTGTCGTGCGGCGACCGCGAGGCCGCAGCCGTGCTGGTCGCGCTCAACAGCGTCTTCCAGATCGTCGCCTTCGCCGCGCTCGGCTGGTTCTACCTCGAGCTGCTGCCGGGCTGGCTCGGGCTCGGCCAGGAGCCGCTCGACGTCGGCGTGTGGACGATCGCGCGCTCGGTGCTCGTCTTCCTCGGCGTGCCGCTCGCGCTCGGGGTGCTCACCCGCGTGGTCGGCGAGCGCGCGCGGGGGCGCGCCTGGTACGAGGGCGTCCTGCTGCCGCGCATCGGACCAGTTGCGCTGTACGGGCTGCTGTTCACCATCGTGGTGCTGTTCGCGCTGCAGGGCGACACCATCACCCGCCAGCCCCTCGACGTCGCGCGCATCGCCGTCCCGCTGCTCGTCTACTTCGCCCTCGTGTTCGGCGGCTCGTTCCTGCTCGGGCGCCGGCTGGGGCTCGGCTACCCGCGCACCGCGACCCTGGCCTTCACCGCGGCGGGCAACAACTTCGAGCTCGCGATCGCCGTCTGCATCGGCGCCTTCGGCGTCACGAGCGGCCAGGCCCTGGCCGGGGTCGTCGGCCCGCTCATCGAGGTCCCGGTGCTGGTCGGCCTGGTGCACGTGGCCCTGTGGGCCCGCCGCCGCTGGTACCCCGCCACCCCCTCGACGGCAGGAGCCGCCCGATGACCGACCGTCCCGTCGTCCTGTTCGCCTGCGTGCACAACGGCGGGCGCAGCCTGGCGGCGAAGGTGCTCGCCGAGCACCTGGCGCACGGCCGGGTCGAGGTCCGCTCCGCCGGCAGCGAGCCCGGCGCGTCGCTGCACCCGGCCGTCGTCCAGGTGCTCGAGGAGCGCGGCCTGTCGACCGCCGGCGAGGCGCCGACGCTGCTCACCCCCGAGAGCGTGCAGCAGGCGGACGTCGTCGTGACGATGGGCTGCGGCGAGACCTGCCCGGTCTTCCCCGGCACCGCCTACGAGGACTGGCCGCTGGACGACCCGAAGGGCCAGGACCTCGAGGCCGTGCGGCGCATCGTCGACGAGGTCGAGCAGCGCGTGCGGGACCTCCTCGGCCGGCTGCCGTCCGCCGCCCCCTCGCCGTGAGGCGCCGCCGGACCTGCGGCACGTGCCTGGAGCGGGGCATCATGGGAGCGTGCACCTGGATCCCGCTCCGAGCGCCGTGAGCGGCCGCCCGTGACGACGGCGCTGGACCGGGCGTCGCGGTCCTTCCCGCCCGAGCCGGTCAGCGCCCGGGAGGCCCGGCGGTTCCTGCGCTCCTTCCTGGACGACCGCGCCCGCGACGACCTGTCCGACGCGGCGCTGCTGGCGCTGTCGGAGATCGTGACGAACGCCGTCCTGCACGCGCACACGCCCTTCGACGTCACCGCCGCGCTCTCCGAGGACGGCTCGCTGCTGGTCGAGGTCGTCGACACGAACCCGCAGCTGCCGGCGCAGCGCGACTACGGCAGCCTCGCCACGACCGGACGCGGCATGCAGCTCGTCGCCGCCCTGACCGCCGAGTGCGGCGTCAGCGCGCGGGGGACGGGCAGCAAGGCCGTCTGGTTCGTGGTGCGCGCGGACGACGCGGCGCACGACCCGCTGTCCGGCTGGGACGACGAGCCGGCCGCTGAGGCCCCCGCAGCCCCCTCCCGGACGGTCGTCCTGCGGGGCCTGCCGCCGACGCTGTGGCTGGCCGCGCGCGAGCACCACGACGCCGTGCTGCGCGAGCTCTCGCTGTTCGCGCAGGAGCACCCCGCCGACGCTCCCAGCCTGGCCCGCTTCGCCGAGGCCGACCGGGCGCGGGGGATCGTCACCGCCACCGTCGTCGCCGACCTCGAGCGCCAGGCCGGTCCGGCCGGCGGGTCGCACCGCGCGCTGCCGCCTGGGCACCCGAGCCCGCTGCCGGACACGCCGGCCGCGCTCGACCTGCGCGTCCCGCTGCCGTTCGACGACGCCGAGCCGTACGCGGCGCTGCAGGACCTGCTGGACGCCGCCGAGCGCCTCGCGGTGGCGGGGCGGCTGCTCGCCCGGCCCGGCCTGCCCGAGGTGGTCGCCGTCCGCGACTGGGTCTGCGAGCAGATCATCGCGCAGCTCGCCGGCGTGCAGCCGTCGCCGTGGCCGGGCACCGGGGACGAGCGCTTCACCGTCGAGGTGCACGACCGAGCCGACGCGGTGCCCGCCGACTGGGACGCCGCCGAGGTCAGCGAGTCGGACCGGGGGGCGGTCGCGGCCGACGACGCGAACCGCATCGTCGCGGTGAGCCGGCCGCTGGCCGCCGCGCTCGGCTGGCGGGTCGACGACCTCGTCGGGCGGCGGGTCGTCGCGCTCATCCCGCCCGAGCTGCGCGAGGCCCACGTCGCCGGCTTCACCCGGCACCTCACCACCGGCCAGTCGCACGTCCTCGGCGTGCCGCTGCGCCTGCCCGTCCTGCGCGCGGACGGCAGCCGCGTCGAGTGCTCGTTCCTTATCGAGCAGGCACCGGTCTCGTCCGGCCGGCCGATCTACCTCGCCTGGATCGAACCGGTCGTCTGACGCGCGAGACCTGGCGCGTCGGCACGGCCATCACACGATGCCTGAGGGGCAGCGCCGAGTCGGCTGACCCCGCCCGGGGACGGTGCTGGCCCCGACCGCGGACCCGAGGCAACCGCGGCTCGTCCTCGCGCGTCCGACCGCCGATGAGACCCGCCACGACGAGACCGGACGAGCCGGGCTCCGGCGACCGCCGACGCCTCGCGACCGCAGGCGCGGCGCTGTCCGCCGTCGCGGCCGTCGCCGTGGCGGCGTTCGTCCCTCCGCTCGGCGGCGGCACGGACGAGCTCCCGCCGTTCGCCGCTCCGCCGGCGCCGGCCACGCCTGTCGCTGAGGCGGAGACGGCGTCCTCCACCGTCCGGTACGCGACTCGCGGCCCGGTCGACCCGGGGACGGCCGAGCGGGTCGAGGCCTGCCTGGCGCTGCCGGGCGTGCGGCACACCGACAAGCCGAGCGTGCCGCCGGTCCACGGGGTCGACGTCACCGGGCACGGCGAGACGGAGGCGTTCGCGACGTGCGTCCGTGCCCTGGCGGGGGACGGGGTGACGCTCACCGAGCACCGCCTGCCGCCGCTCGACACGCAGGCCGACATCGCCGCGTTCGTCGAGTCCTGCGCCTGGGGCCGCACGCCGACGCCGGTCGCCGGGTACGTCGGCGCGACGCAGGAGCAGGCCCTCGCGCCCGGCCGCAACTCCCGGATCCTGGGCCGGGACGGCATCTGCAACCCCGGCAGCCCCGTCCCCGACCCGACTGTGGTCGACGTCGTCATCGCCGACGGCGTGGTCGTCTGGGCCGGACACCTGCCGTTCCCGGACCGGCCCGAGCCGGCCGCGCCTCCGGCCGTGCCCGCGCCGCGGTCCGTCGCCTGGACCGGCGCGTCGGTGTGCCTGCTCGGCGCCGGCGACCAGCTGTGCCGCGACCTCGGCGCCCTCGAGGCGCGGGAGCTGCAGACGGTGCTCGGCCGCGCGGTCCTGGACACCACGGGCGGCGCGACCGACTGCGGCCCGGACGACCGCGTCTACACCGTCCGCTTCCGGCACCCCGCCGTCAGGGCCACCCTGACGACGGTGCCGCTCACGTGCGCGCCGGTGACCGTCAGCGGTGGCCGCTACCGGCTCGACGGTCGGTCGCGCGACCAGGTGAAGCGGGCCTACGACGGGGCCGTGCCCGCCGGGACCGCCGCGGCCGTCGACCGGTGCGTCAGCGGCCAGGAGCGGCACCGTGCACCGGAGCTCCTCGGCCTGACCGAGGACGGCCTCGAGGCCCTGCTCGGGGACGGGACCGGCTTGCGCGTCATCGGCCGTGACGGCGACTGCGTCGCCGAGCGGCGCGACCTCCGCCCGGAGCGGGTCGACGTCCTGCTCGAGGACGGCCGGGTCGTCTGGGCCAGTCGGTCCTGACCCGGCTGACCGACGGGCACCGGCGAGCCGGAGGGAGGCGCTGCGGCCCGGCCGGCGAGGTGCAGGGGGTCAGCGGATGACGCCGCCGCGCATCGCCATGGCGACCATCTCGGCCCGGTCACCGGTGCCGAGCTTGCGGGCGATGCGGGCCAGGTGGCTCTTCACGGTGAGCGCGGACAGGCCCAGCTGCTCGCCGATCTGCTTGTTCGACTGGCCGTCCGACACCAGGCGCAGGACCTCGATCTCGCGGCCGGACAGCTCGGTGACGCCCGAGTCGACCGGACCGGCGCGCAGGCCGGCGGCCAGCAGCGACGCGACGGACGGGTCGGCGTAGACGCCGCCGGACAGCACCCGGTTCACGCCGTCGACGACGATGCGGGACGAGGCGGACTTCAGCAGGTAGCCCTGGGCGCCGGCCACGAAGGCGGCGCGCACGGAGTAGGGGTCGTCGGCGGCGGACAGCACGACCAGGCGCTGCCAGCCGGCCGAGCGCAGGTCGGCCAGCAGGTCGAGGCCCGAGCCGTCCGGCAGGCCGAGGTCGAGCACGCACAGCTCGCGCGGGCCGGAGGCGTGGGCGCGGGCCCGGGCCTCGCCGGACGTCGCCGCCTCGACGACCTCGCGGGCACCCATCGACCGCAGGCGCGCCACCATCGACTCCCGCACCAGCGGGTGGTCGTCCACCACCATCGCCGAGAAGGCGCGGGCGGGCGTGGGCTGCGTCGGGATGCTGTTCAGCGCATGATCGAGACCGGTCGACACCGTGTCCTCCACCTGTCGGGGCATTGCGTTCGTGCTCTGATCGGCCGTCGCTCCGCGGACCTGAAGCGCTACGGCGCACGACCGCTGCGGGCGCTCGGCCCAGCCGCCGCTGCCGCCGGCGGCCGCGGCCCGCTGCGGCGGACGGCCGCCGGTGGACCGGCTCGCGGTTCGTCCGAACGGGCGAACCGGACGTCCTGCCCTCTCGTGCGCTGCGCGGCGTGCCGATCACCTCTGTGCAGCCACCTCTGTGCAGCGCCGCCCGTGCAGACCCGTCCGCGCAGGCCCGTCTGCAGCGCCGTCTTGCCCTGGCCGCCCCTCGACCGCCGTCCCCTCGCAGCAGGAGCCCTCCCGTGCCGTGCACCGCGCCGCCGACCCGCCCTGCGGCGGTCCGGCTGCGCCCGGTGCCGGCCAGCCGGCCCGTCCGGCCGGACGCGCCGTGACGCGCGGCCCGGCAGGACGAGGCCGGAGCCCGGCCACGAGCCTGCGCGGGCTGGCGGCCGGCTGCCTGCTGCTCGCCGCGGTGGTGTGCCTCCGCACCGGCTGGGGCGACGTCCCGCTGCTCGCGGCGCCGCTGCTCGCCGGGCTGCTCGTGGCGGCCGAGCTGGCCGCCGTCCGGCTGCACCTGCGTGCCCAGGCCTGGCCGTTCCCCCTGGCCTCCGGCGCGCTCGCGGCCGCGCTGCTGCTCGGGCCGGGCGCGTGGTGCGTGCCGGCGCTCGGCGCCGGGGTCGCCGTCGCGCAGACCGTCCGGCACGCACCACGTCGCAAGCGCGACGTCGACGTGGCCCGCTGCGTGCTCGCCGCCGCGCTCGCCGCCGCCGTCGCGGGGCTGGCCGGCGGGGGTCCGGTCGGCGCCGCGACCGGTCTGGCGGTCTTCTGGGTCGTCGACTGGCTGCTCGGCGCCGTCGCCGTGGCGCGCACCTCGCGCCGGCCGCTCGGCTCGCTCGTCGTCTCGGGTGCCGCAGCGTCCGCCGGTGCGACCGCCGGCAGCACGGCCATCGGCCTGCTCGCCGCCCACCTCGCGACCACCGCGCCGTTCGGGCTGGTCGGGCTGCTCGTCCCCCTGGCGCTGCTGTGGTCGTCGTACGACTCGAGCTCGCGGCGCAGCGCCGAGGCGCGGCTGTTCGCCGAGCTGGCGCAGGTGCAGGAGCGCGAGACCAGCCGGTCGCAGGACATCGCGGCGCACGTCGTCGTGACGACCGCGGCCCGGCTGCTCGGCGGCGCCGACGTCGAGCTCGTCCTGCTCGCGGCGGAGGGCCCGGTCTGCTTCGCCGGCGACGAGCGCGGGGCCTCCGAGCGCCGGCGCGTGCCGGCAGAGGTCTTCGACGAGCCGTGGGTGCTCCACGCGCTCGGGCAGGACGGCGCGTCCTGCAGCCGCGGCGAGGACGGCCGGCCGTGCCTGACCGCCGCCGTCGGCGAGCCCGGCCGGCCGCAGGCCGTGCTGCGCGCCCGCCGCGGCGCCGACGCACCCGGCTTCGACCGCGAGGAGCTGCGGCTGGTCAGCGTGCTGACCGGTCAGGTCGAGGTCTGGCTCGCACCGGCTGGGACGGCCGCCGAGCCGCGCGCCGGCTCGGAGCGCGCCGCCGGCCCGCCCGCGGTGCCCGCCCTCGCCCTGGTGCGGGA
>CAXTFU010000090.1:2126-14966 GCA_964243385.1 uncultured bacterium | reverse complement strand
GGTGCGGGGCCCGCGTCGACGGCGGACGCCGCCGGATCACGGAGCCGGGGTGGGCAGCGGACCGGACGCGCCGCCGCCCGCGCCGTACTGGCCGGCGCGGCCGGCCGCCTCCTGCGCCAGCGCGAGCACGACCGCGACCCGGCCGGCGCCGCGGTCGGCGTTGTCGACCGACGAGACCTCGCGGGCGAGCGACCCGTCCCCGCGCAGCGCCGCGAGCTGACCGCCCTCGGCGGCGGAGCCGCCCGGTCCGGCCAGCACCGCACCCTCGCCGCGCGCGTCGAGCGCGGCGGCCAGCGACAGCACGGCAGCCTGCTCGCGGGCGACCGCCTCCCGGGCGTCCTCGTCGTCGGTCTGCTCGGGCGCCGGTCCGGTCAGGACCAGCGCCAGGCTGGCCGCCCGCACGGTCTCGTCGTCGGCGGCCCCGAAGTCGACGAGGTCGGCCTCGCCGAACGCCGACAGGACGGCCTGCGCCTCGTCGGCGGGGACGGCGGGACCGCCCTCGGCGCGCACGAGCACGGCCGCCAGCTCGGCGCTCGCCTGCTCGACGGGCTCGCCGTCGGGCAGGCGGACGCCGGCCGGGACGACCTGCGCGACGAGGTCCTCGACGAGCGGTCCCTGCGCCGGGTCGGACAGCGCGGGCAGCACCTCCAGCGTGCCGGTGACCTGCGCGCCGGCCGTCTCCAGCAGCGGCGTGAGCTGCTCGGCGAGCTCCGGCGGGGTCTGCGGCGTCGTCACGAGGACCACGCGCTCACCGTCGAGCTCCTCCGCCACGAGGCCGGGTCCGACGCTCGCCGCGAAGCCGTCCGCGGCGCCGAGCTGCGACCGCAGCTCCTGCACGTCCTCCTGCAGCACCCGCTTGTCCGAGCTGAGGCGGACGATGTTGGCGTTGAGGTTGTCCTGGATCGGCCCGTTGAGGGCGGCCGTGCCGAGCACGATCCCGACGGCCAGCGCGAGGAACACCGCGATGATCGACACCAGGTGGTACCGGAAGTCAACCACGGCAGCGCCCGGTCGGTGCGGGCACGAGCACGGGCACGTGCACGGCCGTGCGCGCAGCGTTGCGGAGCATCACGCAGCCACCGTAGGCGGGAGCCGCAGTCGGGCGGCGAGGACGCGCCCGGGCCGGACGTGGCGGGGGTCGCACCCGGGTGGGGGGCGGCGCGGGCTCAGAGGTCGGAGTCGAGCCAGAAGCGGAACGACGCGACAGCGTCCCCGAGCAGCTCGCGGTACGCGTCGCCGACCGAGGTGATGTAGAGCGCGGCTGCCATCGCCACCAGCGTGGCGAGGACGAGGGCGAGCAGCGACCAGCTGGAGATGCGGCTGCGGTAGAGCCGGCTCACGCCCTTGGCGTCGACGAGCTTGCTCCCGACCCGCAGCCGGGTCAGGAACGTCGACGCCATCCCCTGCCGGCCCTTGTCGAGGAACTCCTCGAGCGTGGCGTGCGTGCCGACGGCGACGATGAGCTGGGCCTCGCCCTCGTCGGCGAGCAGCATCGCGATGTCCTCGCTGGTGCCCGCCGCCGGGAAGACGACGGCGTGCACGCCGAGGTCCTGGACGCGCTGGAGGCCCGGCGCGTAGCCGTCGGCGTAGGCGTGCACGACCACCTCGGCGCCGCAGCGCAGCACCTTGTCGCTGACCGAGTCCATGTCGCCGACGATGAGGTCGGGCACGTAGCCGGCCTCGACGAGCGCGTCCGCGCCGCCGTCGACGCCGATGAGCACCGGGCGGTACTCGCGCACGTACGGGCGCAGCACCCGCAGGTCCTCGCGGTAGTCGTAGCCGCGCACGACGATGAGCGCGTGCCGGCCCTCGAGCCGCGTCCGCAGCTCGGGGAAGCCGACGCCGTCGAGCAGCAGGTCCCGCTCCTTGAGCAGGTACTCCATGGTGTTCGCGGCGAACGCCTCGAGCTGGGTGTGCAGGCCGGCCCGGGCCTGCTCCATGGCGACGGCGACCGTCTGCTCGTCCTGCAGCGCGCCCTGCGCCACCACCCGCTCGCCGACGTGCAGGACGTCGCCGTCGAGCCGGACGAGCTCGCCCTCGCGGACCGCGGAGAACACGCTGTCGGTGACCGCGTCGAGCAGCGGGATGCCCGCGCCGAGCAGGATCTCCGGGCCCAGGTTCGGGTAGCGCCCGCTGGTGCTGGGCGCAGCGTTCACGACGGCCGCCACCTTGCAGGCGACGAGCGCGTCGGCGCTGACCCGGTCGAGGTCGAGGTGGTCGACGATCGCGATGTCGCCGGGCTGCAGCCGCCGGGTGAGGTGCTTGGTGCGCCGGTCGAGGCGCGCCGTCCCGACCACGCCGGGCAGGCGGTCCGCGTCCCGGCCCCTGCGCATCAGCCTCACGGGCCGAGTCTGCCAGAGCGGAGGCCCCCCGCCGGGCAGGCCGGGCGCGCGTGCCTGCCGGGCACCCGCTGGTCACCGCACCGCCTTCTCGGGGCTACAGCGGCGTGCGAAGGTGGCCGACCGTCCCTGCACGTAGTCGTGCTGTCACCGTGAGGAGCTCGTCCCGTGCGTCGAACTGCCCCTGCCCGCCGGTCGCCGATCGCCGGGCTCGCCCTCGCCACGGGCTGCCTGGCCGCCCTGGCCGTCCCGTCCACGCCCGCCAGCGCCGACGTGGTCGGGCCGACCGCCTCGGCGACGCGGTCGGCCTGGACGGCCGGCTCGGGCACCAGCTACGCCGACGCCGGTGCGGCCGGCGGGACCGCCCGGCTCACCTGGTCGAACGGCACGGGGCGCAGCAGCCTGGTCGCGCCCGCCGGCGCCACGACCCTGACCGTCCGGGCCCGCGGCGACCAGTGCGCCGGTGCCCCCGTCCTGTCCGTGACCGTCGACGGCCGCGCGCTCGGCCGGCGCGCCGTGAGCACCTCGACGTGGGCGACGCACCGCTTCTCCGGCACCTTCGCCGCAGGGGCCCGCACCGTGGAGCTCACCTTCGACAACGACCACCAGGGCTCCGGCTGCGACCGGAACCTGCGCCTGGACACCCTCGCGTTCTCCGCCCCGACCGCGGTCGCGCCTCCCCCGCCGGTGGCGCCACCGACGGCCAACCCGCTGGCCGGGGTGCAGCTGCACGTCGACCCGCAGTCTCACGCCGCGCGCACCGCGGCTGCCCTGCGCAGCAGCGACCCGGCCGGGGCCGCGCTGTTCGACAAGATCGCGCAGACCCCGGGCTCGGAGTGGATCGGCGACTGGGTCCCCACTGCGCAGGTGACCTCCCTGGTCGCGGGCAAGCTCGCCGCCGCCGGCAGCGCCGTGCCCACCTTCGTCCTCTACGCCGTGCCCCAGCGCGACTGCGGCTCGTACTCGGCCGGCGGCCTCCGCACGCCTGCCGCCTACGGGGCGTGGGTGCGGGCGGTCGCCGCGGGCCTCGGCACGCGCCGCGCCGTCGTCGTGCTCGAGCCCGACGCCCTCGGCCTGCTCGACTGCCTGTCCGCCACCGACCAGGCGGCGCGGCTGGCGCTGCTGCGGGACGCGGTCGACGTGCTCGCCACGGCGCCGGGCGCGGTCGTGTACCTCGACGCCGGCAACAGCACCTGGAAGCCGGTCGCCGACATGGCCGCGCGGCTGCGGTCGGCCGGGGTCGCGCGCACCCGCGGCTTCGCGCTCAACGTGTCGAACTTCAACCCGACGGCGAACGAGCTCGCCTACGGCGACGCCCTGTCCGCCGCGCTCGGCGGCGCGCGCTTCGTGGTCGACACGAGCCGCAACGGCCGGGGACCGGCGCCGACGTGGTGCAACCCGCCCGGGCAGGGCCTGGGCGCACGGCCGACCACCGCCACCGGCTCGGCCCGGGCCGACGCCTACCTGTGGGTCAAGCGGGTGGGCGAGAGCGACGGCACGTGCAACGGCGGCCCGCCGGCCGGCACCTGGTGGCCCGACCACGCGCGGGGGCTGGCCGAGCGCGCGGCCTGGTGACGGCCGCGCCCGGAGCGCTCAGCCCGGCGCCGGAGCCGCGCCGAGCAGCTCGCGGGCCAGCTCGGGCGACCACTGACCCGCGGGCGCCGGCGCGGCGCCGCACGTCCCGTCGGAGTCGCCGGGTGACTTGACCCAGAGCAGCGCGTCGACGCCCGGCAGCCCGGGCCGGGTCGTCGGCGCCTGACCGAGCCGGCGTCCCGGCGGGTTGCACCAGGGGTGCGCGCCGTCGGCCGCGGCGGACGGCGGGCCCGCGCCGTTGCGGCTCGTGTCGATGACGAACCGGGCTCCGCCGACCTCGTTCGACAGCCGCCGGCCGTAGGCGGTGCTGTCCTCTGTCGTCTCGAAGTTCGCGACGTTGAGGGCGAAGCCGTCCGCCTCGTCCAGGCCGCTGTCGCGCAGCGCGGCCCCGAGTCGCGGCAGGTCGTCGACCCACGAGGCGTTGCCGGCGTCCAAGTACACCCGCACTCCGGCCTGCCGGCTCAGCATGTCGACGGCCGAGCGCAGCAGGCGCATCGTGCGCTGCGCGTCCCCGCAGCCCTGCAGCGCGTGCGGCACGGCGTCCGGCTCGAGCACGACGACCGCGGGGGCGTCGCCCAGCCCGGCGGCCAGCGAGCCGACGTAGTCGACGTACGCGGCGTCGTCGGGCGCGCCGCCGGAGGAGAACTGCCCGCAGTCGCGGCCGGGCAGGTCGTAGACGGTGACGACCGCGGCGGCGCCCTGCGCCTCGGCCGCCGCGGCCAGCTGCTGCGCCTGCACGTACGGGTCGCCCTGCTGCGCGCCGGTGAACCACCGGGCGATGGGACGGCTCGCGAGCGGCTCGAGGGCGTCCGCCTCGGCGCTCCGGCCCGACTCCCGCAGCTGCCGCGCCTGCGCCGCCGGGTGGCTGTCCGGGTCGACGAACAGCTCGAGGTCGGCCAGCCGGCTGCGGTCGGCGGGCGCCGCGGCGTCCTGCCCCGCCGCCTCCCGCGCGCCGCAGCCGGCGAGCAGGACCAGCCCGAGCAGGGCGGTCAGCGAGCTGCGTGCGGCCGTCACAGGACCTGGACCCAGCGGGCGACGCTCGGCGTCCCCTGGTCGTCGGTGAGGAACAGCATGTACCAGCCGGACGGGGTGATCCCCTCGCGCGGGTCGAGCGAGAGCTCGAGGCGGTCCTGGTCCGGGGTGATGTCGAGCGCGACGGACCGCTGCTCGGCGTCGGTCTGGTGCGTCACGGCGCTCGGCCGCATGAGTCGTGCCGTCGCGATGGTCGTGCCGGGCGCAGCACTCGCCTCGACCGAGAAGGTCGTGCCCCGCTCGACCTGCTCGGGAGCGGCCTCGATGACCGGTCGCTCGAGGCCCCGGGACAGCGACGGCGGCGTGAAGATCTCGAAGCGCTTCTCGAAGACCCCGGGCGTCGTGTCGTCCTCGTCGGCGAAGCTCGGGTCGCCGCCCATCGTGAGGACCCGTCCGTCCGGCAGGAGCAGCGCCTCGGAGTGGTAGGTCCGGCCGACGTGCGGCGGTGCGACGCTCGTCATGGAGCCGTCCGCCGGGTCGTAGAGGCTCGCCGTCCTCGTGTACGACAGGCCGGCCGCGCGGTAGCCGGACGACCCGCCGGTGAGCAGCGTCGAGTCGTCCGGGAGCAGCACGCTGCTCAGGTACCGCGCGGGCGCCTGCAGGCTCGGGGCCGGCACGTAGGCCGGGTCCGGCTCGTCGAGGTCGACGACGTTGACGCGGGCCGTCGAGCGCGCGGAGTCGCCGACGCCGCCGCCCCCGGCGATGAGGACCTTCTGGTCCTGCGCCGGGGCGAGCAGCACGCTCGTGCTCGTCTCGGTCATGTCCGGGTCCTGCAGTCCCGGCACGGGCGCGAAGGAGTTGTCCTCGAGGTCCCAGACGCCGGGCTGGCGGCCCTCCTCGGCCGGCCCGTAGCCGGCGTTGCTGCCGCTGTAGAACAGCCGGTCCTCCGCCGTGCGCAGCAGCGCCGGGTAGGTCGGGAAGTAGCGGAACAGCTCGGGGCGGTCGTTCCAGCCGTCCAGCGACGGCTCGTACATCTCGTTGTTGCCCGGCGAGACGATGCCGAACTGGTCCAGGCCCGAGACGGCCAGGACGTTGCCGCCCTCGGTGGAGACGAGCGTCGGGTACCAGCGCGCGCGGGTGAGGTCGCCGGTCTCCCGGTAGGTCTCGGTCTGCACGTCGAAGACGTAGGAGGCCGTGAGGCCCTGGTACTCCTGCTTGTCCAGCGTGATCGCGCTGGCCACGCCGTACAGGTCCTGGGCCTTCACACCGGCCGGAGCCTGCACGGTGAACTGCGACCCCTCGCTGACGACCGACGCGGCGCCGTCCTCGACCGCCTCGACCCACAGCTCGGTCTCGGACGCGTGCACGCTCGCGCCCATCTTGTGCGCCGGCGGCACGACGACCCGCTCGGTGGCGCGGTAGGTGCGGCCGTCTGCGCCGGTGAAGCGGGTGCCCTCGGCAAGCACCACCTCGCCGGAGTCCGGGTCCTCGTTCTTGACGGTCATGACCCCGGCGGCGCGGCTGACCTCCTCGGCGAGCACCTCGTACTTCCGGGTGCCGCCGGCGATCAGGACGTTGCCGTCGGGCAGGAACGCGTGCCCGCCGCAGAACAGGTCCTCCGGCGTCTCGATCTGCGTGGACTCCCCCGTCGCCGGGTCCCACAGCACGGTGGAGAAGCTGCCGGCCTCGAACGCCTGAGCGTCGTTCCCGGAACCGGCGACGAGCAGGATCTTGCCGGTGTAGAGCTGGACGGCGTGGATCGCGTTCAGCTGGACGTCCTGCGGCAGCTCGACGGTCGACCAGGAGCCGTTCGCGGCCCGGTAGTCCGGCCGCGACTCCTGGTAGGCGGTCAGCGAGCTGCTGGCGAACGCCGAGACGTGCTGGGCGTCGAGGGCGGCGAGGGTCGCGATGGCGGTCAGGATCAGGGCGCCGTTGCGGACGCGGCGGCGGCGGGGGACGACGCGCAGGGAGGTCATCGGAGGCTCCGGTCGGAGGAGGAGGACCGCGCGGCGAGCGCGGCACCGGGACGGGGGGTGGATGCGGCGGTGACCACGGGACGCGGTGCGGCGCCCGGCGCCGGCCGGTCGGAGGGGTACGGCGCCGCGGTGAGCGCCGGCACGGTCGGACGGCGCCGCCGCTGCACCTGCCAGATGAGGACGGGCAGCACGCTCACGGTGAGGCTGAGCAGCGCCCACACCTGCATGTCGCCGTGCCGGTGGCCCAGCGGGAACGAGGCGAGCAGGCAGAGGGCCGTGACGGCCGCCCAGGCGAGGTTCTTGCGGAACGTGGCGAGCCGGTCGGGGCTCGCGTCCGCCCCCTTGGGCGTCACGGCGAAGCTGACGTTGCGCCGGCGCAGGCCCTGCCACAGGGCGCTGACGTACATCGGCGCCGACAGGACGGAGACGAACATGCCGCTGACGCCGCTGGAGCCGGCCTGCTCGTGCGGGCTGACGTTGCGGCCGCGGTTCCAGAAGAACACCGCCACCTGCAGGACGGCCGCGTTGACGTAGAGGGTGGCCCAGGTGGCCAGGCTGACCCGGAACCCGCCACTGCCGGTGAGCAGGTAGGCCCAGATGTTGACCGAGCCGAGCAGCCAGGCGAGCGCCGCCGACGGGTAGTAGCTGAGCAGCAGGCCGTAGTGCAGCCGCTGGGTCCAGGTCAGGCCCCGGACGACGTGCCGGTAGGTGCTCAGGATGACCTCGTTGGTCCCGCGGGCCCAGCGGTGCTGCTGGATGAAGTAGTCGGTCCAGGACTCCGGGCCCTCGCCGACGGCGAGCACGTCGGGGGTGTAGACCGACTTCCACTTGCGTCCCGTCTCGGGGTTCTGCGTCGCGTGCCAGCGGATGCTGGTGGCCGCGTCCTCGGTGATCGAGTCCTGCAGGCCGTCGATCGAGCGCAGGGCCGACAGGCGGACGGCGTTGTTCGTCCCGACGAGCATCGCGGCGTCGCAGGCGTTGGCAGCGCGCTGCAGCACCGAGTGGAAGAGGTACTGCTGGCTCTCGGCGGCGCGGGCGACGAAGCGCTCGTCGTTGCCGTACACCTGCGGACCGACCACGAACGCGACGTCGGGGTCGCGGAAGTACCCGAGCAGCCGCTCGGCGAAGTTCTCGCGGGGGACGTGGTCGGTGTCGACCGAGACCCAGAAGTCGTAGTGGTGGCCGGCGTGGTCGAGCCAGGCGTTGTAGTTGCCGTGCTTGGTCCGGCGCTTGTTGCGGCCGCTGTCCTGGTTCCAGCGCCCGACGCCGTGCCGCGAGAAGTGCGAGACGCCCAGCTCGGCGCACATCGCCTTGACGTCGGCGTCGTTGCCCTCGTCGAGCAGCCACACGTCGAAGACGCCGTCGTGCCGCACGCGCAGTGCGGCCTCCAGGGTGGTGCGGACCATCGACAGCGGCTCCTTGCCGGGCACGATGGTCGTGAGGAACGCGACGCGCGTGCCGGCCTGCGGCGCCACGGGCACCGGGTCGGCGGCGCGCAGCGTCGCGAGGCCGAGCGTGAACACGTTGACGAGCCGCAGCAGCTCGATGAGGGCGGTGAACGCCACGATGGTCATGCTCAGGCCGTAGGCCCAGGTGCCGTCGTCGACCGGCAGGTGGCCCGGCGACAGCAGCCAGGACAGGAACGCCAGCTCGAGCACCAGCGCGGCACCGGTCAGCAGCAGGGCGCGCCCGCGGCGCCGCTCGGAGGTCAGCAGGTTGCGGTACTGCACGGTGTAGGGCCGGTCGGCGGGCGGCTCCTCGAAGGGGCCGGCGATCCGGCTGAACTGCTCGTACAGCGCCTCGCGGTCGACCGGGCCCGCGGTGACGGCAGCGCGGTGCGGCGCGGCGGTGCGCACGTCAGGGGTGGTCGTCCGCGGCGGGACGGGACGGACCGGCCGGACGGGGCCGGAGCGGGCAGGGTCCTTGGGGCGCACGTGGATGCGTCGTCGGGCAGGCAAGGCAAGACCTCGGGGGGCAGGAGGGCGCGCGGCGCCGCCACCCGGGAGGGCCGGGCGGTGCCGTCGCAGCGGAGCGGTCGGGACTGGGCGGCGCGAGCGCCGCAGCGGCTACGTCAGGCCGGTGTGCATGGGAGGTCCCGTCTGGAGGACCACGTACGGTCCTCCGGGTAGGACGGCGGTCTCGCCACTCGCTCCCCGAGCGGTCTGGCGACCGGCTTCTCCGTGCACCACGCGGGTGTCGGTGAGGACCTCTCGGATCACTGCGTCGTCGTCGGACGCGGCTCACCTCGAGCCGCGCTAGCCTGCGAGCAGGCCACCGGTGCGGGCCGCCGCGAGCGTTCCGCGTCGTCCCGTTCCCGACAAGTGTGCATTCTCCGTGCAGGTCCCCGTGGATGCCGCTTGTGCGCGACGTCACGCCCGTGCGAGCCGCAAAAGCGCTCTGCTGCACGGGAAGTCACCCTCGCAACACGCAGCACGCATCGTCGCCGGATAATCCTGGGAGATCGCCGCACGATGCGTTACCGCGTGTTCACGGCGCCTCCCGCGGCGTGCGTGAGGTCACAGCCGAACGTCACCCGACCGGGTGACGGTGCCGGCGCGTCGAGAGCCCCCCGTGGGTTCTCTCGGGTGCCTGCGCGGAGCGTGCGGTCCTCCGACGCTGCCCGGTCCCGCTGGACCCGTCTGACCCGTCGGGCCGGCGGAGCGCGGGTTGAGCGCGCCGGCTCAGCGTCGGCTCAGCGTCGGCTCAGCGTCGGCTCAGCGTCGGCTCAGCGTCGGCTCAGCGCCAGCTCAGCGCCGGCTCAGCGCCAGCTCAGCGCCGCGGACGTCAGCCCAGCGCGCGGTCCGCCGCAGCAGCGGTGAGGAGCTCCTCGGCGTGGCCGCGCGACAGGCCGGTGTCGGCGCCGGCGAGCATGCGCGACAGCTCGGCGACGCGGGCCCGGTCGTCGAGGGCGACCACCCCGCTGCGGGTGACCGACCCGGCGGCCACGCCGTCAGCGGCCTTGACGACCTGCAGGTGGGCGTCGGCGAAGGCCGCCACCTGCGGCAGGTGCGTCACGACGATCACCTGGTGGTCGCGGGCCAGCCGGGCCAGGCGTCGTCCGACCTCGACGGCCGCGCGGCCGCCGACGCCGGCGTCGACCTCGTCGAAGACCATGACGGGCACGGGATCGGAGCCGGCGAACACGACCTCGACGGCCAGCATGACCCGGGACAGCTCACCGCCGGACGCGCCCTTCTGCAGCGCCCGCGGCGGCGCGCCGGGGTGCGGCACCAGCAGCAGCTCGACGTCGTCGACGCCGTCCGCCGACGCCGCGAGGACGCGGTCACCGACCCGCAGGCCGTCCCCGGCCGGTCGCTGGCTGACCACCGCTGTCACCTGCGCGTGCGGCATCGCCAGCTCGGCGAGCTCGGCGGTCACCGCCGTGCCCCACCGCTCCCCCGCCGCGGCACGCGCCTCGGACAGCGTCGTCGCCAGCGCGCCCAAGGACGCCTCGAGGGCGGCGTCCTGCTCGACGAGCGCGGCGATGCGGTCGTCCGTGCCGTCCAGTTCAAGCAGCCGGTCGGAGGCACGCGCGGCCCACGCGAGCACGCCGTCGACGTCGTCGCTGCTGTGCCGCCGGACCAGCGCGGTCAGCGTCGCCAGCCGCTCCTGCGCGCTGCTGAGCCGGGCGGGGTCGGCGTCGACGGACGCCAGGTAGGACGCCAGCTCGCCCGCGACGTCGGTGGCCAGGTGCGCGAGCTCGGCGAGGCGGGTGGCCAGGCCGGCGAGGGCGGGGTCGTGGTCGGCGGCCGCGGACACCGACCGGCGTGCGGCGACGAGCAGCTGCAGCGCGTCGGTGCCGTCGGGCGCGTCCTCGTCACCGGTGAGGGCGACCTGCGCGGCGGCAGCGGCGGCGCGCAGGTCGTCGGCGTTGGCCAGCCGCTCGATCTCTGCGGCCAGGGCGACGCCCTCGCCGGGCTGCGGCGCGACGGCCTCGACCTCGGCCAGCCCGAGCCGCAGCAGCTCGGCCTCGCGTGCCCGCTCGGCCGCCTCGGCGCGCAGCTGCTCGAGCGTCGCCCGGACGTCGCGCCAGCGCGCCCAGTCGGCGGCGAACCGGTCGCGCAGGGCCAGCACCGGCGGGCCGGCGTAGCGGTCGAGGGCGCTGCGCTGCTGCGCCGGCTTGAGCAGGCGCTGCTGGTCGCTCTGGCCGTGCACGGCGAGCACCTGGTCGGCCAGCTCGCCGAGGACCCCGACCGGTACGCTGCGCCCGCCGAGGTGCGCCCGCGAGCGGCCGTCGGCGCCGACGCTCCGGCTGACCAGCAGGACCCCGTCGTCGAGCTCGGCCCCGGCGTCACCGGCGCGGGCGAGGGCCGCCGAGCCCGGGTCGAGCACGAGCCGGCCCTCGACGACGGCGCGCGGCGCGCCGGGGCGGACCCGGCCGGCGTCGGCGCGACCGCCGAACAGCAGGCCGAGCCCCTGCACGACCATCGTCTTGCCGGCACCGGTCTCGCCGGTGACGACCGTCAGCCCAGGGCCGAGCGGCAGCACGGCGTCGTCGATGACGCCGAGTCCGCGGATGCGCATCTCCTCGAGCACACCCGGAGCCTAGGTCGACCCTCCGACGCTCTCGGGGAGGTCGTCTACAGGTGTTCGCGCGCGCCGCGCCAGCCCTCGACCGGCAGCGCGAACTTGCGGACCAGCGTGTCGGTGAAGGGCTTGTCCTGGGTGCGGGCCAGCAGCACCGGGTCGGTGCCCCGGCGCACCTCGACGCGGGCGTGGTGCGGCACGGCGCGCGTCCGCCGGCCGTCGCAGGCGACCACGGCGGTCGTCCCGCTGGGCAGCACCTCGAGGGCGATGACGGACGACGGCGCCGTGACGAGCGGCCGCGCGAACAGCGCGTGCGCGCTGATCGGGACGACGAGCAGGGCCTCGACCCCCGGCCAGACGACCGGCCCGCCGGCCGAGAACGCGTAGGCGGTGGAGCCGGTCGGCGTGGCGGCGACCACCCCGTCGCAGCCCCAGCGCGACAGCGGACGCCCGTCGACCTCGACCACGAGCTCGAGCATCCGCTCGCGGGCGGCCTTCTCGACGCTGCACTCGTTCAGCGCCCAGCCCGAGTCGACGACCTCGCCGTCCACGACGATGTCGACGGTGAGCGTCATGCGCTCCTCGACCGAGTAGTCGCGGTCCAGGACGCGGTCGAGGGTGCGGTCGAGGTCCTCGCTCTCGACCTCCGCGAGGAAGCCGACGCGGCCGAGGTTCACGCCGAGCAGCGGCACGGCGGCGGCCCGCGCCAGCTCGGCCGCGCGCAGGATGCTGCCGTCACCGCCGAGCACGAGCACGAGCTCGGCGTCGCGCGCCGAGCCCGGCCCGCCGTCGCACAGCTCGACGTCGGTGAGGCCCATGTCGCTGACCTCCTCGCTCAGCGCCCGGACCTGCACGCCGGCGGTCTGCAGCCGGTGGATGGCGTGGCGGGCAGCGTCGGTGATGACGGCGCGGCCGGTGTGCGCGACGACGAGCACGGAACGGGTCACACGGGACACCCTGTCATCCGCGTGGCGCTGCGCTCGCCGGAACGCTCCCGCGGGACCCCGTCACTGCGGACCCTCGCGCACGGCCGCCTGCAGCGCGGCCTCGTCCAGCGGCGGCGCGCCGGCGGTGAGCCACAGGAAGAACTCGACGTTGCCGCTGGGCCCGGGCAGCGGGCTGGCCGTGATCGCCCGCACCCCGAGACCGAGGCCGGCGGCCTGCTCGGCGACGTGCCGGACGGCCTCCGCGCGCAGTGCGGGGTCGCGCACGACACCGCCGCTGGGGAGCCGCTCGCGGCCGACCTCGAACTGCGGCTTCACCATCGGCAGCAGGTCGGCGTCCGGCGCGGCGCACCGCACCAGCGCGGGCAGCACCAGGCCGAGCGGGATGAAGGACAGGTCGGCGACCACGAGGTCGACGGGAGCGCCGACGAGCTCCGGCTCGAGGGCCCGCACGTTCGTCCGGTCGAGCACCGTCACCCGCGCGTCGGT
>CAXTFU010000090.1:0-2116 GCA_964243385.1 uncultured bacterium | reverse complement strand
CTGCAGCGACCAGGCCAGCTGCCCGTAGCCGACGTCCGCCGCCACGACGTGCGCGGCGCCGCGCTGCAGCAGCACGTCGGTGAAGCCCCCGGTCGACGCCCCCGCGTCCAGGACGCGCTTGGCGGCGGGGTCGTAGCCGAAGGCGTCCAGCGCGCCGGCCAGCTTGTGCCCGCCGCGCGAGACGTACGAGGGCCCGGGCGGCTCCGTGACGACCAGCGGGGTGCCGGCCTCGACGGCCGTCGCCGGCTTGCTCGCCGTCTGCCCGCCGACGGTCACCAGCCCCGCGGCGACCAGCTCCGCGGCCTGCTCGCGGCTGCGGGCCAGGCCGCGCCGGACGAGCTCGGCGTCCAGACGGGCGCGCCGGGCCAGCTCAGGCCTCGTCGACGCCGCGGAGGGCGTCCTGCAGGAGGCGGTGCACGGCGTCGTACACCTCGACGTGCTCGGCGACCGGACGGGCGTCGAGCTCGTCGAGCAGCGCCAGCGCCTTCGGCACGGCCTGCGGGCCGGGCGGCGGACCAGGGACCGGCACCGTCACGCCGGGCTCTCGTCCGACTCGGGCGCGGACGGTGCCGTGGGCGCGGCGGCCGTGGACGCGCCGTCCGAGCCGGACGCGGTGGCCGTCCCGGCCGCGTCCGACGCCGACGTGGCCGGGCCCGAGTCGCCGGCGGACGAGGTGCTGTCGTCCGGCGGCGGCACGTCCGCCGACGGCTCCAGCGGCAGCTGCTGCTCGACGGGCCGCTCCTCGTGCGCGCCACCCGCGGCGTCGGGCGCCGTCGCAGCGCCTCCCGGCGCCTCGTCGTGACCGCCCGTCGGACCGGACGCCGCGGCTGCGGCGCGGTCCGGGCCTGCCGTGCTCGCGGCCGGCACCTCAGCACCTGCCGCCTCTGCCGGGGACTCGGTGGCGGGAGCCTCGCTCGCAGCGGCCGGCTCAGCAGCCGACCCCTTCGCGGGTGCGCCGGCGGCGGCGTCGCCACCCGCAGCCGCAGCGGAGCGCTTGCCCGGGGCCTCCGCCGGAGCCTTCGACGCCGGGGCCTCCTGCGCGGAGGCTGTCTTCGCGGGGGCCTCCTTCGCCGGGGCCTTCGACGCCGGGGCCTCGGACGCTGGGGCCGTCTTCGCCGCGGCCTTCGACGCCGGGGCCTTCTTCGCCGGGGCCTTCGACGCCGGGGCCTTCTTCGCCGGGGCCTTGGACGCCGGGGCCTCGGACGCTGGGGCCGTCTTCGCCGCGGCCTTCTTCGCGGGGGCCGTCTTCGCCGCGGCCGTCTTCTCCGGGGCCTTTGAAGACGGAGCCTTCGACGCCGGAGCCTTCTTCGCCGGGGCCGCCTTCGCCGGGGCCGTCTTCGCCGGGGCCTTCGCCGCGGCCTTCGACGCCGGGGCCTCATTCGCTGGGGCCTTCTCCGCCTTTGACGGCGCGCCAGCGCCAGCACCAGCGGCCTCGCCCGACGCCGCGGTCACGGCCCGCTCCGCCGGCGCCTTGACGGCCTTGGCTGCCTTCGCGGTCTCGGCTGGAGCCGTTGCACCATCGCCCTGGGCGGCCGCCTCGGGCGGCGCCTGCGTCGCCGGTGCCTTGGCTTCCTTGGCCGCCTTGCCCGGAGCCTCGGCACCATCGTCATGCGGGGACGCCTTGCCCGGCACCTGCTCCGCCGGCGCCTTTGGGCCGCTGGCCTCCTCGGTGGCCTTGCCCGCCTTGGTGGCCTTCGCCGCCTTGGTGGCCTTCGCCGCCTTGGTGGCCTTCGCCGCCTTGGCCGGGGCCGTCGCACCACCACCCGGCGCGGACGCCTCGTTCGGGTGGCTCACCGGCGCCGTGCCCGCCTTCGCCGGAGCCTCCGTACCAGCGCCCGGCGAGGAAGCCTTGCCCGGCGGCGTCTTCGCCGCCTTGGCCGCCTTGGCACCATCACCCGGCGCGGACGCGTTGCCCGACGTCGTCTTGGCCGCCCCACCCTCACCCTGCGAGGACGCCTTGCCCGGCGCCGTCTTCGCCGGCGACTTGGCCGCCTTCGCCGCCTTGGCCGGAGCCTCAGCACCACCGCCCGGCGCGGACGCCTCGCCCGCCGCCTTCGCCGGCGCCTTCGCCGCCTTGGCCGGAGCCTCAGCACCACCGCCCGGCGCGGACGCCTCG
>CAXTFU010000089.1:13427-14995 GCA_964243385.1 uncultured bacterium | reverse complement strand
CCAAGGACCCGTCCGCCATCAAGCACCACCCGTCGGCCACCGGCGGCGACTCCGCCGACGGCCACACCGCCGTGGGCGCCGACGCGCCGGCGCGCGACACGCACTAGCGCTCCGGACGCGCCGTCCCCGGACGGCCTGCTCAGCCGGCGGAGCGCCGGCGGATCTTGACGCCGTACATGTGCCGGTCGGCGGCCGCGAGCAGCGCGTCGGCGTCGTCGCCGGACGAGCCGACCGCGACGCCGACGCTCACGCCGGCCACGACCGGGCCGTGCCGGGTGGTGAACGGTTGGGCGACGACGTCGGTGATGCGGGCGGCGAGGCGGGCCGCGTGCGCCGGTGCGGCGCGCGGGCACAGGACGACGAACTCGTCACCGCCCAGGCGGGCGACGACGTCGGTCGGGCTCGTCACGTCGAGCAGGCGGGCCGCGACCTCGCGCAGCAGCCGGTCGCCGACGTCGTGCCCGTGCGTGTCGTTCACCTGCTTGAAGCCGTCCAGGTCGCAGAACAGCAGGGCGCACCCGGGGCTGGCGGCGTCGGCGAGCTCGGCGTCCAGCGCGGCGAACAGGGCAGCCCGGTTGCGCAGGCCGGTCAGCACGTCGCTGCTCGCCCGCTCGCGCAGCTGCGTCTCGAGCAGCCGCCGCTCGGTGACGTCGGCGCCGACGCAGACCATCGCCACCGGACGTCCGGCGGCGTCGCGCAGGACGCTGTTCTGCATCGCCACGCGCCGGTGGCCGCCCCAGCGGTCCCTCCAGTCGCCCTCCTGCGGCGGCGCCGAGCCGGTGGCGATGGCGCGGGTGATCGCGTCGTGCGCCAGCTCGGTCTCGCCGGGGGCCGCGAGGACCTCGACGAAGCGGCGGCCGAGCACCTCGGCGGCGGCCCAGCCCGTGGCCTGCTCGAGGGCCGGGTTGAACAGGGCGATGCGCCCGTCCTCGTCGATGACGCAGACGAGTGCCGGCGTCGAGGCGAGGATGGCGGCCTCCAGGCCGTGGCCCGCCGACGGCAGGGGGCTCGGTCGTCGACCCGTCGGGGCCGCGCTGTGCGTCGTCATGGCCGCCTCGAGGTCCGGGTCAGGGGTCGTCCCAGTGCATCGGGCCGCTCCGGCGACCGCACTATCGCCCGAGCGGGCGAACGGCGCGGTCCTCGCGCGCCGGACCCCTGCCCGGTCAGGGCGGCGGCGACGCCTCCCGCGCCGCGGCGAGGTCGATCTCGCCGTCCGGGGGGTCCAGCAGCCGGAACAGCCGCAGCGGCGCGGTGTCCCGCGGGACGAGCAGGGCGATCGAGCCGAGCGGGCCGCCGCTGTCCAGCCGGCTCCCGGTCAGGTGGATGCCGAGCGCGTCGTCGTCGAGGCGTGCTGCGCCGGACTGGGTCGTGGCCTGCACCGCCTCGCGGGCGGCCTCCATGGCCAGGGAGTGCGGGAAGTTGTAGCGCCCGCCGCCTGCGCTGCTCGACACCAGCGTGAGCTGCGCCTGCACGCGCGAGAGCAGCTCGACGTTGACGCCGTTCTTCGAGGCGTGGTGCGACAGCTTGAAGACGTCCGCGCGCAGGGGGTCCTTGCCCGCCGCCTTGCG
>CAXTFU010000089.1:0-13417 GCA_964243385.1 uncultured bacterium | reverse complement strand
GGTCGAGCAGGAGTTGCCGCGCGAATAAAGGAAGGTCGGGGAGAAAGTATTCTCCCGTTGGACGCAGTGCGTCCAACCCCTCATCTATTTTTCTGCTTTCAGCAGCGCCAGGGCGGCGAGCAGCATCGTCTCGTACTTCGCCTTGGCCGCCGCCGTGCTTTCGGGCGTCCAGGTCCAGAAGCCCTGGCCGGTCTTGGGGCCTAGCTTGCCCTCCGCCACCAAGCCCCGCAGCGTCGGCCCGGGGGAATCCCGCGTGCTCAGGCTCGGGTAGATCGTCGTCGCCGCGGCGAGCTGCGTCTCGAGCCCCGCCAGCTCCTTCTGCAGGATCGGGTTGCCGTGGTCGTGCAGGTCCGGGAAGTCGCTGCTGGCCTGCGCCCAGGACGCGAACTGAGCGTCGGCGCCGAGCAGCAGCCGCCGGTTGCGGCGCGTGGTCAGGCGACGGTTCTGCGCTCCGGCCCGCTCCCCGGCCGACTCGGTGTAGACCCGGGTCGCCGGGAACTCGATCATGAGCGTCAGGGACGCGTCGTTCACCTGGACGCCGTAGGTGTCGAAGCGCATGCGCAGGCTCACGCTCGGCGCGAGCACGGTGAGCCGGACGCTGTCGAGGAACGTGCTCGTGCCGCTGGTGGGCTGCAGCCGCCGGATGCCGGGAGCCTCCTCCAGCGAGCGCATGAGGTCGTGGAACGCGGGGCTGGGGGAGTAGAAGCCCGGGTCCCAGAACTGCTCGATCCACGCGGGCTCGGCCGTCGGGAGGCGCAGCAGCTCGTGCATCCCGCCGATGTGGTCGAAGTGCGGGTGCGTGGCGACCAGCAGCCGCAGCTGGCCGGCCGTCCCCGGCCGCTCGATCAGGCCGGCCCGGTGCAGCGCAGCCAGCAGCGCCGGCACCTTGCGGCGCGTCGCGACGTCCACGACGACCAGGCGGCGCACGCCGTCGTGGCTGTCGGGCGGCAGCACGACGACCTGCGTGTCACCGTCCCCGACGTTGAGCAGGAAGTACGCGAGCGCGTCCGGGGCCGCGCGCCAGGCCTCCAGCAGCGCTCCCGGGCCGGCCGTCGGCGCGGACAGGGACGCCGCCCGGACGGGGCCCACGACGGTCGCGGGGCTGCCGACCGGCGCCGCGGAGCTCATCGCCGGGCCTGCCCCCGGCCGCCGGTCACCGGCGCCACGATCGTCAGGTGCGGTGCGCGTCCGCGCAGGACCGACCGCTCCCGTGCCGCCCGGCCCTGCGGTGGTCCGATGGCGGCCAGCGCCCCCTGGTAGGCGAGCTTGGCCGCCTGGTGGGCCTCGGCCGACAGGTCGTAGAGGCCGTCCGGGAAGACGTCGCGCAGGTCCTCGACGAGGCCCTCGCGCGGCACGGCCCGGTCGGCCACTCGCCCGGCGAAGGTGTCCCCGCTGCGGGGCACGCGCTGCACCGACGCGCGGTAGCACTGCTGCCGCAGCCGGAGCACGTCCGTGGCGATCTCCAGCGGTCCGGCCGTCAGCTGCTCCAGCGGCCACGTGAGGCGGCCCTCGTCGTCCACCACCGGCCAGGGCCAGGCCTGCAGCACCGCGATGTGGTCGACCAGCTCCTCCAGCACGACGTACCGCAGCTCCTGCACTCGGCCCTCGCCCAGCACCGCCGTCAGGCGCTCCGGCCGCCACGGCCTGCGGGCGCCCTCGTCGGCCACGGCCACCTCACACGCCCACGTCGTAGGGGAACGAGCCGCGCGGCAGGCTGCCGTCGACGTGGGAGCGCAGGCCGGCGTCGCAGACCGCGTAGCCCCAGTCGATCAGGCGCTCCTGCAGGGGCTCCTCGACCGCCGCCAGCCGGGTCGGCACCTCGGCGAGCTCCGCCGTCCTGTCCACCGGCGCCGGCAGCGGGTCCGGGACCCCGTAGCGCCGGACGTCGGTGCGGATGCCGAGGTAGGCGCCGAGGCGGGAGCCGTCGCGGTAGGCCGCGACGACCTGCCGCTTGCGCAGCGACCGGACCTGGCCGTCCACCGTCTTCAGCACCCGCACCAGGTGCCGTCCCCAGTCGCCGTCGGGGTCGGCGTCCGCCGCGAGCCGCCCGCCCGCATCGCTGACCAGGACGGTGCGGTGCCGCTTCCACGCGGTCTCGATGCCGAGGTTGTCGTACACCCCGCCGTCGGTCAGCAGCCACTCGTCGCGGTGCTCGTCGGCCGTCAGGTCGGTGCCGGTGCCGGGGAGCCACGTGCTGCCGCGCAGGTCCAGGCGGTAGGGCGACAGGAAGGGCGGGAACGCCGACGAGCAGGCGACGGCGACGGACAGCGGGACCTCGGGCGCGGGGACGCACCCGACCCGCCAGTCGGCCAGGTGCCGCTTGGAGAAGCGGGCCAGCACGCCCGAGCCGACGTTCGTGGCGTTGACGACGAACCGCGGGGTGTCCGGCAGATCCTGCAGCGTGGTGCTGCCGAACAGGTGCCGCTCGTAGGCCCGGGCGACCGAGTCCCCGACCGAGCTGAAGGGCGACAGCACCCCGCGGCGGACCGCGGCGGCGTCGACGTCCACGCGCGCGAGGCGGCGCACCGGCTCCACGACCGCCGCGACGAAGTTCGCGGCGACCCCGGCCGGCGTGAAGTCGAGCGAGCGCCACGCCTGCGCCAGGGCGCCCGCCGTGAGCGACCCGCCGGACACGCTGGACACCCGGTCGAGCCGCGGCAGCTCCCCCGCCTCGTTGAGGCGCCACAGCACCCCGACGTGGAACAGCATCGCCCGGTAGCCGCCGCCGGACAGGCACAGCGCCCGCCCCCCGGCAGGAGGCTCGTCGAGCTGCTCGCCCGGCAGCGGCCGCACGGGTCGCCGCAGCACCTGGTCGTCCACGTCCATGACCATGACCATGACCACCCTTCCTGGTCGCCCGGAGGTGCGGGCTCGGGGCGGCGACGACGGCGGCACGGTGGCCGCCGTCGTCGCCCGCTCGTGCGGGGAGCGCTCGGTCAGGCCAACACGCCGGCGAAGCGCAGGAACGCCGGGATGCTGTCGACGAGCGTCGAGCCGTCAGCGCCGGCCGAGGGCAGGCGCACGCCCCGCTCTGGGCTCCAGTCGGGCTCCCGGGACAGGTAGGACAGCTCGTCCTCGCGGAGCTGCCCGATGATCGTCTCGCTGACGATGCGGCTGCCGAGCTCCCCGAGCGTCTGGCCGCCGGCACGGATCTCGGCCTCCTTGAGCAGGTAGTACCAGAGCGGCGTCCGCTCCAGGAAGCCGCCCGCGGCGAGGGCCTCGTCGACGGCCGGGGGGTTGCCCTGCCGCAGCTCCTCGGCGGTCAGGGCGGGCACGCCGAGCGCCTCGGCGGCGTGCTGTCCGGTCGGCATCGCCAGCAGGTACCCGCGCAGCAGGTTGCGGGTCGGGAGGCTCTTGAGGATCTTCACGGCCCGCGGGTCGAGCCCGGGGCCGTTCCCCTGGTTCGGCATCTGCTGCAGCGGCGGGACGACCTGGGTGTCCATGCGACGGGCGGAGTGCCGGGGGTCCGGGTCGTCCTTGGACACGAACCGGTCCCACTCGATCACCCAGTTGAACGGGAGCGTGTCGGTGTCACCGCCGAACGGCTGCGGGCTCTGGCCGGTGAACCGGAACAGCAGGTCCAGGGGCGCCGCGGGGATGACCTTCGCCTCGGCTCCGAAGTTGCGGTTGTAGTCGTAGGCGGCGCGGATCATGCTGTGGCCGAAGCGGAACGCGGCCACGGAGAACTCGAGCGGCATGAAGACCGTGCCGTCGCGCCGCAGCCGCCGTCCGCCGTCCTGCAGCACGTCGTCGACGATCCCGGGGAGCGTGACGGTGCGCAGGTAGTCGTGGACCGTCAGCCACTGGTAGTGCCAGCGGGTCAGCCGGCGGGCGCGGTCGAAGTCGTCCTCGTCCTCGTCCCCGCCGCCGGACCTGCGGTACGGGTCGCCTGCGGCGGGCAGCGCCCGGACGGCCGCGTTGTGGAAGCGCAGGAACGCCAGGTGCAGTTGGGCGACGATGAGGTTCTCGTCGTTGCGCGGGTCGCCGACGAGCGCCTTGGTGCCGTCGCGGGGCAGGTCGCGCGCAGCGTCGTCGGCGGGCGGGACGTGGTCGCCGGGGATCGGGCTGCCCCCCGGCCGCGGCTGCTCGGCGAGCACGCCGACCTTCAGCTCGCGGTCGTCGGCGTAGAGGTGGCGCCACTCCTCGTCCTGCGGGCCACCGCCGTACACGGAGTCGAGGTTGAGCGCCGGCTGGCGCAGGTTGGTGAGCACCTGGAGGACCTCCGCCGGGGGCAGTGGGCGCAGGTCCTCGAGCGTCACGTCGCTCGGGCCGATGTCGCTGTCGGTGCTGAGCGTGAGGTCGTGGTCGACGAACTGGCCCCAGTAGGTGTAGACCGCCGGCACGCTGGAGTCGAGGGCGGGGTCCGGGGACTCCGCCTCGCCCATGGCGGCGCCGAGCGCCTCGAGCGCGCGCACGGTCGCCGCCGGGTCGTCCTGGGGGAGGTGCGCGTCGGGGAACCGCCGCTGCAGGTCGTCGAGCAGGTAGCCGAAGGGCGTGCTCTCCTCCACGTCCTGCTCCGTCACGCCGGCGTCGGCACGCGTGAGCACCGTCTGCGCCAGCGCGGCCACGTGGTCGGCGGTGCCGTCCGGCTGCTCGGGGACGATGTGGCCGCCGTGCACGGCCTGGCGCAGGTGGTGCGGCTTGGAGGTCGTCGGAGCGGTCATGGGCTGGGGTCCCCCGGTCGTCGTGAGGTGCGGTCGACCGCCGACGATGGGAGCGCGGGACGGCGGGGACAACGTCCGACCGGCCAGGCAAAGGTGCAGTCCCGGACCCGGCCGCTCCTCGGCGGACGGAGACGCCGGGCGGCTCGGCGTATCAGGACGGGAGCCGGCGGCCTCTGCACTGGCACGCCGCCCGCACGGGCGACGTGCAGCGCGACCACGGGATCCGCCGAAGCGCTTGCAGTGCGTCACCGATCGGTTCAGAGTCCGGAGCTGGGGGCGAGGAGTCACACCGTGGGGTCACAGCGAGCAGCGTCCGTGTGGGTCGACGACACCCACGCCATCGTCCGCAGGGGCCTCGTCGGGTGCCTGACCGCAGAGGGCATCACCGTCGTCGGCGAGAGCGCCGGCCTCGATCCGGTGCCGCAGCTCGACGGGGTCGACGTGCTCGTGTTCGAGGCCCGCCTGGGCACCCTCGGCCGCGCGAAGCACCTCGTGCAGGGGCACGGGACGCGGCTGGTCGCCACGGTCCGCACCGGCGACGAGCGGCAGCTGCGCGAGCTGGTCGAGGCCGACGTCGCCGCCGTCCTGCCCCAGGCCGACCTGACGCCGGAGAGCCTGGGCGCCACCGTCCGCGCCGTGCTGGCCGGCGGCGTGACCCTGCCGCGCGACCTCCTGCCGCGCCTGCTCAGGCTCATCCCGGCCCAGCCCGGTGGCGGCGGGCTGTCACCGCGCGAGCGCGACGTGCTGCGCCTGCTGGCCGACGGGCACGACACCCGCGAGATCGCCACCGACCTCTGCTACTCGGAGCGGACGGTGAAGAACGTCGTCCACGACGTGCTCATGAAGCTGAACTGCCGCACCCGGGCGCACGCCGTGGCGCTGGCCACCCGGGAGGGCGTGATCTGAGCCCGGGGCTGCCGGGACCGGGCGCACCGACCCGCCGCGGCCGCCGGCGGCGTGCCCCGGTCGCCTGCCCACAAGCCTGCACCGACGCCTCTCGCGGTCGCGGCGCGTCGACTGCCAGTGTCTCCCGGCAGCGACCCGGGAGCGGAGGGCACATGAGACGAGTGCTGCTCGGCGAGTTCACCGCCGTGCAGCAGCTCGGCTACCGCGACCTCCTGCTGTCGGCGGGGATGGAGGTCGTCGAGACCGCGGGACACGACCTCGTCGAGCGCCTGGTCGAGGCGGCCCCGGACGCCGTCCTGCTCGACGGTGACGGCGACGGCAGCCCGGAGCTCGTCGACCGCATCGTGCACGACTTCCCGGCGGTCATGGTCATCACGTGCTCGTCGGCGGAGCCGACGATGCGCGTCTTCTCGCCGCAGCACTACGGCGAGTCCTACACCGCCCGGCTGGAGCCGGCGGTGCTCACCAGCGCCATCCGGGCCTGAGCCACGACGACGCCCTGGTCCCGTCGCCCGGACGACCGGGCCGGGCGCTCGTCCTGCCCGAGAGGGCAGACCACCGGGCACGCCCCGGACAGGACCGGTCGTCCGTGCCCGCTCGCGCGTTCACTGGGCCGGAGAGGACCGGGAGGTGCCATGTCGGAGCAGGTGCTGCTGGGGGCGGTCGCGTCGACGCGCGAGGTCGCGGACGCCGGTGCGTGGCTGAGTCGGCAGCTGCGCGAGGGCGCAGACGCGACGTACGCGGCGCAGGAGCTCGAGCGGGTGGCCGCGCGCGCCGTCGGCGAGCTCGACACGGTCGCGCAGGGCTTCGCGGCCCCGGTCGCGGACGGACCCGGACCGCCGCGCGTCGGCGGGGCGGACGCCGGCGGGAGCGAGCAGGAGCTCCTGGCGTCCGTGCTGGCCCAGCTGTCCGTGGGCAGGACGCTGCTCGTCGCAGCGCGCGCCGTCGGCGACGACGGCGCGCCTGCGGACCCGGGCTCCCTCGACGCCGCCGTGGCCGAGCTGCGCCGGACGACGACCGTGCTGGAGCCCGCGCAGGAGCCGGCCGCGCAGGGCTTCGGCGGACGGGCAGGTCAGCGGCTCGACGTCGCCGAGGCCACGGAGCTGGTGCGCGAGGGGCGCGCTCCGCGCTCGAACGGCTCGTCACCGAGGCGGCCGACGTCGTCGGCACGGCGTACGAGACGGTGTCCGGGCTGGCACCGGCGGTGGTCCACAAGGCGCTGGCCACGGTCGGCTCGCAGCTCGCGGTGGCGGACCGCGTGCAGGGCCTGGCCCGACTGGGCGCCAGGGCGACGCAGCAGGCGCTCGACGCGCTCCTGCGCCTGGTGCCGTCGAGCGCGCTGGAGTCCGTCCGCGCACGCCTCACGGCGATGTGGGACCGGATCGAGCGGGGAGGGGTCGGCCGGGCCGCGCTCGGCTGGCTGTTCGACGTCCCGGGGGCGCAGGCCTTCGTGGACGAGCAGCTCGCCGCGCCGGGACGCGAGGCGACCGCCATGAGCAGCGCCGCCGACGAGCTGCTCGCGCTGCAGGACCGCATCGCGCGCACCATGCAGACCGCCGGCCACGCGGTCGGCGTGATCGCCGCGCTGGCGGGCCTGGCCAGCCTGCCGATCGTCGCCGCCGCCGCTCCCGGCGCGACGCCGCTGCTCGCCGGTGCGGTCGCGCTCGTGCTGGCCGTCGTCGTGGTGCTCGGCATGGACTACGCCGACACCGGCCGCCTGCGCCGTCGTGACGGCGTCCGCGTCATCGTCGAGCGCGGCGTCGCCCGGCCATGACGCGCCTGGCTGCGCCGGGGCAGGTGACGGCCGAGCAGCTGCTGCGCACGCGCGTGCAGCGGGCGGACGCAGAGCTCGCCGTGCTCGCCGGCTGGCTGGGTCAGGGGCCCGTCGTCGCCCGGATGCCGGAGACGGCCCGCGCTCGGTGCGTCACGCTGGTGCGCGAGCTCCGGCGCGAGCTCGCCACCCTGCTGGGGCCCACGACGCCCGCGGACGCCCTGACCTGGGCCGCCCTGTCCCGCGTCGAGGAGCGGGCGCAGCAGCTCGCGACGGAGGTCCTCGCCTTCGTCCTGGGCGTGTGCTTCGCGCAGGCGCGCCTGGGTCCGGACCTCGCCGGCGTGGTGCAGCACCTCCTGACGGGCCTGGCGACCCGCTGCCGCCTCGACGACCGGGTCCTGCTGGCGCCGACGGCGTCCGGCGAGGCGATCGACCACACGCTGGACCTCGTCCGACTGCGGCTGCCGGGCACCTCGGTCTGGGAGCTGCCGGTCGCCGCGCACGAGTTCGGCCACCACGTCACCCGGGAGTTCCGCCCGGTCGACGGTGCCCGCTTCCGCGACCGCCCGCTGCTCGACCTCGCCGAGGCACCGCTGCGGGACGCCGCGCGCACCGCGTCCGCCGAGCAGCTCCGGGAGGCGGCGGTCGAGGCGGCGCACCGGCACGAGCTGGTGGCCGACGCCTTCGCCACCGTCGCCCTCGGCGTCGCCTACCCGGTGAGCTGCATCGCCCTGCGCGTGCCGCCCGGGAGCGCCGGTCAGGACACCGCGACGCACCCGTCGTGGGCGCGGCGGGTCGGCCTGATGACGGCGGTGCTGCAGGAGATGAGCCGGCACGCCGGCACCCCGCGCCTGAGCGGGGCGGTCCCGGCGGTGGTGCGTCCCCTGTGGCGCCGGCTCGTGCCGGGCGTCACCGTCGAGCCGCCGGTCCAGGCGGCGCTGGACCGGCTCGCCGAGCAGGTCGTGGGCCACCTCGTCCGCAACACCGACGGCCTCCTGTACGACGCGGGCGACCAGGCGGCTGTCGTCGCCGCGCACCTCGCGCAGGTCGCCGTCGGAAAGGCCCCGGCGCAGCTCCCGGTCGGGTGCACCGTCGCGCACGTGCTCGACGGCGCCTGGCGCTGGCGCCTGGACCACTGGGACACCCCCGTGGCCGCCGCAGCGGCGGTGGACGCCGCCGTCCACGACTACACCCTGGCCGCCGGGCCCTGACGCGAGGACGCTCATGACGACACCCCAGATGCAGCTGCTGTCGATCCGCCTGGACGCGCTCGAGGCCGACATCGCCAAGGTCGCCGGCGTGCTGACCGACGCGCGGCGCCGGTCGGAGCTGACCGACAGGCTGTCCGCCGTGCTGTCCAAGCAGCCGGTCGTGACCGGCGCCGGCGACGTGCCCAGCGCCTGGCTGCAGCTCGGCAGGCTGAACAGCCAGTGGCTCGCCCTGGACAACGCGCTGACCTACCAGCTCAGCGCCGCCAAGACGGCCATCGACCGCGAGCACCCGGCGCTGCTCACGCGCATCGACGAGTCCTTCGCGGCGCTGCGCGCCAGCCTCGAGGTCGCCGTCGACGTGGTCGGGACGCTGCACAAGCAGGTGGTGCGGGTCGAGGACGACCGGGCCAGGCTGCTGGAGACGAGCCTCAAGGCCCGCTGCGCCGCGGCCACGGCCGAGGTCGACGCCATCCGTGCCCAGCTGGTCGCGGTCGAGCCGACCGGTCTGGGCCACCAGCGGTCGCTGTGGGGGCAGTACGAGACGCTGCTCGAGCTCCGGGTCCGCCCGCTGTTCGGCGAGTACGTGGACTTCCTCAGCGGGCTCACGGTGCGCGACACCGCGCTCGACCGCGGCGTCTGCCAGATGACCGACACGCTGCTCGCCGGCTTCACCGACCTCATCGACGGCTGGTCCGTGCCGGGACGGCGAGCCTCGCTGAGCCCGGTGATGGGCAACGTCGTGAAGCTCGGCTTCCCGGAGTGGACCAGCTGGGCGGTGCCGCTCGCGGTCCGCGAGATCGGCCTCGCGCTGGCGGACGACCGCAACAAGCCCAAGACGCAGGAGCTCCTGGACAGGTACGTCCTGCTCGGCCGGAGCCGCGGCGAGGTGCGGCACCTGTTCGCCGACGCCTTCGCCACCCTGATGGCGGGCCCCTCCTACGCGTGCGCCGCGATCCTGCTCCGCCTGCAGCCGCACCACGAGTTGACGCAGTCCGGCGCCCGGGCGGCGCGGCTGCGCGAGCTGCTCGAGACGCTGCGCGCGCAGCAGCTCGGCGACGTGCAGACCCTGACCGGGCTGCTCGAGGCACTCGTCGACACCGGTGACGAGGAGGCCCGCAACCAGGCCCTCTACGAGGCGCTCGCCTCGGCCCGCGAGCGGGAGGAGCCCGCGGACGTGCACCGGGCGCGGTTGTGCCTGCGGCTGCTGCGCGACCAGGACCCGGCGTCCCAGAGCAGCTTCGGCGAGACCGTGGAGCGGCTCGCGACGCTGTGGGAGGAGGCGGTCGTCAACCTGGCCCCTCCCGCGCAGAGCGCGGAGGTCCGGTCGGCCGTGCAGGGCGCCCGGCCCGAGGACGACTGGCTCGACGACTTCGTCGCCGACGCCCGGGCGCTGGTGCTCGCCGACTACCCGACCCGGGTGTTCGACCTCAGGGCCTGGACGAGCACGTCGGACGGGTGGTGCGTCCTGCTGCAGGGGCGGCAGGACGGGGAGGTCTACGAGACCTGGCAGCAGGTCGTCGAGCTGCTCAACGCGGCCTGGCGGCTGCGTCTCGCGCAGCAGGGGTCGTTCGAGGACGTCGCCGGGCGGCTGGACGCCGTGTGGGGACGCCGCCGCCCCAAGGAGGAGCAGGCGCTCACGTGAGAGACGTCGTCAGCACCGCCCGTCGACAGGCAGGAGGACCGCAGTGAGCACCTCGAGGCTCCCCGGCGGGCACGTCAAGGCGTCCCGGGACCGGGCCCCCGCTCCGGTGCCGGCGCAGGTGCGGCCGGCGTGTCCCGCGCCGCTCCCGGACGTCGCCCGGCTGCGGTCCGACCTGGAGTCGGCGCGCACCGCCTACCAGAGCGGCCGGCCCGAGGCGGCGGCACGCCTGGCCTCGGCCGTGGTCTCCCGCAGCGAGGCGCTGCTGCGGGCCGGGCCGCAGCAGACGCAGGAGGTCATGGCGGTGGAGGGCGCCGCCTGCTGCCTGCTGGCGCTCGCGTCAGCGCTGTCGGACGGCTCGGGGCTCCCGGACGTTGCCCCCTACGAGCGTGCCGTCGCGCTGCTGGGCGCGGCCGGCCCGTACGTCCTCGACCGGGGGGACCTGCTCGCCGACCTCGGCATCGCGCTGCAGGCCACGGGCAGGGCGCACGAGGCCGAGCACCGCCTGCGCAGCGCCGTCGCGCTGGGGGAGGACACCCCCGACGTCCGTCGTGCTCTCGGTGCGTCGCTCCTGGCGCAGGGCCGGGCGGGTGACGCCGCCCGCACCCTGGCGGACGCGACCTCGCGCGCGCCGCTGGACTGGCAGGCGTCACTCCTGCACGCGGCGGCGCTGCGGGCGGGCGACTTCCCTGCGACGGAGGTCGCCGAGGCGGAGGCGGCAGCGGCGCAGCTGCTCCTGGACGGCGGCCGGGTCGGCCAGGCCGAGCAGGCGCTGCGCCGGGCCCGCGCGGCCGCGGACAGCCCGGGCCTGCAGGCCCGCCACGCGCACGCGCTCTGGCGGGACCACCGCGCGGACGAGGCCCGCGCGGTGGCGCCGGACGGGCAGGGCCCCGGGCTCACGGCCGACGACCACCTGCTGCTCGCCGAGCTGCAGGCCGATGCCGGCGCGCGGGCCGTGGCGCTGCGTCACCTGGCCGCAGCCCGGGAGGCGGCACCCGACGACCCGTCGCTCGTGGGAGCCGTCGCGGCTCGGCTGCTCGAGCTGGGACAGGTCGACGAGGCCCTGGAGGCCGCGGACCAGGTGACGCGCTCGTTCCCCGGGTACGGCTCGCTCCTGCGCGGCCTCGCGCTGCTGCAGCAGGGCGACCTCGGGGGTGCCGTCGAGGCGCTCGAGCACGCGCTGGCCCTCGTCCCCGACGACGGCGCGGTCATCACCAACCTCGTCGCGGCCTACCACGCGGCCGGCCGGTCGTCGGAGGCCGCCCGGCTGCTGGACCAGGGCGTCAGCAGCCAGCCCTGGTCAGCCGACCAGCTGGCCGTCCGCGGAGCCGTGCGGCTCGAGCTCGGGCAGCTCGACCTGGCCCGCGCCGACCTCGACCGCGCGCTGGAGCTCGACGAGCACCTGAGCCGGGCCCACGCGTCCCTGGCCGACCTGTTCGCCGTCCAGGGCAGGATCGCCGAAGCCGTCGCGCAGTACGACCGGGCCGTCGAGCTGGCTCCGGGTCAGGCGCAGGCCTGGCTCGGGAGGGCGGCCGCGCACGCCGACGGCGGGCAGACCGAGGCCGCGGAGCGCGACTTCCGCCGGGCCCTGGAGCTCGACCCGACCTCGGTGGCCGCCGTCGAGGGGCTCGCCGACGCGCTGCTGACCAGGGGTGGGCCGGACCAGGTGCGCGAGGCCCACGCCCTGCTCGCCCGCAGCGAGGCGGACGGGACCGCCTCGGCGGTGACCGCCGCGCTGCTCGGCGAGACCCTGCGGCGGCAGGGGTCGCTGGAGGAGGCGCTCGAGCACTTCGGCCGCGCGGTCGAGCTGCGGGGCGACTACGGCTACGCGCTGGCCAGCCAGGGCCAGGTGCTGCGCCAGCTCGGCCGGCCGGCGGCGGCGGTCGAGCTGCTCACCCGGGCCGTCGAGCGCGCGCCGGACGACGACTGGCCCCGCTGGGAGCTCACCGCAGCGGCGCAGGAGCTGGCACAGCACGTGACCGCGGCGGACGGGCGCGGCGACGAGATCCCGCGCGCGCAGCAGGCGCTGACGGCGGTGGGCCGGCTGCTGCACGACGAGCCCGTCGTCCGACAGGCGCTCACCAGCGTCCTGCGCGCCGCCGGCGGCGGTCCGGCGAGCTCGCACTGGGCGGCGCCCATCCTGGCGCAGCTCAAGGACTCGGGCTACGTCTCGACCGTCGCCCCCGTCCTGCGCGACAGGCTCCTGGCCGCGGGGCGTGGCGGCGACGCCGTCCGCATGTTCGAGCACCTCACCGGCGCACGCCGGCACGACGTGGCCCTGCAGCGGGAGCACGCCGAGACGCTGCGCCGCGTGGGCCGTCTCCAGGAGGCCCTGGAGGTGGCGGAGTCCGTGCTCTGGCAGTCGCCGGACGATGCGGGCGCGCTGCGCACGACGGCACGCACGCTGCTGTCGCTCCACCGCGTCGAGGAGGCGTCGACGTCCTACCGGCGGCTCGTGGAGGTCACGGCGGGTGAGGAGCGGGCCGAGGCCCTGACGCATCTGGCGGCGGTGCAGGCGCGGCTCAGGCACCACGGCGCTGCGCTGGCGATCGCGCAGGACGCCGTCGACCTCGCTCCGAACGGGCAGACCTGGACGACGAGGGCCCGGCTGCTCGCGGACGCAGGTGCCTGGACCGCGGCCGAGCAGGCGGCGCAGGCGGCCGCCGGGTTCCCCGGCGCTCCCGCCGCCGCGCACGGCGTGCTCGGCTGGGTCCGGGAGCACCTGCCGGGCGCCGCGCCGGGAGCGCTCGACGCCTACGAACGGGCGCAGCGGATGGCCCCGGACGACGTCTGGACGCGCAAGGGCATCGCCAACGCCCTGCACCTGCTCGCGGACGCTCGTGCGGCCCGCGAGTACGAGGCCCTGCTCGACGACCTGTCCGGGACGACGGACCCCGCGACGGCGTCCGTCGCCGCCTGGTGCGCCTACCGGCTCGGCCGGGCGGAGCAGGCGGTGCAGGCCTACGTCGACCTGCTGCCGCGCCTGAGCGGCACGGCCGCGCTGCTGTTCGACCTCGGCCTTGCCTCCCTCGCGGCCGGCGCCGTCGGCTCGGCCGAGGACGCCTACCGCCGCGGACGCGCCGAGCTGACCAGGGAGCACCCGCTGCGCCAGCGCGGCCTGCTCCTCGTCGCGACGCACGACCTCGCGCTGGCCCGGGAGCGGTCCGCCACGCCGGTGGCGGCCGCGGGCCCGCTGCTGTCCGAGCTGCGGGCGCAGCTGGCGCGC